>NZ_CP127294.1:8729166-9047083 GCF_030285625.1 Amycolatopsis sp. 2-15
CAGGGTACGTGTTCGGACCGCCGGGCTGGTCACCCCGCCACGAGTTTGCCGACGAGCCGGGCGCGGCGAACCCCGCGGGAGTGGTGGGGCCGTAGCGTTCCCGGCCGGCGTCGGCCCGCACCCCGGGGCGACGGTTACTACGACACAGGCGTGAGGATCCCGCAGTCCACTGTCGACTCGCAACCGGTTTTCGCGGGCGAATTCGGTTGCGTCGCATGGTGTTCTGGAGAGGTGACCGAACCGAATCGCCCGCATCGCTGGGATCTCGTGCGCCCGGACCAGCTCGGGAGTCTGCCCGCCGGGGCGCCCGTGCTGTGGTTCCTGGACGAGCTCACGGCGTGTGCGGCGAAGGTGCTGGCGCGCAGCGAGGACGGCGATCTCTACTTCGTCGGGCGGTCTGCCGACAGCGTGTACGACCTGTTGAGCGGAGCGCTGACCGACCGGAGCCGGCTGCGGTTGCTGCCGTTGTCGCTGGGGATGGTCGACCACTCCCTGCTCGGACCGATGCGGCCCGGTGAAACGGCCCAGCTGCGCGCCAATCTCGCCGACGCCGGGCTCTCCCCCGCGGCGATCGCGGATGGTGGGCCACCGGTGGTGCTCACGGACCTCGTCTCGTCCGGGGGCACGTTCGGATGCCTGGCCCGCATCCTTCGGCAGTGGGCGGACGACGACGGAGTCGCGTGGCCGGAGGTCCGGCGACGCCTGCGGTTCCTGGGCATCACGTTGCGCCGCGCGACGAGCCCCAAGACCTGGCGCTGGCACCAGCACGCGGACTGGACCGCCGGCCTGCCCGCCGGCGCCATCCATAACGTCTCCCTCGACGCGAACGTCTGGAGTTACTTCGGCAACTGGCAACCGAAGCTCACGCGCTCGTTCACACGCGTGCGCTGGGGCGCCGAGGACGCCCGCGCGCCGCAGCACGACGACAAGGCGCGCGAAGCCCTTGCCGAAGCGCTGGCGGTCGTCGCGGCGGGACGGACGGCCGAGGTGCGGGACCGGATGGTGCGCGAGATCGTGAAGGAACCGGCGATCGCGCAGCCGTGGCTGCGGGCCCTGGTGACCGAGCTCAAGCTGCCCCGAACCCGGCCACGAACGGCCTAAGCCTCCTCGTCCTCCAGCATCTCCGGCGTCACCGCGGACTCCGTGTCCGGGATGTTCAGGTCCTTAGCCCGCTTGTCCGCCATCGCGAGCAAGCGCCGGATGCGGCCGGCGACCGCGTCCTTCGTCATCTGCGGGTCGGACAGCTGGCCGAGCTCCTCCAGCGACGCCTGGCGGTTGGACAGCCGCAGCTTGCCGGCCGCGAGGAGGTGGTCGGGGGCGGTGTCGCCGAGGATGTCGAGGGCGCGTTCGACGCGGGCGGCCGCCGCGACGGCCGCGCGGGCCGAGCGGCGGAGGTTGGCGTCGTCGAAGTTGGCGAGGCGGTTGGCGGTGGCGCGGACCTCGCGGCGCATCCGCCGTTCCTCCCACTGCAGCACGCTCGCGTGGGCGCCGAGGCGCGTCAGCAGCGCGCCGATGGCGTCGCCGTCGCGCACCACGACCCGGTCGGCGCCGCGGACCTCACGCGACTTCGCCTGGATGCCCATGCGCCGGGCCGCGCCGACAAGAGCCAGCGCCGCTTCCGGGCCCGGGCACGTGACCTCGAGCGACGACGAACGGCCGGGTTCCGTCAGCGAACCGTGGGCGAGGAACGCGCCGCGCCACGCGGCTTCCGCGTCGGCGACCCCGCCGGACACCACGGCCGCGGGCAGGCCACGCACGGGTCGCCCACGTTGGTCGATCAGCCCGGTCTGACGGGCGAGGCCTTCGCCGTCCTTCACCACGCGCACGACGTACCGCGTGCCCTTGCGCAGGCCGCCGCTGGCGGTGATCACGTGCACGTCGGACTGGTGGCCGTAGAGCTCGTGGATCTCCTTGCGCAGCCGCCGGGCCACCGAGCCCGTGTCGAGCTCGGCCTCCACCACCACTCGGCCGGCCACGATGTGCAGCCCGCCGGCGAAGCGAAGCAGCGACGCGACCTCCGCCCGGCGTGGCCCGATCTTCGTGATCTCGAGCCTGCTCAGTTCGTCCTTCACCGCGGCGGTCATCGCCATGTACTGCCCCTCCTGCCTTCCGCTGCGCGCCCGCCGTCAGCCACGGTGCCCGCTGTGTCCCCCATCGAGGCCGAGAGCCTCTCGCATGCACCGGGCGAGCGCATCAGGATCATGCCGTCCCTCCACGACCGGGTCGGCCACCGCCCCCAGATGGGCGCGACCACCCAGCCGCTGCGCCGCCCGGCGCAGACTTGCCGGGTCCGGCACGGAATCGCGATCCGCGATCACGGCGTCGACCCGCAGCGCGGGGGCGTGCTCGAAGAGTACGTCCAGATGCCGCTCCGGCGAGAACCCGGCAGTTTCCCCCGGCTGGGGGACAAGGTTGAGGACCACCACCTTGGTGGCCTTCGTGCGCACGAGCGCGTCGTACAGATCCGGCACGAGCACGTGCGGCAGTACGCTGGTGAACCACGAGCCCGGCCCGAGGAACACCACGTCGGCGCCGAGCACGGCCTCGATCGCCTGCGGACAGCCCTGCGGCGGCCGCGCCTGGCGCCCGACCGGGTGCAGGCTGATGCGGTGCACCTGGCCCGGTGTGCTCGCCACCGCGACCTGCCCGCGGATCCGGCGGACCGCGCCCGGGTCCTCGCTGTCGAGGCCGCTCACCTCGGCCTCGATCTCCAGCGGCTCCGGCGACATCGGCAGCACCCGTCCGGAAATCCCCGTCAGGCGGCTCGCTTCGTCGAGCGCGGCCACGGGATCGCCGAGCACCTCGAACAGGCCGGCCA
This sequence comes from Amycolatopsis sp. 2-15, assembly GCF_030285625.1. NCBI lineage: Bacteria > Bacillati > Actinomycetota > Actinomycetes > Pseudonocardiales > Pseudonocardiaceae > Amycolatopsis > Amycolatopsis carbonis. The sequence continues at coordinate 8,731,985 of NZ_CP127294.1, forward strand.
GCAGCAGGTTGCCCACCGCGTGGCCGGCCAGCGCGCCATCGCCGCCGAAGCGGTGCTGGAACACCTCGGCCCACAGCGTGCCGCCGTCTTCGGCCGCGAACGCCGCGAAGGCCTGGCGCAGGTCGCCCGGCGGCAGCAGGCCCAGCTCGCGCCGCAGCCGCCCGGACGAGCCCCCGTCGTCGGCGACGGTGACCACCGCCGTGACTTCCCGGGTGACCCGCCGCAACGCGGTGAGCGTCGCGTGCAGGCCGTGTCCACCGCCGAGCGCGACCGCGCGCACGTCACTCACGGCCAAGGTCGCGGTGCACCACCTTCACGGCCATTCCGTCCTCCTTGGACAGTCGATGGGCGAGCTCTTCCGAGATCGCGACGCTGCGGTGCTTCCCGCCCGTGCAGCCGACGGCGAGCGTGAGGTACCGCTTGCCCTCGCGCTTGTAGCCGGCGCCGATGAGGCGCAGCAGCTGGTGGTAGCGGTCGAGGAACTCCTCCGCGCCTTCCTGCGACAGCACGTAGTTGCGGACCTCGCCGTCGAGCCCGGTGTGCTCGCGCAGCTCCGGGATCCAGAACGGGTTCGGCAGGAACCGCACGTCCATCACCAGGTCGGAGTCCATCGGCAGACCGTACTTGTAGCCGAACGACAGCACGGTCACGCGCGTCTGCGTGCTCGCCTCGGAGCCGAAGGCGTCCTCTATTTTCGCCCGCAGGTCGTGCACCGACAGCGCCGACGTGTCGAGCACCAGGTCGGCTTCCTCGCGCAGCGGCGCGAGCAGCTTGCGCTCGGCGGTGATGCCGTCGGCGAGCCGGCCGTCGCCCTGCATCGGGTGGCCGCGGCGGACGGCTTCGAAGCGGCGCACGAGCACCGCGTCGGTGGCCTCCAGGAACAGCACGCGCGGCTTGTACCCGCGCGCGTCGAGGTCCTTGATCACCGAGGCCAGGTCGTCGGTGAACGCGCGCGAACGCACGTCCATCACCACGGCCACCTTGGTGATCGCGCCGCGCGCCTGCGCGCCGAGCTCGACCATGGTGGCGATGAGCTCCGGCGGCAGGTTGTCCACGACGAACCAGCCCAGGTCCTCCAGGCACTTCGCCGCCGTGGAGCGGCCCGCTCCCGAGAGGCCGCTGACGACGGCGACCTCCATTCCGGTTCCCCGGTTGTCCTCTTGCGCACTCACGATGGTTCCTTCCCCGATCACGACCCCTTGTCCCCTCCCGAGCCGGCACCGGTCTCCCCGGCCAGTGCCGCCACCACGGCTTCCGCGGTGCGCCTGCCGAAGCCGGGCACCGCCTCGATCTCCTCGACCCTGGCTTGCTTGAGCTTCTTCACCGAGCCGAAGTGCTTGATCAGCGCGGTGCGCCGAGCCTGCCCCAGCCCGGGCACACTGTCCAATTCGGACGCCGACAGCCGCTTGGACCGCTTCTCGCGGTGGTAGCGGATGGCGAAGCGGTGAGCCTCGTCGCGCAGGCGCTGCAACAGGTACAGCGCTTCGGACGTGCGCGGCAGGATCACCGGGTCGGGGTCGGCGGGCAGCCAGACCTCCTCCAGCCGCTTCGCGAGCCCCACCACCGCGATGTCGGTGATCCCCAGCTCCGCCAGCACGTCGGCCGCCGCCGTGGCCTGCGGGCCCGCGCCGTCGACCACGAGCAGGTTGGGCGGGTAGGCGAACTTGCGCGGCCGGCCCGTGTCCGGGTCGATGCCCGGGCGGGCGGGTTCGATCGCCTCACCGTCAACGAGACTGCCGGCGTTGTCGTCGGTGCTCTCGCCGTCCGATTCGGGTGCGCTCGCCTCGGCGGTTTCCTTGAGGTAGCGGTGGAACCGGCGCCGCACGACCTCCGCGATCGACGCGACATCGCCCTCTTCCGCGGCCTCGCGCAACGCGAACCGGCGGTACTCGGACTTGCGCGCGAGACCGTCTTCGAAGACCACGAGCGACGCGACCACGTCACTGCCCTGGATGTGGCTGATGTCGATGCACTCGATGCGCAGCGGCGCGCTGTCGAGCATGAGGAAGTCCTGCAGCTCCTGCAGCGCCGCCGACCGCGCCGTGAGGTCGCCGGCACGGCGCAGCTTGTGCTGGGTGAACGCTTCGCCCGCGTTGCGCTCCACGGTTTCGGCGAGCGCCTTCTTGTCTCCGCGCTGGGCCACGCGCACGCGCACCCGCGAGCCGCGCAGACCCGAAAGCCACTCGCTGAGCGCTTCGGCGTCGGCCGGCAGCTCGGGCACGATCACCTCGCGCGGCACGACCGGGCCGGCGTCGAGGCCGTCGCGCTGGGCCCGCTCCGACTCCTCGCCGTAGAACTGCGTGATGAACTGGTCGACGAGGTCCGGCACGGCCATTTCCTCGGCCTTGTCGATGACCCAGCCGCGCTGCCCGCGCACGCGTCCGCCGCGCACGTGGAAGACCTGCACGGCCGCTTCCAGATCGTCGTGGGCGAAGGCGACGACGTCGGCGTCGGTGCCGTCGCCGAACACCACCGCCTGCTTCTCCATCGCGCGGCGCAGAGCGCCGAGGTCGTCACGCAGCCGCGCCGCGCGTTCGAACTCGAGCTCGTCGGACGCGGCGGCCATCTCCTGTTCGAGGCGGCGGATCATCGCGTCGGTGCGGCCCGCGAGAAAGTCGCAGAAGTCCTCGACGATCCCGCGGTGCTCGTCGGCGCTGACCCGCCCGACGCACGGCGCCGAGCACTTGTCGATGTAGCCGAGCAGGCAGGGCCGGCCGATCTGGCCGTGGCGGCGGAACACACCGGCCGAGCACGTGCGCGCCGGGAAGACACGCAACAGCAGGTCGAGCGTCTCGCGGATGGCCCACGCGTGGGAGTACGGCCCGAAGTAGCGCACGCCCTTCTTGCGCGCCCCGCGGTAGACGTGCAGGCGCGGGAACTCCTCGTTCAACGTCACTGCGAGCACCGGGTAGCTCTTGTCGTCGCGGTAGCGGACGTTGAACCGCGGGTCGAACTCCTTGATCCAGTTGTACTCGAGCTGCAGCGCCTCGACCTCGGTGGTGACCACGGTCCACTCGACACTCGCGGCCGTGGTGACCATCTGGCGCGTGCGCGGGTGCAGGCCCATGAGGTCGGCGAAGTAGGAGTTCAGCCTGCTGCGCAGGCTCTTGGCCTTGCCGACGTAGATGACCCGCTTGGCGGCGTCGCGGAACTTGTACACGCCAGGGGCGTCCGGGATGCTCCCCGGCGAGGGACGGTAGGTGGTCGGGTCAGCCACACGTCAAGACTATGGCGCCGGTCTGACAGTTCTGCGGGGCCCCGGTGTGCGGTGCCCGCCTGGGGCCTGGTGCGTGCCCCGAACCCGACGGAAGTCGGGTGATTCGGACGCGAGCGACCTTCGTCGGTTCCCGGCCGGGTGACGCGCTGATTACGGTCCGTCCCAGCCGAGACCCGGCTCTTCCGGTCCCCACCGAAAGGATCCTCACTTGAGAAGCACCCGTTTCGCCGGCACGGCCACGGCGACAGTGGCCTTAGTGGCCTTACTGGCCTCAGCGGCCGCGCTGACCCTGGCCGGCGGCACCGCCGCCACCGCGCAGACGAACATCGTGGGCGGTGGCACCGCGCCCGCCGTCAGCTGGGGCGCCCAGGTCTACGTCAACACGCCGGGCCGCGACTTCCAGGGCTTCAACTGCTCCGGCACGGTCGTCGCGTCGCGCTGGGTGATGACGGCCGTGCACTGTCTCGACGAAGACGGCAGCGGCATGTACGTGCGCGTGGGCACCAACACGCTCTTCGGCGGCACCAAGATCGCCGTCGACCGTGAGGAGCAGTCGCCTAACGGCGACATCGCCCTCCTGCACCTCGCCCAGGCCACCTCGGCGGCACCGATCACCCTCGGCAGCGCCGACCCGGCCACCGGCAGCACCAACCAGCTCTACGGCTGGGGCCGCACGACCCCGACCGGCCCGCCGGCGTCGGCCTTGAAGGTCACGAACGTGCAGGTCACGGGCCGCTCCACCGACGCGTTCGGCGGCCGCGCGATCCAGAGCGTCGGGATCAACGGCGCCGCGTGGAAGGGCGACTCGGGCGGCCCCGAGGTCGCCGGCGGCGTGCAGGTCGGCGTCGCGTCGACTGTGCAGAACCAGAGCGGCACGAACACCCGCGGCACCAACAACTACGCGAGCGTCGCCACCAGCCGCTCGTGGATCCGCAGCACCGCGGGCGTCTGATCCGAGAACCGGGGGTGCGTGGCCGGGTGCCCCGGGCCACGCACCCCTATCCTGGCGGTCGTGAGGATCGCGACGTGGAACGTCAACTCGATCGTGCCGCGGCTGCCGCGCGTGCTCGACTGGCTCGAGCACGCGGCACCCGACGTGCTGTGCGTGCAGGAGCTGAAGAACACCACCGAAGCGTTCCCGGCGGAGGAGGTGAAGGCGCTCGGCTATGACGTCGCCGCCTACGGACTCGGCCGGTGGAACGGGGTCGCGATCGTCTCGCGCGTCGGCCTTGACGACGTGGTCCGCGGCCTCGCGGGCGAACCACAGTTCGACGGCGCTTCGGAAGCGCGCGCCGTCGGCGCCACCTGTGGCGGCGTGCGCGTGTGGTCGGTGTACGTGCCCAACGGCCGGGAGCCCGACAACCCGCACTACGCGTACAAACTCGAATGGCTCGAAGCCTTGCGCACGACCCTCGCGGCCGAGCTGTCGGAGACACCGTTCGCCGTGCTCGGCGACTTCAACGTCGCCCCTACCGACGCCGACGTGTGGGACCGGTCGCTGTTCGACGGCTCCACGCACGTCACCGAACCCGAACGCGCGGCGCTGGCCCGCCTGCGTGACCTCGGGCTGGCGGACGTGTTCCCGCGCCCGCTGAAGTACGACCACCCGTTCACGTACTGGGACTACCGCGCCGGGAACTTCCCCAACAACCGCGGCATGCGTATCGACCTCGTGTACGGCAACGAGCCGTTCGCCACGGCCGTGCGCGATTCCTATGTGGACCGTGAGGCCCGTAAGGGCAAGGGCCCTTCGGACCACGCCCCGATCGTCGTCGACCTGGAACTCTGACGCACCACCGAGAAAAGCCGCCCGGACGACGATCGTCCGGGCGGCTTTCTCACTCGATGATCAGGAAGCCGTGGCCGCCTTGTGCAGCTTGCGCAGCGCGCGCACGGCGGCGACCGCACGGTCGCGGTCCACGGCCTGCACGGCCATCACGGAGAAGTACTCGTCGTCGGGCAGCTCCAGCCGGGCCCACGAAGCGCCGTCGGGGAAGCTGACCGACAGCACGTCGCTCCACAGGAACCGGCGGGTCGTGATCACGTTGCGGACCTCGATGCCGGTCGCGTCGGCGCGCACGCGGGCGTTGGCGAACAACATCGTGCCGAGCGAGAGCAGCACACCGATGCCGATCATCGCGACCTGGTCCGACTTCTCGAACACAACGCCGGTGTGGGAGTTGCGCAGCAGGATCGCCACGACGATGAACACGGCGAGCAGCAGCACGGCCAGCACGCTGCACATCACCAGCGCCCGCCGGGGGCGGATCACCAGGGTCGTTTCCTGCTGGTCGGTCACGGCGGGGCTCACACGAATCCCCGCTCGGTCCACGGCTGGCGCAGCCCGCGCAGCACGTGGGCGGTGTCGAGCGCCGCGACCGTGGCCTCGTAGCCCTTGTCTTCCTTCGACCCGGGAAGGCCGGAACGGTCGAGCGCCTGCTGCTCGTCGTTGACCGTCAGCACGCCGTTGCCGACGGGCGTGCTCTCGTCGAGCGCCACGCGCGTGAGGCCGGCCGTGACCGAGTCGCACACGTAGTCGAAGTGCGGGGTCTCGCCGCGGATCACCACGCCGAGCGCCACGACCGCGTCGTGGTGGCGGGCCAGTGCCTGCGCGACCACCGGCAGCTCGACGGCGCCGGCGACGTGCACGACGGTGGGCTCCTCTTCGAGATCGGCCGCCTTCGCGGCGGCCAGCGCACGCTCCAGGAGCGTGTCGGTGATGTTCGCGTTCCACCGCGTGGCCACGATGCCGAGCTTCAGCGCCTTGCAGTCGCTCAGGTCGAGCTCGAACTCGGGCCGTCCCTCACCGCTCATCGGGTGCTGTCCCCTTCTCCGCCTGCTCGGCGGCACCCACCTGTTCGTAGTGCTCCAGCTGCGCGAGGTCGTGCCCCATGCGGTCACGCTTCGTGCGCAGGTACCGCAGGTTCTCGGGGTTGGGCGAGATGGGCAGCGGCACGCGGCCGGTGACCCGCAGGCCGTACCCCTCGAGACCGACGCGCTTGGCCGGGTTGTTCGTGAGCAGCCGCATCGACCGCACGCCGAGGTCGCACAGGATCTGGGCGCCGGTGCCGTAGTCGCGGGCGTCGGCCGGGACGCCGAGCGCGAGGTTGGCGTCGACGGTGTCCGCGCCGGCGTCCTGCAGCTGGTAGGCCTGCAGCTTGTGCAGCAGCCCGATGCCGCGGCCCTCGTGGCCGCGGATGTAGAGGACGACGCCGCGGCCTTCGTCGGCCACGGCCTGCAGCGCGGCTTCGAGCTGGGGACCGCAGTCACAGCGCAGGGAGCCGAAGACGTCGCCGGTCAGGCATTCCGAGTGCACGCGCACCAGAATGTCCTCACCGTCGCCGATCTCACCGTAGACGAACGCGATGTGCTCGATCCCGTCCAGCAAACTGTCGTACCCCACCGCGCGGAACGTGCCCGCCGACAACGGGATCCGGGCCTCAGCGACCCGCTCGACCTGCTTCTCCGTCCGACGCCGGTAGGCGATCAGATCGGCGATCGAGATCACGCGCAGGTCGTGATCGGCGGCGAACACCTCCAGCTCGTCGCGGCGCGCCATGTCGCCCTCGTCCTTCTGCGACACGATCTCGCACAGCACACCGGCCGGGTTCAACCCGGCCATGCGAGCCAGGTCCACCGCGGCCTCGGTGTGACCCGGGCGGCGCAGCACACCACCCTCCTTCGCCCGCAACGGCACCACATGCCCGGGGCGGCGAAAGTCCTTCGCCGACGCGGCCGGGTCAGCCAGCAGCCGCATGGTGTGGGCGCGGTCCGCAGCCGAAATACCGGTAGTGATGCCTTCGGCGGCATCAACCGTGACGCTGTACGCGGTCCCCCGCACATCCTGATTCGTGTGATACATCGGCGGCAGGTCCAGCCGATCGGCCTCCGCCTCCGTCAACGCGACACACACGTAACCCGAGGTATAGCGGACCATGAACGCCAGCAGCTCGGGCGTCGCCTTCTCGGCCGCGAAGATGAGGTCGCCCTCGTTCTCCCGATCCTCGTCGTCGACGACCACCACGGCCTTGCCCGCCGCGATGTCCGCGACCGCCGCCTCGATGGCGTCCGCGTCGAACATCGTGCCGGCACCGCAGGGCGTCCAGCCCGTCCGCGGCTCGGCCGCCTTCGTCTCGCTCACGGCTGCTCCTTCGTACCGTCCGACCGAACGTCACACATTGTGCGCGCTCGCGGCCAGATGTGGGGTCGCCAGCTTCTCGACGTACTTCGCGACCACGTCCACTTCGAGGTTCACGAGGTCACCGGCTTCGCGGCGCCCCAGCGTCGTGGCCTCGAGCGTGGTCGGGATCAGCGCCACGGAGAACTGCTCGTCGGTGATCGACGCCACGGTCAGCGACACGCCGTCGACGGCGATCGAGCCCTTCTCGACGACGTACTTCGCCAGGCCCGTGGGCAGGGCGAACGTGGTCACACCCGTGTCGTCGCGGGACAGGAAGACCCCCGTGCCGTCGACGTGGCCCTGCATGATGTGCCCGCCGAGCCGGCCGCCCGCGGGGGTGGCGCGCTCGAGGTTCACGGCGTCGCCCACGGCGACCTTGGCGAGGCTGGAGCGCGCGAGTGTCTCGTTCACCACATCGACGGTGAACCCGCCATCCGAGACGGCCACGACCGTCAGGCACACGCCGCTGACGGCGATCGAATCGCCGTGGTTCGCGTCGGACGTGACCAGGGGGCCACGCACCGTGAGCCGCGCCATGTTCGTGCCCTGCTCGACCGCGGTGACCTCGCCGATCTCCTCGACAATCCCGGTGAACACTGCTGCTGCCTCCTCGCCGCCGTCACCGTCCGAACCCGGTGATCCCTCCATCCAACACCCGCCCGTACCCCGGTGCTTCCCGGGGCGCGGGGTCAGTTCGCGCGGTGGCGCGCGGCCTGTTCACGAAGGGCCGCGACCGCCCGGCCGGGGTCGTCCGCACCGTAGACGGCGGACCCGGCCACGAAGCAGTCGACGCCGGCTTCGGCGGCCTGCTCGATGGTCTCGGCGTTGATCCCGCCGTCGATCTCGACCACGAGCTTGAGGTGGCCGGTGTCGACGAGGCGGCGCGCGGTGCGCACCTTCTCCAGCACGTCGGGCATGAACGACTGGCCGCCGAACCCGGGCTCGACGGACATCACGAGCAGCGTGTCGTAGTGCTTGAGGGCCTCGATGCAGGGCTCGAGCGGGGTGCCGGGCTTCACCGAAAGGCCCGCCTTCGCTCCGGCGGCGCGCAGGTTCTTCGCGAGCTTCACCGGGTCGTTCGCGGCTTCCACGTGGACGGTGACGTTGTAGGCGCCGGCCTCGGCGTAGCCGATCGCCCAGCGGTCCGGGTCGTCGATCATCAGGTGGCAGTCGAGCGGCACGTCGGTGGACTTCAGCAGCGCCTCGACCACGGGCAGCCCGAGCGTCAGGTTGGGCACGAAGTGCGCGTCCATCACGTCCACGTGGACCCAGTCCGCGCGGGTCTCCCCCGGGTGCGCGATCGCCGCGATCTCCTCGCCGAGCCGGGCGAAGTCCGCGGACAGGATGCTGGGTGCGATGAGGGGTCGATCGGCCACGCCCCGAGTCTAGGTCGGCCCGGTTAACCGTCGTGAACCGGCTGCGGCGGCTCGCTGTTCTCCTTTCGGACATTCACTGATCATCCGGATGATACGTGCGGAACACATGCACAGGGACTAATGGCCCGAGCCGGAGTTTCCGGATTAATCCCCATCCGAGGAGAAACTGCATGAGAACGCTCTTCGCCGGCCGCCGCAAGTGGCTGACCGCGGGCGCGCTCGGCGCCGCGCTGATCGCCGCGGCCCCGGTCGCCCTGGCGACTTCGGACACCGCGACGTCGCGCACCGCCTCCGCGGGTGACCGCACGCAGGACGTCCGCAACGCGATCCAGGGCGGCACCGCGCGCAACGTGATCCTGTTCATCGGCGACGGCATGGGCCAGTCGGAGATCACCGCGGCGCGCAACTACGAGCGCGGCGCGGCCGGGCGGCTCGCCATGGACGAGCTGCCGCTGACCGGCGACTACACCACGTACGCCGTGGAGCAGAACAACCCTGGCAAGCCGAACTACGTCACCGACTCGGCCGCGTCCGGCACGGGCTGGGCCACCGGCACCAAGACCTACAACGGCGCGATCTCGGTCGACGCGTACGGCAACGCAGTGCCGACCATCCTCGAGCTGGCCAAGCGCGGCGGTCTGCGCACCGGTGACGTCACCACCGCGGAGATCCAGGACGCGACCCCCGCCGTGCTCGGCTCCCACGTGGTCAGCCGCGACTGCAAGGGTCCGGTCGAGACGACCGCCAAGTGCGCGCAGAACGCCAAGGAGAACGGCGGCGCCGGCTCGATCTCCGAGCAGCTGGTGCAGACCCGCCCCGACGTGCTGCTGGGCGGCGGCGCGACGTTTTTCGACCAGAAGGTGACGGCGGGCAAGTTCAAGGGCAAGACCGTGCTGGACCAGGCGAAGGCGGCCGGCTACAACGTCGTCAACACCGCGGCCGACCTGGCCAAGGCGAAGAAGGACAAGCCGGTCCTCGGCCTGTTCGCCCCGAACAACATGCCGGTGAACTGGACCGGCCCGGCCGCGGTCCACGGCGGCACCCAGCCGGCCCGCTGCACCCCGAACCCGGCGCTGCCGAAGACCCAGCCGAAGCTGGCCGAGCAGACCCGCAAGGCGATCGAGCTGCTCGACGACCGCCACAGCGACAAGGGTTTCTTCCTCCAGGTCGAGGGCGCCAGCATCGACAAGCAGGACCACTCCGCCGACCCGTGCGGTCAGATCGGCGAGACGATCGACTTCGACTCCGCGATCGCCGCGGGCCTGGCGTACGCCCGCAGCCACCGCGACACCCTCGTGCTCGTGACCGCCGACCACGGCCACAGCAGCCAGATCGTGGAGCCCACCGCCACCCCGGGCCTGACCGCGACGCTGGTCACCAACGAGGGCTCGAACATGACCCTCGCCTACGGCACCGCCGAGACCGGCGGCTCGCAGTCGCACACCGGCACCCAGGTCCGCATCGCGGGCTACGGACCGCAGGCCGCGAACATCGTCGGGCTGACCAACCAGACCGACCTGTTCTCGACGCTGAAGCGCGCTCTGCGCCTGCGCTGATCACCCTGCCCCGAACACCCCAATGTGGCGTTCGTTGCGATCAACGCACCGAACGCCGCATTGGGGTCATGCGCCGGGCAGCAGGTCCAGGACTTCCGACCACGGCCGCCGGGGATCCAGGCGGTGGAGGCGCACGCCGGCCGACTTCAGCGTGTCCAGGTGGCGCTGCCAGGCCGGGTGGTGCACCCGGGTGTCCTGGATCTGGTAGGCCACCACGATCGTGATCCCGGGCGCGCCGAGGACGTCGCCGAGCAGGGTCAGCGCCTGGTTGTCGGCGATGCCCAGGGCGAGCTTGGCCAGGGAGTTGGCCGACGCGGGAGCGAAGAGGAACACCGACGGGTCCGGGTGCGGGCGCGGCTCGCCGGGCAGGCGCGAGACAGCGCGGACCGGCAGGTCGGTGGTCGCGGCCAGCTCGGTCAGCCCGCCCGTCGCCTCCAGCCAGCGGTGGGCGACGGGCGTCAGCGTGACCGCGAGGCGCCAGCCGCGCGTGGCGGCGGGGCGGGCGAGCTCGGCGGTGAACCGGCTGTCCAGCCCACCGCACGAGCTCGCGACCAGGCCGAGGTCCCTCACGGTTTGCGCAGGGTGGCGCAGAACATCGCGTCGGTGCCGTGGCGGTGCGGCCACAGCTGCACGTACGGGCCGTCGCCGAGCTGCGGCACGCCCGGGAAGAACTCGCGCGCGTCGAGGACCTCGGCCTTGGTGCGGCGGGCGATCTCGCCCACCACACCCTCGGTCTCGGCGAGGTGCGGCGAACACACGACGTAGGTGACCACACCGCCCGGCCGGACCAGGTCCAGCGCGGCCGTGAGCAGCTCGCCCTGCAGCTTCGTCAGGTCGGAGACGTCGCTGGGCTTGCGGCGCCAGCGGGCTTCCGGCCGCCGGCGCAGGGCGCCGAGGCCGCTGCACGGCGCATCGACGAGCACGCGGTCGTAGCCCGGTTCGAGGCCGGACTCACGGCCGTCGGCGACGCGCACCGTGACAGGCAAGCCGCGCGTGGTGTTCTCCACGAGCTTCGCGCGGTGCGGGGCCTTCTCGACGGCGTCCACCCGGGCACCGCTGATCGCCGCGAGCGCGCCGAGCAGCGCGGCCTTGCCGCCGGGGCCGGCGCACAGGTCGAGCCAGCGTTCGTCGGAGCCCTCGGTCGGCACCTCTGTGGCGGCGATCGCGCACAGCTGGCTGCCCTCGTCCTGCACGGCGGCGAGGCGTTCGCGCACCGGCTCGGCGTCGGCCGGGTCACCGGCTCCGGCGGGCAGGCGCACGCCGTAGGGCGAGTACGGGGCGACGTCGCCGCCCGTGATCGCGGCCAGCTCGTCGGCGCTGATCTCGCCGGGGCGCGCGACCAGGTGCACCTCGGGGCGGGCGTCGTCGGCTTCGAGCGCCGCCTTCAGCTCCGCGCCCTTGTCGCCCAGCGCTTCCGCGAAGGACCGCGCGACCCAGCGCGGGTGCGCCGTGCGCATCGCGTAGGCGCCGATCGGGTCGGTCGCCTCGTCGGGCGCCAGCTCGTCGAGCCAGGTCTGTTCGTCCTTTGCGGACACCGAGCGCAGGATCGCGTTGGCGAATCCCGTTGCCCACGAACCGGCTTCGGCGCGGACGAGGTCCACAGTGGACCCGACGGCCGCGTGCTCCGGGATGCGCGTGCGCAGCAGCTGGTAGACGCCGAGGCGCAGCGCGTCGAGTACCACCGGGTCCGTCTTCTCGATCGGCCGCTCGGCGCAGGCGCCGATCACGGCGTCGAGCAGGCCCTGGGCCCGCGAAGCGCCGTACGTGAGCTCCGTGGCCAGCGCCGCGTCGCGGCCAGTGATGCGACGTTCGCGAAGCAGCTGCGGCAGCACGAGGTTCGCGTATGCGTCCTTCTCGCGCACCGCGCGCAGCACGTCGAACGCGACCTGGCGGGCCGGATCGATCTCCGGCGGACGGCGCGGTCCTTCTTTGCGCGGAGCCGGCCGGCCCCGCTGCGGCCTGGACGGCCGCCGTTCCCCACGCTCGTTCACCGCAGGCGCTCTCCCTCTTCGATCCGTGTACCGCGCGCCCAGTCGGTGGCCGCCATCCGTTTCTTGCCCGATGCCTGGACCTCGCCCAGCCGCACCGGTTTCGTCGCCGTGCCCACGAGCACGCGCTTGCGCTCGACCACGAGCTCGCCCGGCGGCGGGCCCGGTTCGTCGACGACCGTGACGGGCCCCAGCTTGAAGCGCTCGCCGCGGAACTCCGCCCACGCGCCCGGCTCCGGCGTCACCGCGCGGATCTGCCGGTCGACGGCCGCGGCCGGGTCCGCGAACGATACGCGAGCGTCTTCGACCGTCACCTTCGGCGCGTAGGTCATGCCGTCGCCTGCCTGCTCCACGGCCCGCAGCGTGCCGTCCTCGATGCCGTCCATGGTGGACAGCAGCAGGTGCGCGCCGGACTCGGCGAGCCGGCTCAGCAGCGTGCCCGAGGTGTCCGCCGGGCCGATCTTCTCGGTGACGACGCCGAAGACGGGCCCCGCGTCGAGCTCCTTGACGATGCGGAACGTGCTGGCGCCGGTGATCTCGTCACCCGCGCGGATCGCCGACTGCACCGGCGCGGCGCCGCGCCACGCGGGCAGCAGCGAGAAGTGCAGGTTCACCCAGCCGTGGGCCGGGATGTCGAGCGCGGACTGCGGCAGCAGCGCCCCGTACGCGACGACGGGGCACGCGTCGGGCGCCAGCTCCGTCAGGCGCGCGAGGAACGCGGGGTCCCCGGCGCGCGCGGGCGTGAGCACCTCGATGCCGTGCTCGTCCGCGAGCGCCCCGACGGGCGAGCGCACGACGTGGCGGCCGCGCCCGGCCTGGGCGTCGGGCCGCGTCACCACCGCGACGACCTCGTGGCGGCCGGATTCGAGCAGAGCGCGCAGCGAGGGCACCGCGGGTTCGGGGGTACCGGCGAAAACGAGCCTCATCACCGCACCTCCGGAAGCGATTCGTACTGGTTGGACATCACGGTCGAGTCTAGAAGACCCGCGCGTCGCCGCGGCGGTGGTGCCAGGATCGGGGGATGACCACGCTCAAGCAGACCCTCCACGACGACCTCACCACCGCCATCAAGGCGCGCGACCAGCTCCGCTCCGCGACCCTGCGCCTCACGCTCTCGGCCATCGGCTACGAGGAAACCGCGGGCGACACCCACCGCGAGCTCTCGGACGACGAGGTGCGCAAGATCATCACCCGCGAGGTGAAAAAGCGCCGCGACGCCGCCGAAGCGTTCGCGGGCGCCGGCCGCGCCGAATCGGCCGACCGCGAGCGCGCCGAGGCGGAGGTCCTCACGGGCTACTTGCCGGCGCAGCTCTCGGACGACGAGCTGGCGACCCTGGTGACGGACGCCGTGGCGAGCACCGGCGCTTCCGGGATGGCGGGCATGGGCGCGGTGATGAAGGCGGTGCAGCCGAAGGTGGCGGGGCGCGCGGAGGGCGGCCGGGTCGCGGCAGAGGTGAAGAAGCAGCTGGCCGGCTGAGCGGCTGCCACCGGCGAACGCTGTGCGGGCCGGCGAGCTGGTCGGGCGGAGTCTGCCACCGAAAAGAGAAAACCCGGTCCCCGCCGTGTGCGGGACCGGGTTCCCGGCCGCCCGGGAATCGTGGTGTGCCAAGGAGAACGAAGACGACCTACTGAAGCGCGAGGACGGCCAGCGTCGTCAGTCCGCCGAGGCCGCCGACCGCCATGACGACGCCGGCGAGCGCGGCGGCCGACGCGGCGATCTTCACGACGAAGCCGACGATCCGCCGCACGACCCGGACCGCGACGATGAACACGACGAGGGCGAGCACCAGCACGACCGTCGACGTGTCCGGGCCGGTTTCGGTGGCGGCGGCCGCCAGCGCGTTCATCGACGGCCTCGCCCGGCGCCGATCCGTTCGACCGGCGGGATTTCGCGTGCGGCATCACGCCAGGCCTCGAACTCGCGGCGGGTTTCGAGGGCGCGGCGGCGTTCGGAACCCAGGCGCCAGGCCCAGCGCCACCCGACGGCGAGCGAGATGACCGAGCCGAGTACGAGCACCAGAACCGCTTGTGCGACAAGGCCGCTGAGGTCAGCGACGCTCAGGAGCACGAGCAGCGCCCACAGCTGGAGCACGGTGAACGGAATCACGATCGCGGCCGCGTAGACCCCACGACGCCAGCGGATCGGTTGCGGGGCAGGAAGAAACGGGTCCATGACTACCTCCGTGGTGGGTGCGTGCTTCCAGAATTCCCCTGCGGGGCAGGGAAATCTGTGTCTGGAGACACGTTCGGGAGAAAATCACGGACCTCATTCCCGACCGAGCTCGGCGTCGACCGCACAGAAATTCCCACGACACGGGGAAATCCCCAGCCGCACACCACCGAACCGGCCGTGGCGCAGGCAAATCCGCGCCGGCCAGGACGTTCGGACAAGTTCAGCGGGCAAGCCGGCTCAGTTCCGCGAACCGGTGGATCACCACCTGTCCGCGGGCGGTGCTGAGTACGCCGAGCCGGCGCAGTTCCCGCGTCACCCGGGCCCACGATTCGCGCGAAACCGCCGCGGTGGTCGCGAGTTCCGCTTGCGTGCCGGGGATCGCGATGACGATGTCGTCGCCCCGGCGCACCCCGTGCTGCACGGCCAGCTGCATCAGCTGCGCCGCGACGCGCCGGGTGATCGTGCCGCCGCCGACGTCGAGCCGCTGCCGGCCGATGTCGCGCAGCCGGTCGGCCAGGACCAGCAGCAACGCCCAGGAGATCGCCGCTTCGCGCCGGCACAGCGCGGCGAAGCGGGCGGCGGGCAGAACGAGCGCGTCGAGGTCGTCCAGCGCCGCCACGGTCGCCGACCGCGGGCCGCCGTCGATGGCGCCGAGCTCGCCGACCACGTCGCCCGCGCCGCGCACGGCGATCACGATCTCGCGGCCGTCGGAAGTCGCGTTGGTGATCCGGACGTGGCCGGAGAGCAGGAGCACCACCACCGCGGCGCGGTCGCCTTCGCGGCACACCACGTCGCCCCGGCGGTAGCTGCGGCGGACCGCCAGCTCCGCCACCTTGCCGCGGTCGGCCTCGCCCAGCGCCGGCCAGAATCCGGTCGTCTCCACGGGTCACCTCCGGCTCGTCAGGCGGTGAGCCCCGTCCTGGGGCTGCCGGCCCCGGCCCAGTCGGCGGTGCGGAGCCAGCCCCGCATCCGCCTGCCGCCCACCCGCACGTGGAACGCGTCGGTGAACGCGGCGCGGTCGATGCCGTCGTAGTCGTGGCGGACCACCGACCAGTGGATGGCCTCGGAGACCGCCAGCGCGAGCGGCCCGTCGGTGGTGCGCAGCCGGCGCCGAAGCTCGGCGGCGTCGAGCAGCCGGCAGGCGAGGTCGACGTCCTCGCCGTAGGGGCCGTGCAGGTCGTAGTGCACCTCGCCGGCGTGGATCGCCACCCGCAGCCGGAAGGCCTCGCCGGGTCTCTCGGCGTTGTGCCGCGCGAGCAGCTCCGCCAGTGCGGGTACCACCTCGGCGAGCAGGACCGTCTTCGGCGCCTCGTCGACCGGCCGGACCAGGCACAACGCGCCATCACCGCGGTCCACGAAGGGGTCCCGGAACCCCTCCGCGATGCCGCCGGCGCGGAACGCCTCGTCGAGCAGGTCGAACAGAATCGCGCGCAGCCGGGCGCGAGCGGGGTTGGTGCGGGTGGTCGACCCTTCGATGTCGACCACCACGATCGCTCGATGCAGTGGCACGTGCAGAACGGTGGTGTCCATGGCCGACCCCCTGTTCAGGTGGTTCCTGAAATTCAGTAGACTTCCATAGATCGAACTATAAAGGCTGCGACTGAACCTGAACAGAGCCTTAGACTTAAGTTCTCCCTAAGACTTTTGCCGATCCACGAACTGAACAACCCCTCAATCCCCCGCCCGGACCCGTTCCGTCGAGTCTCTCAGGCCGACCCAGCACTCTCCGTGTACAATCTCCGTCACTCGCGTTCCAGTGGACTTCACTGAAAGGTCTGAAGTCGTGTCCCAGCCGAGCCCCGCCCTCGCCGGACGCCTCCGCGCGCTGCGGAAGGAGACCTGGCCCGGGGTGCAGATCACCCAACGCCAGCTCGCCGACGTGTTCGGGGTGAGCAACACGCTGCTCTCGTCGTGGGAGAACACCAGCAACCCGGTGTCACCCCCCATGCTGCGGCTCGACGCGTACGCCACGTTCTTCGCCACCCGCCGCTCGATCGAGGGGCCGTCCTTCCGCCTGCTGGCGGCCGAGCAGCTCACCGACGAGGAGCAGCGCCGGCGCGAGGACCTGCTCGCCGAGCTGACCGAGCGGCGCGGCGGCTCCCACGAGGCAACGGGTTCGGCCGAGTTCGCGCCCGGCAACGTCTGGCGGTTCCCGCCGAACGAAGACGTCGTGATCGTCGACGCGCAGCTGCCCGAAGAGATGCGGATCGGCTACGCCGATCCCGCCAGCCCCGACTACTCGCGGCTCTTCAGTTACGCCGACCCGGACGCGCTGATCGAGCTGTACGGCCACATCCGGGCCTGCAACCCCACCAGCAACGTCTCCTTCCGCACCGCGAACCCCCGCGTCCCCTTGCGCCCGAAGGACTACACGGCGCACCTCGTGCTGCTCGGCGGCGTCGACTTCAACCCGCAGACCCGTGAGCTGCTCAACCTGATCGACGCACCGGTGCGGCAGATCGGCCGAGGCGGCCCGGGCGAGGACGTGCCGGGCAGTTTCGAAGTGACCCGCACGGACGGCACGACCGAACGCTTCAACGCTCAGACGTCATTCGATGGCAACCTCGTCGCGGACGTCGCGCTCTTCTACCACGGAGTCAACCCGCTCAACCGCAAACGCACCGTCACCGTGTGCAACGGGATGTACGGCCGGGGAACCCTCGGAGCCGTGCGAGCGCTGACCGACCCGCGTTTCCGCGATCGCAACCAGGCCCACCTGGACGCCCGATTCGCCCACGCGGACTCCTTCAGCATCATCAGCCGCGTGCCCATCTTCAACAACCAGGGGCTCACCCCCGACTGGACGCTGGCGGAGCACCGGCTGCACGAATGGCCAGAAACGAGCTGAGATGACCACTGCCGTCGGAGCGCCGGCGCAGCACACCACCCACCGGCGCCTGCTGGCCGAGGTCGGTGCCGGGCGGACTCCCCAGGCCGAGCTGGACGCGATCGTCGTGCCCAACGGCCGCGACGAGCACGCGCTGGACCACACCTGGACCATCGCACGAGAGCTCGACGCGCCGGTGCTGCTGCTGTGCAGCCAAAAGGCGAGCGCCGACCGGGTCGTGCTGGCGGCGAAGAAAGCCCGGGTGCGGGCCTTCGCGATCGACACCGACGGTCTCCCGCCGGGCGTCCTGCCCCGTTTCGCCGCGTCTCGGCTGTTGCGGGAGCACAAGCTGCTCCGCGGCGCCGACACCAGCCTCAAGCGCAACCTGGGCCTGCTCGTCGCCGGCCTCGCGGGCTGGCAGCGGGTGCTGTTCCTCGACGACGACATCACCCTGCCCCGGCCCGCCGACCTGCGCGAGGCCGCGGGCTTGCTCGGCGATCACGCGGCCGTGGGCCTGACGAACACCGGGATGCCGGACAACTCCGTGGTGTGCCACGCCTACCGCGAGTCGGGCGGCCGGCAGGACACGTTCGTCGGCGGCGGTGCGCTGGTCGTGGGCGAGCGGTGTTTCGACTCGTTCTTCCCGGACCTCTACAACGAGGACTGGTTCTTCCTGCTGGGCGACAGCGGGCTGCGGTCGACCGCGCTCACCGGGAGCGCGCACCAGGCGGAGTACGACCCGTACAACCAGGTCCGCGCCGAGTCCGAGGAGCTGGGCGACACGCTCGCCGAGGGCGTCTACGGTCTGCTCGACCAGGGCCTCGGTCTGTCGGCCGCGACGGAGAGCTACTGGACGAGGTTCCTCGAGGTCCGCCGGAACTTCATCCGCACGGCGCTGCTCCAGGTTTCCGAAGCGGCCGGGCTGGATTTCGACAGACGCGACAACATGACCGAAGCGCTGCGTACGGCTTTGCGCCGCAACGAGGAAATGATCACGCCGAAGCTGTGCGCGGACTACCTGCGAGCGTGGCAGGACGACCGGGAAACGTGGTGCGAGCACGTGGCCAACCTGCACGAGGGGCACGTGAACGGCGACGTGGACACGGCGTTCCAGGTCCTCGGGATCGCCGACCTGGTGCTGCGGAGCTGATTCAGAGGGTCTTCACCAGCACGTGGCACAGCTCGGCTTCGGACACGGTTCGGCCATCCGGGAGGAAGTGCTCGGCGTAGCAGACGACCGTGCCGTGCCCCCAGTCCCGGTAATCCAGGCGGCGGTACAGCCGGGCCGCGTCCGCGTTGTCCGTGCGCACGGCCAGCGCGGCGCGCCGGTGCCCGAGACTCGCCAGCCGGCCCTCGGCCACGCGAACAAGCGCCCGGCCGACCCCGCGGTTGCGCGCCGCCGGCAGCACTTCCAGGTGCGTCAGCAATGGGACGCCCGGCAGCCGGCTGCGGATCGGCGGCTCCTCGGCGTCCTCCAGCCACAGGTACAGGTCCCCGACCGGCCGATCCGCCCACCACGCGGTGAACAGGACACCCAGCCCCTCGGCCTGCCGCGCCAGCCGGTCGGCGAAGTACTCTTCCGCGCCGAGCACGATGCTCAGCGCCTTGACGTCGGTCGGTTCGGCGGCCCGGATCGTCGCCTCGGCCGCGGGTTCCCCTTCGCCGGACGGGCAGCCGTCGGCGTCGCGCGGATCGGTCCTGAACATCGCGCCTCCAGCGTAGGGGGACCCGGCGGAAGCGCGCAGCCAGCGAAAGGAGCAGTCCCGGCGCGCGCACGGAGCAGTGCCGCGGGCGTGCTTCATCCCGCCGGGCCCTCCCCCGACCGCTTTCCACATGCCCGATCAAGACCGAAACGAAACGGGTCGAAGGCTGTATTGGTCCGGACAACATCGGCGAGCTCGGCGTTTCGGCCGTCGTCCGGCGGCTTCCGCTCCGGGCTAAGGAAAGGACTGCACCACCCTGGCCGGTTCGAGCGGTGCTGGATCGGCTGCGGCGGATCCGGCTGAACGCGGACCGGCTCGGCCGCCTTACGCGCATCCCAGCGGGCCGCCGCGCCGTGGAACACGGCAGACCGAGCTGCCCCTGCACAACCACCACCGCCAGACCGCGCGGCCGCCAGACAGGGCAACGCCGCCCGCCCACCAACCCAAGCCGCGCTAGATCGGATCCAGTTGGAGCCGCTGGCGGCTCGGGCCGCCTTACGCGCGTCCTGCGCCGCGTCGTGGAACACCTCAGATCGCGTTGCCCCTCAGCGAGCTACGCCGGACCGCGCAGCCGCGGTGCAGGACAAAGCCGTCCACCCACCAACCCAAACCGCGCTAGATCAGCTCCAACGGGTCCAGCTGAATCCGCACCGGCTCCGCCGCCTTACGCGCATCACGCCGGGCCGCTGCGTCGTGGAGCAGGGCGGCGAGCGTTTTGCCCTCCGGGCGGGCCACGCGGACCAGGGCGCGTTCGCGGGAGGTGTTGCCGTCGGGGTCGAAGTCGCCGAGGGGGACGGGGCCGAGGACTTCGCCGGTGTCGGGCAGGGGCAGGTCGTCGAGGACGGAGGCGACGGCGTCGGGCGTGCCTTCGACGCTGGCCATGCGCATGGCGGGCGGGAAGCCCAGTTCGCGACGCTGGCTGAGCTCCAGGGAGGCGTGCCAGGCCGGGTCCCAGCGGACGAGGGCCTGGACCACGGACAGACCGGCCTCGGCACCGACCACGATGCGGCCGCCCGAAGCGCCGGGGCGGACCAAGGCGCCGGCGGCCATCCAGCGGCGCAGGGTTTCCTCGGCGGCGCGCAGGTCCTGGCGGCCGAGCAGGGCCCAGCCGTCGAGGAGCAGGGCGGCGCCGTAGCCGCCTTCGGCGACCGGTTCGGCGCCGGGCGTGCAGACCACCAGCGCGGGGTGGCCCGGCACGGTGGCCAGGACCTCCGCGGCGCCTGAAGTGCGCACGGGAATGCCGGGAAAGGCCCGGCCCAGCTCCTCCGCCGTCCGCTTCGCGCCCACGATCACCGCGCGCAGCCGCACCGAACCGCAAGCCTGGCAACGGAACGCGGTCTCCGGCACGCCGCACCAGCGGCACGCGGGCGGCTTCGGCGCGCCGTCCACCGAGCCGCCGGGCAGCGCCAGCGGGCCGGCGCAACGGCGGCAGTGCGCGGGCGTGCGGCAGTTGCCGCAGGCCAAGCCCGGGACGTAGCCGCGCCGGGGCACCTGGACCAGAGCCGGGAGGCCGGCGGCGAACGACTGGCGCGCCACCTCGAACGCCACCGCGGGCAGGCGGGCGACGCGGGCGGCCTCGTCGCGGGCCACGTCGAAGTCCTCCCCCACCGGCGTCACGCGCGGGGCCGCCGCGCGCAGCTCGGTGCGGTCGGCCAGCACGGCCTGCGCCCAGCCCGACTCCACGAGCAGCTGCGCCTCCGCCGTCCGCGCGAAACCGCCCACGAGCAGCGACGACTTCGTGGCGTGCGCGCGGTCCATGAGCACGTCGCGCACGTGCGGGTAGGGCGCGTGCGGGTCAAGATGCAGGTCGTCGCCGTCGTCCCACACCACGAACAAGCCCGGGTCGGCCACCGGTGCGAACATCGCCGCGCGGGTGCCCACCACGACCTGGACGCCGCCGCGCAGCACGGCAAGCCAGCGCCGGTACCGCTCCGCCGGCCCGAGCCCGGCGATCAACGCGACCACCGAGGATTCGCCCATCAGCGCTACGCACGCGTCGTGCACCCGCGTGAGGTCACGATGGTCCGGCACCACGAGCACCGCGCCCCGGCCGCACGACGCCGCCACCGCCGCGGCCTCCGCGAGCCGGCGCGGCCAGTCCTCGCCCGGCAGCGCCTGCCACACCGCGTTGGCCGGTTTACCGTCGGCCACGGCGTCCAGGAACGCCGGACCCCGTTGGTACTTCGACCATGCCGACACGTCCGGCACTTCCGGCGGAGGCGCCGGCTCCGAAGCAGGCTCGGCCTCGGCTTTGGCGTGCCGCGGCGGTAGAGCCAGGCGCAGCACGTCGGACAGGGTGCCGCCGTAGCGATCGGCCACCGACCGGCACACGGCGTGCAGCGAAGGCGGCAACACGGGCTCGCTCGACGTGACGCGCTCCAGGTACGCCAGCTTCCGCTCGTACTCCGTGGTGTCCGTGCGCTCCAGGAGGTAACCGTCCACGAGCTGTCCCGCGAACCGCACGCGCACGCGGCAGCCCGGCACCGCGGCTTCGTGCAGCTTGTCCGGCACCTGGTAGTCGAACGTCCGGTCCAGGTGCGCCAGCGGGATGTCCACCACGATCTTCGCCACGGGCAGCTCGGGCGCCGGCTGCTGCGCCCCCTTGCGCGGCCCGGCTTTCCGGGCCGCCGCAGCCTTCCCGGCACCGGCGGCCGGCTTCCGGGCGCGCGGCGCGGAGGCCTTCGGCTCCGAGGCGGAGCGCGAAGGCTCCGGAAGGTCCCACAGCGGGGCGGGTTCGGAACTGCTCACCCCGAGATCTCTACCAGACCCCGCCGACGGTCCCACCGCCAGAACGCCCCAATGTGGCGTTCGGTGCGCCCAACGCACCCGATGCGGCGTTCGGTGCGCCCAACGCACCCAATGCGGCATCCGGTGCGCCCAACGCACCCAATGCGGCGTCCGGTGCGCCCAACGCACCCAATGCGGCGTTCGGTGCGTTGGGCGCGGAGCGCCTCCGTTGAGGGCGGCGGCGGGGGCATGGATGGAGCAACCAACGCCACACTGGGGTGCGGCACTCAGCTGGGTCGAGCGGGCTGCCGCCGGAAAGCCGTGAAGGGCACGCCGAGGGAAGCGGATTCCCTCGGCGTGCCCTTCACGAACAACAGGACAGCCGGAAACTCAGGCGCCCGCGAGCGAACGCAGTGCGTCGGCCCGCGCGGTGCTCTCCCACGGCAGGTCGAGATCCGTGCGGCCGAAGTGGCCGTACGCGGCGGTCGGCGCGTAGATCGGGCGCAGCAGGTCGAGGTCGCGGATGATCGCGGCCGGACGGAGGTCGAAGACCTCGCTGATTGCATCCTGGATCTTCGTCGGATCCACCGTTTCGGTGCCGAACGTCTCCACGAACAGGCCCACCGGCGCGGCCTTGCCGATCGCGTAGGCCACCTGGACCTCGACGCGCCCGGCCAGCCCGGCGGCGACCACGTTCTTCGCCACCCAGCGCATCGCGTACGCCGCGGAGCGGTCGACCTTGGATGGGTCCTTGCCCGAGAAGGCGCCGCCGCCGTGGCGGGCCATGCCGCCGTAGGTGTCGACGATGATCTTGCGGCCGGTCAGCCCGGCGTCGCCCATCGGGCCGCCGATCACGAAGCGGCCGGTGGGGTTCACCAGCAGGCGGGTGCTCGACGTGTCCAGGCCCAGCTCGGCCAGTTCCGGCTCCACCACGTGCTTCTTCACGTCGACGCCGAGCATCTGCTCCAGGTCGATGCCGTCGGCGTGCTGCGTGGACACGACCACCGTGTCGAGGCGCACGGGCTGCTCACCCGCGTACTCGATGGTGACCTGGGTCTTGCCGTCCGGGCGCAGGTACGGCAGCACGCCGTCCTTGCGGACCGCGGTCAGCCGGCGCGACAGGCGGTGGGCCAGCGCGATCGGCAGCGGCATCAGCTCGGGCGTGTCCGAGCAGGCGTAGCCGAACATCAGGCCTTGGTCGCCGGCGCCCTGGCGGTTGATCTCGTCTTCGTCGGATTCGACGCGCGACTCGTACGCGGTGTCGACGCCCTGCGCGATGTCCGGCGACTGGGAGCCGATCGCGACGTTGACGCCGCACGAATTGCCGTCGAAGCCCTTGGCCGACGAGTCATAGCCGATCCGCAGGATCACGTCGCGCACGATGGTCGGGATGTCGGCGTAGGCCTCGGTGGTCACCTCACCGGCCACGTGCACCTGCCCCGTGGTGATGAGCGTCTCCACGGCGACCCGGCTGCGCGGGTCCTTGGTGAGCAGGCCGTCGAGGATCGAGTCGCTGATGGCGTCACAGATCTTGTCGGGATGGCCCTCGGTCACCGATTCCGACGTGAACAGCCTTTTGGTGGACGCAGTCACGACCTCGTCACTTCCCTCGGTTTCGGCTCGGTACCCGCGAACTTAGGTACCCCTTACACGGCCCTACATTACCCAGAAGGCCTAGTGCTGGAGTCGACGTTCGCGCAAGCTTGTTACAGCGTCCCACACTGTGGCCGCGAGCCGCGCCTTCGCGCCGAGCGAGATCTCCTGCTCGGTGCCGTCGGCGGCCAGCAGCCAGCCGGAGTTGTCCTCCGTGCCGAACGCCTTGCCGTCGCCCACCGCGTTGACCACCAGCAGGTCGGCGCCCTTGCGCCGCAGCTTCGTGCGCGCGTGGTCGAGCACGCTGCCGTGCTCGTCGCCCGTCTCTGCGGCGAACCCAACCACCGTCTGGCCCTCGCGCCGGCCCTGGACCAGCTCGGCGAGGATGTCGGCGTTGCGGTCGAGGGTGATCACCGGGTCGGGCGAGTCGTCAGATTTCTTGATCTTGTAATCGGCCCTGGTGGCCGGCCGGAAGTCGGCGACGGCGGCGGCCATCACGACCACGTCGGCGTCCGCGGCGGCCGCGTGCACGGCCTTGCGCAGCTCCTCCGCGCTCGACACGCGCTCCACGTGCGCGCCGGCGGGCTGGGGCAGCTCGACGGTGTGGGCCGCGATCAACGTCACGTCGGCACCGCGCTGGGCGGCCACGCGCGCGAGCGCGAAACCCTGCTTGCCCGACGAACGGTTGCCCAGGTAACGGACGGGGTCCAGCGGTTCCCGCGTGCCGCCCGCGGAGACGACCACGCGCAGGCCCTCGAGGTCGCGCGGCAACGCGCGGGGCTCGTCGAGCAGCAGGCGGGCCAGGTCCACGATCTCGGCCGGGTCGGCCAGCCGGCCCTTGCCGGTGTCGACACCTGTGAGGCGACCGGCGGCGGGCTCGGTCACGACCAAACCGCGCGACCGCAGCAGCGCCACGTTGTCCTGCGTGGCCCGGTGCTCCCACATCTCCGTGTGCATCGCCGGGAAGAAGGCGACCGGGCACCGGGCGGTGAGCAGGGTCGTGGTGAGGAGGTCGTCGGCGATGCCGTGCGCGGCCTTGGCCAGCAGGTTGGCGGTCGCCGGGACGATCAGCACGAGGTCGGCTTCCTTGCCGACGCGCACGTGCTGCACCTCGGGCACCTCCGTGAACACCCCGGTGTGCACCGGGTGTCCCGAGAGGGCCTCGAAGGTGGCCGCGCCGACGAAGTTCAGCGCGGCTTCGGTGGGCACCACGCGGACGTCGTGCCCGGACTCGGTGAGGCCCCGCAGGACCTCACAGGCCTTGTAGGCGGCGATGCCGCCGCCCACGCCCAGGACGATCCTGGGCTTGGTGTCACTCACCCTCGGTGTGTTCGAGCAGACCACCGTGGATCTCGCGCAGCGCGATCGACAGCGGCTTCTCGCGGGGGCCCGGCTCCACGAGGGGGCCGACGTACTCCAGCAGACCCTCGCCCAACTGGGCGTAGTAGTCGTTGATCTGACGCGCGCGCTTGGCCGAGTAGATCACCAGCGCGTACTTCGAGGAGACCTTTTCGAGCAGGTCGTCGATCGGCGGGTTGGTGATGCCCTCGAGCTCTTCCAGCATCGCCTGTTGAACAGCCACTCGTGCTACTCCGTATCGTCCAGGATATCGGCGGCAGAGGAATCGCCACCGGTAATCAAGTCTAGCAACCTCGCCGCGGCGGTCCCCACGTCGGCGTTCACGAGCCGGACGTCGAACTCGCCCGCGGCCGCCAGTTCGCGTTCCGCCTCGGCGAGCCGGGCCTGCACGGCGGCCTCCGATTCGGTGCCGCGCCCGGTGAGCCTACCGACCAGCTCGTCCCACGAGGGCGGCATCAGCATCACCAGCCGGGCCTCCGGCATGGCCGCCCGGACCTGCCGCGCGCCCTGCAGCTCGATCTCCAGCACGGCGGGCCGGCCGGCCGCCAGGGCCCGCTCCACGGGCTCGCGCGGCGTGCCGTAGCAGTTGCCCGCGAACTCCGCCCACTCCAGCAGCCGCCCGTCGGCGACCATCCGGTCGAACTCGGCCCGCTCCACGAAGTGGTAGTGGCTTCCGTCGACCTCGCCGGGCCTCGGCTTCCGCGTCGTGACCGAGACGCTGAAGTAGATGTCCGGTTCGAGCTTGCGCAGCTCCCCCACCACGCTCGACTTCCCGACACCGGAAGGCCCCGAGACGACGGTGAGCCGGTGGCGGGAGGTGTCCCCCGCCACCGGCTCACCGTCGCGGTCGGTGTCCCGGATCACCGGGTAGTCCTGACCGACGCCGCTCACTCTCCGCTGAACTCGGCCAGCAGCGCCTTGCGCTGCCGGTCGCCGAGCCCGCGGAGCCTGCGGCTGGGCGCGATCTCCAGTCGTTCCATGGTCTGCTGGGCACGAACCTTGCCGACGCCGGGGAGAGCCTCGAGCAGGGCCGAAACCTTCATCTTGCCGAGGACTTCGTTCTCCTCGGCCTGCTTCAGCACGTCGACCAGAGTGGTACCGCCCCGCTTCAGCCGCTCCTTCAGCTCAGCACGGATGCGGCGGGCGGCGGCGGCCTTCTCCAGCGCCGCAGCACGCTGTTCCTCTGTCAGCTGGGGAAGTGCCACGTTTTCCTCCGGTAGTTCTCAAATCTGGGTGGGTGACGCGACGGTACCCACCCTTGAGCAGGCGCCACAATGCGGGGGTGGCTGGTGGAAGCCGATTCCGGGGCCTGCTATTGGTCTTTTTCGGCTGTGTGGCCCAGCAGCGCGGCGACCCGGACGACCTCGCGGCGCATGGCCTCGGGGTCCGGACCGTGGCGCAGCAGGTCGCGCGAAGACGCCGGCAGCACCCCCGGCAGATCAGGCCCGAAGACTGCCCTTAAGTCCGCCACAGTTGCCCCCTGGGCGCCGAAACCGGGTGCCAGCACCGGTCCGTTGAGCCGGGAAAGGTCCAGCTCACCGGGGCTGATCGTGGCTCCCACGACCACGCCGACGTCGCCGAGGGGCTCGGCACCGGCGTTGTGGTCCGCGGCCGCGTCGACGATGCTCTGGGCCACCGTGCGCCCGTCCGCCAGCCGCGCGCTCTGCAGCGCGTGGGCCTCCGGGTTCGACGTCCGCGCGAGCACGAACAAGCCGTTGCCCGCCGCCGTGGCGGCCGCCACGGCGGGATCGAGCGCGCCGAACCCGAGGTACGGCGAAACTGTGGCCGCGTCGGCCTTGAACGCGGCTTTGTCGGCCACGTAGGCGGCCGTGTAGGCCGCCATCGTGGAGCCGATGTCGCCGCGCTTCACGTCCAGCAGCACGAGCGCACCGGCGTCGTGGGCCGCGTCCACGACGCGTTCGAGCACCGCCACGCCGGGCGGGCCGAACGCCTCGAAGAACGCGGACTGTGGCTTCACGATCGCCGTGACGGCTGCCAGGACCTCCGTGGCGCCCAGCGCGAACCGTTCCAGACCACTCACGTCCAGGGGCAGGCCCCAGGACTCGATCAGGCCCGGATGCGGGTCGATCCCGGCGCACAGCGGCCCGCGGGCCGCCACCGCTCTCGCCAGGCGCGCGCCGAACCGCTCGGGCCCGCTCACGACGTGGCCTTCAGCGCCGCCTGGAGGCTCTGAAGGCTCCGCACCCCGATGTCACCCCGGATGAGCGCCTCGATGCCGTGCACGGCCGCCGCGGCGCCCTGCACGGTGGTGATGCACGGGATGTCGCGCGACACCGCCGCGGTGCGGATCTCGTAACCGTCGATGCGCGGGCCGCTGTTGCCGTACGGCGTGTTGATGACCATCTCCACCCCGCCGGCCAGGATCACGTCCACGATGTTGGGCTCGGCTTCGGTGGATCCCTCGTAGTGCTTGCGCACCACGGTGCAGTCGACTCCGTTGCGCCGCAACACTTCCGCGGTGCCGGACGTCGCGAGGATCTCGAACCCGAGGTCCGCCAAGCGCTTCACGGGGAAGACCATCGAGCGCTTGTCGCGGTTGGCCACCGACACGAACACGCGCCCGGACGTCGGCAGCGAGCCGTACGCGCCGCTCTGCGACTTCGCGAACGCCTTCCCGAAGGACACGTCCACGCCCATCACCTCGCCCGTGGACTTCATCTCCGGGCCCAGCAAGGAATCCACGCCGTGGCCTTCCGGCGTGCGGAAGCGGTGGAACGGCAGCACGGCCTCCTTGACTGCCACCGGCGAGTCGGCCGGCATCCGGCCGCCGTCGCCCTTGGCGGGCAGCACGCCCGAGGCGCGCAGGTCCTTGATCGTCGAGCCGGTCATGACCAAGGCCGCCGCCTTCGCGAGCGGCACCGCGGTGGCCTTCGAGACAAACGGCACCGTGCGCGAGGCGCGCGGGTTGGCCTCCAGCACGTAGAGCACGTCGTCCTTGAGCGCGTACTGCACATTCAGCAGGCCGCGCACGCCGACACCGCGGGCGATCGCCTCCGTGGAACGGCGCACCTCCTCGAGGTCGGTCGCGCCGAGCGTGATCGGCGGCAGCGCGCACGAGGAGTCGCCGGAGTGGATACCGGCCTCCTCGATGTGCTCCATCACGCCGCCGAGGTAGAGCTCCTCGCCGTCGAACAGCGCGTCGACGTCGATCTCGATCGCGTCGTCGAGGAAGCGGTCGACGAGCACCGGGTGCTCGGGCGTGACCTCGGTGGCGCGGCGGATGTAGCCGGCGAGCGACTCCTCGTCGTAGACGATCTCCATGCCGCGCCCGCCGAGCACGTAGGACGGGCGCACCAGCACCGGATAGCCGATCTCGTCGGCGATCCGCTTGGCGCCCTCGAACGACGTCGCCGTGCCGTACTTCGGCGCGGGCAGCCCGGCGTCGCCGAGCACCTCGCCGAACGCGCCGCGGTCTTCGGCCAGGTTGATGGCCTCCGGCGGCGTGCCGACCACAGGGACACCGGCGTCGGCCAGGCGCTTGGCCAGGCCCAGCGGGGTCTGGCCGCCGAGCTGGACGATCACGCCCGCGACGGTGCCCGACTGCTGCTCCGCGTGCACGACCTCGAGCACGTCCTCGAAGGACAGCGGCTCGAAGTACAGGCGGTCGGAGGTGTCGTAGTCGGTGGAGACGGTCTCGGGGTTGCAGTTGACCATCACGGCCTCGAACCCGGCCTCGCGCAACGCGATCGCGGCGTGCACGCAGGAGTAGTCGAACTCGATGCCCTGCCCGATCCGGTTCGGACCGGAGCCGAGGATGAGCACCTTCGGCTTGTCACCCTGCGCCACGACCTCCGACTGCGCCGCGGGATCGGTCTCGTAGGCCGAGTAGTGGTAGGGCGTGTCCGCCTTGAACTCGGCCGCGCACGTGTCCACGGTCTTGAACACCGGCCGCACGCCGAGACGGTGGCGCAGCGTGCGCACGCCGTCCTCACCCGCGAGTTCCGGGCGCAGCGCGGCGATCTGGCGGTCGGACAGGCCCGTGCGCTTGGCGCGGCGCAGCAGCTCGCCGTCGAGCACCGGCGCGTCGCGCACCTCGGAGCCGACCTCGCCGATCAGCGCGATCTGGTCCACGAACCACGGGTCGATGCCGCTGGCCTCGTGCACCTGCTCGACGGTGGCGCCCAGGCGCAGCGCCCGCTCCACCTCGTACAGCCGGCCCTCGTGCGGCACGCGCAGGGCGTCCAAAGTGGACTCCATCGTCGCGCCCTCGGGGTCCGGCAGGGTCCAGAACCCGGTCGCCTTCGTCTCGATCGACCGCATGGCCTTGCCGAGCGCCTCAGGGAAGCTGCGGCCGAAGGACATCGCTTCGCCGACGCTCTTCATGGTCGTCGTCAGCGTCGGGTCCGCGCCGGGGAACTTCTCGAACGCGAAGCGCGGGATCTTCACCACGACGTAGTCCAGCGTCGGCTCGAAGGCAGCCGGGGTCTCGCCGGTGATGTCGTTCTGGATTTCGTCGAGCGTGTAGCCGATGGCGAGCTTCGCGGCGATCTTGGCGATCGGGAAACCGGTGGCCTTCGACGCGAGCGCCGAGGACCGCGACACGCGCGGGTTCATCTCGATCACGACCATGCGCCCGTCGTCCGGGTTGATCGCGAACTGGATGTTGCAGCCGCCGGTGTCCACGCCGACCTCGCGCAGCACGGCGATGCCGACGTCGCGCATCACCTGGTACTCGCGGTCGGTGAGCGTCATCGTGGGCGCGACGGTGACGGAGTCACCCGTGTGCACACCCATCGCGTCGACGTTCTCGATCGAGCAGACGACCACGACGTTGTCGCTCTTGTCGCGCATCAGCTCGAGCTCGTACTCCTTCCAGCCGAGCACGCTCTCCTCGATGAGCACCTCGGTGACCGGCGACTCGCTCAGGCCGGTGGACGCCAGGCGCTCCAGTTCCTCGGGCGTGTAGGCCAGGCCGGAACCCAGACCGCCCATGGTGAACGACGGCCGGATCACGACCGGCAGGCCGAGCTCGGCGACGGTCGCGCGCACGTCTTCCATCGTGTTGCAGACGCGGCTGCGCGGGACCTCGGCGCCGATCGTGCGCACGATGTCCTTGAACTTCTGCCGGTCCTCACCGCGCTGGATGGCGTCGATGTCGGCGCCGATCAGCTCCACGCCGTACTTCTCGAGCACGCCGCGCTCGTGCAGCGCGACCGCGCAGTTGAGCGCCGTCTGCCCGCCGAGGGTCGCGAGGATCGCGTCCGGCCGCTCCACCGCGATGACCTTCTCCACGAAGTCCGGCGTGACCGGCTCGATGTAGGTGGCGTCGGCGAACTCGGGGTCGGTCATGATGGTGGCCGGGTTCGAGTTCACCAGGCTCACGCGCAGACCCTCGGCCCGCAGCACCCGGCAGGCCTGCGTACCCGAGTAGTCGAACTCGGCGGCCTGCCCGATCACGATCGGCCCGGAGCCGATCACCAGCACGTGCTGGATGTCCGTCCTCTTCGGCATCAGGCCTTCTTCTCCATCAACTCAACGAACTCGTCGAACAGGGGCGCCGCGTCGTGCGGACCGGCCGCGGCTTCGGGGTGGTACTGCACCGAGAACGCCGGCACGTCGAAGGCGCGCACGCCCTCGACGGTGTCGTCGTTGGGGCAGTAGTGGCTGATCTGCGCGGCGCCGTAGGGCGATTCGAACCGCTGGCCCGGCTCGCCTTCGAGCGCGAAGCCGTGGTTCTGCGCCGTGATCGCGACGCGGCCGGTGGCCACGTCGATCACCGGGATGTTGATGCCGCGGTGGCCGTAGCGCATCTTGTAGGTGCCCAGCCCCAGCGCGCGGCCGAGGATCTGGTTGCCGAAGCAGATGCCGAACAGCGGGATCTCGCGCTCCAGCACGGCCTTCGTCAACGCGGTGGCGTGCGTGGTGGTCGCGGGGTCACCCGGGCCGTTGGAGAGGAAAACGCCGTCGGCCTCGACCGCGAGCAGCTCCTCGACCGTGGTCGCGGCGGGCAGCACGTGGACCTCGATGCCGCGCTGCGCCATCAGGCGCGGGGTGTTGGACTTGATGCCCAGGTCGAGCGCGGCGACGCGGAAGCGCCGTTCGCCTTGCGCCTCGACGACGTAGGGCTTGTCCGTGGAGACCTCGCCCGCGAGGTCGGCGCCCTTCATCTGCGGACTCGCCAGGACCTCGGCCACCATCTGCTCGTCGCTGCCCAGCGCGTCGCCGGAGAACACCCCGGCGCGCATCGCGCCCTGCTCGCGCAGGTGGCGGGTGAGCGTGCGGGTGTCGACCTCGGCGATGCCGACGATGCCCTGGCGGGCCAGCTCCTCGTCGAGGCCGCGCTTGCTGCGCCAGTTGGACGGCGTACGGGCCGGGTCGCGCACCACGTAGCCCGAGACCCAGATGCGGGCCGACTCGTCGTCCTCGTCGTTCCAGCCGGTGTTGCCGATCTGCGGTGCGGTCTGCACCACGATCTGCCGGTGGTAGGACGGGTCGGTCAGCGTCTCCTGGTAGCCGGTCATGCCGGTGCAGAACACCGCCTCGCCGAGCGTCCGCCCGCGCGCGCCGTAGGCCGCGCCGCGGAAGACCCGGCCGTCTTCCAGAACCAGGGCGGCGGGGACGCGGGTGCCGTTCGCGGTGCTCACTGGGCACCTCCCTTGATGTCGTGATCCGAGTTGTCGGGGGAAAGCTGGTCGATCCACTGTGGATAGTCGTCGAGTTCGTCGCCGCGAAAGCCGGTGTCGAGGTCGGCGTCTCCGGCTCGCCAGGTGATGACGAGCAGCGCGTCGGTGCCCATCACCTTCCCGGCGATCTTCGAGTCGCGCCGGATCCCGGTGACCGCCTCGCGCGGGATCCAGAAGTCGGGCGCGCCACCGCGTTCCACCGCGATGCCGCCGGGGTGCAGGCGCCAGACCGCGCCGGTGCGCAGCCCCGCGCCCCGCGTCACGACCCGGTCCTGCCAGTTGCCCGCGGTGGTGGTGCTGACGTAGAGCCCGGTCGACTCCAGCAGGATCTCACCGGGATCCCCGGGAATTCCCGGGAACGGCGGCACCTGCGCGCTCTGCGAGCGCGACTTGCGCCGCCAGCCCACCCACATGCCCCACAGGCACAGGAGGAAGAAGACGACGATCCCCAGCGTGAGGAAGAACCGGTCCATCAGCAGATCTTCCCTTCGCGCGCGGTGATCCGCCCGCGCAGCACGGTGGCCGTCACCACGGCGGGCAGCCGCATTCCCTCGTACGGGGTGTTCGCCGAGATGCTGGCGAGCTCCGCGCCGCGCACCGTCCACTCGGCACTCGGGTCCACGAGAGTCAGGTTCGCGGGCTCGCCGACCTCGAGCGGGCGGCCGTGGTCGGGCAGGTTGCCGATCGCGGCGGGCCGCTCACTCATCACGCGGGCGACGCCGCGCCAGTCGAGCAGGCCCGGCTCCACCATCGCGCGGACGACGACCGAGAGCGCGGTCTGCAGGCCCAGCATGCCCGGGCGCGCGGCGCTCCACTCGGTGTCCTTGTCCTGCACGGCGTGGGGCGCGTGGTCCGTGGCGACGCAGTCGATCACGCCCTCGGCCAGCGCCGCGCGCAGCTTCTCGACGTCGCCGCCCGTGCGCAGCGGCGGGTTCACCTTGTTCACCGGGTCGTAGGTGGCCAGGCGCTCGTCGGTGAGCAGCAGGTGGTGCGGCGTGACCTCGGCCGACACCTTGGTTCCGCGCTCCTTCGCCCAGCGCAGCACGTCGACGGTGCCCGAAGTGGACACATGGCAGACGTGCAGGCGGGCCTTGGCGTGCAGCGCGAGCAGGCAGTCGCGCGCGACGATCGACTCCTCGGCCGAAGCCGGCCAGCCCGGGTAGCCCAGGCGCGCTGAGTTCTCGCCCTCGTTGGCCTGCGCGCCGACCGTGAGCCGCGGTTCCTCGGCGTGCTGGGCGATCACGGCGTCGAGCGCGGTCGAGTACTCCAGCGCGCGGCGCATCAGCAGCGGGTCGGCCACGCACACGCCGTCGTCGGAGAACACGCGCACCGCGGCGGTGCCCTTGGCCATCGTGCCGAGCTCGGCGAGCTTCTCGCCCTTGAGGCCCACAGTGACGGCGCCGATTGGGTGCACGTCGACCAGCCCGGCCTCCTGCCCGCGCCGCCACACGTGGTCGGTCACGAGCGCGTTGTCGGCCACCGGGTCGGTGTTGGCCATGGCGAACACGGCCGTGTAGCCGCCCAGCGCCGCGGCGGCCGAGCCGGTCTCGATCGTCTCGGTGTCCTCGCGGCCGGGCTCGCGCAGGTGGGTGTGCAGGTCGACGAACCCGGGCAGCAGCACCTGGCCCTCGGCCTCGACCACCTCGGCGTCTTCCGGGACCTCGACGGCACCGATCGCGGTGATCACGCCGTCCTCGACGAGGACGTCCACCGGTTCGCCCTCCCCGTACGGGCGGGCGCCCTTGATCACGAGGCTCACGCAGCGGCTCCTTCACTGGCCAAGAGGTGGTAGAGGACCGCCATGCGCACGTGGACGCCGTTGCGGACCTGTTCGGTGATGGCCGAGGCCGGGGAGTCGGCGACCGCCGAGGCGATCTCCATCCCGCGCAGCATCGGGCCGGGGTGCAGCACCACGGCGTGGTCCGGCAGCAGCCGCTGGCGGCGCTCGGACAGGCCGTAGGAGATCGAGTACTCGCGCGAGCTCGGGAAAAACCCGCCGTGCATGCGTTCGGCTTGCACCCGCAGCATCATCACGGCGTCGACGGCCGGCAGTTCGGCGTCGAGGTCGTGCGAGACCGTGACCGGCAGCGTCTCCACGCCGACCGGCAGCAGCGTCGGCGGCGCGACGAGCACCACCTCCGCGCCGAGGGTGCTCAGCAGGTGGATGTTCGACCGGGCGACGCGGCTGTGCAGCACGTCGCCGACGATCGCCACCCGGCGGTCCTTCAGCGACCCGAGCCGCTCGCGCAGGGTCGCCGCGTCGAGCAGCGCCTGCGTGGGGTGCTCGTGGGTGCCGTCGCCCGCGTTGACCACCGCGGTGCCGGCCTCGGCGAGCCAGCCCGACAGCCGGTGCGCCGCGCCCGAGGCGGGATGCCGGACGATCACGCAGTCGGCGCCCGCGGCGGCGAGGGTGAGCGCGGTGTCCCGCAGCGACTCGCCCTTGTTCACCGAGGAGCTCGACGCCGAGACGTTGATCACGTCGGCGCTCATCCACTTCCCGGCGATCTCGAACGACACGCGCGTGCGGGTGGAGTTCTCGTAGAACAGGGTGATCACCGTGCGGCCGCGCAGCGTCGGCAGCTTGCGGACCTCCCGGCCGAGCAGCGTGTGCTTCAGCTCGTCGGCGGTGTCGAGGACGGCCGTGGCGGTGTCGGCGTCCAACCCGTCGGTGGCGAGCAGGTGCTTCACCGGGATTCTCCTTCCGGCGCGCGGAGCAGGACCGCGTCGCGCCCGTCCGTTTCGGACAGCAGCACGGACACGCCCTCGGCCCGCGCGGTGGGCACGTTCTTGCCGACGTAGTCGGCGCGGATCGGCAGCTCGCGGTGGCCGCGGTCGACGAGCACGGCCAGCTGCACGGCGCGCGGGCGGCCGTGGTCGCGCAGGGCGTCGAGCGCGGCGCGGATGGTGCGGCCGGAGAACAGCACGTCGTCGACCAGGATCACCACCCGGTCGTCGATGCCGCCGGGCGGCAGCTGCGTCTGTTCGAGCGCGCGCGGTGGACGGCGGCGCAGGTCGTCGCGGTACAGGGTGACGTCGAGGGCCCCTGTCGGGGGGACGACGCGTGAGAACTCACCGATCTTCCCGGCGAGCCGGGTGGCCAGCGGAGTACCGCGGGTGGGGATGCCCAGCAACACCGGCGGGGCTTGATCACCGGGTGAGCCGAGGTCACCGGAAGCACCCGCACCGACTGCGGTCTTCTCGATGACCTGATGGGCCATCCGGGCTATCGTGCGCGCGACATCGCCGGCCGAAAGAAGCTCGCGCTCCCCGACCGGTTCCGCCGCGCCACGCGGACGTGACGACAAGGCGGACCTCCTTCCCCGCCTCTCTGGACGGGTCCTTAAAGGACGTCGATTCCCAGCTCGTGCGGGGAAATCGCACCGACAGTAGCAGGAGTGGTCAATCAGCCTTCCGGGTGGTGTGCCCACGTCCGCGACCAGGTAGGAAGACCTTCTGCTTGACCTGGTGACAACTATGCGTAACCATTACTCTGAGTATTCGACTCGAGGAGTCCCCTGACCGGTCACCCCGACCGGCGTGGGGGTGAGGAAACGGAGAACCACCAGATGGGCGATTACGCCAAGGCGCTCGGGGCCAAGCTCCGCGGGATCCGCCAGCAGCAGGGACTCTCCCTGCACGGGGTCGAGCAGAAGTCGGGCGGCCGCTGGAAGGCCGTCGTCGTCGGCTCGTACGAGCGTGGCGACCGCGCCGTCACCGTCCAGAAGCTGGCCGAACTGGCCGACTTCTACGGTGTACCGGTGGTCGAACTGCTGCCGGAGGGCCGTGTGCCCTCGGGTGCCGAGCCCGCCACGAAGATCGTGATCAACCTCGAGCGGCTCCAGCAGCTGCCCGCGGAGAAGGTCGGCCCGCTCGCGCGGTACGCGGCCACGATCCAGAGCCAGCGCGGCGACTACAACGGCAAGGTGCTCTCCATCCGCACCGAGGACCTGCGCTCGCTCGCGATCATCTACGACATGACCCCCGGTGAGCTCACCGAACAGCTCATCGACTGGGGCGTCCTGCCGCCCGAGGCTCGTCCGTCCAAAGAAGACTGATGGGCGGCGGTTGCCCGACGCGGTGGGTGTTTTCGGCGGGGCACCGGAAACACCCACCGAGCTTCGGACACCGCCGGACCGGCTGCGGACGGTGATCAACATCGCCCCGGCCGTCCCCTCGCACCCACGTCCGCCGTTCCGGCGCGTGACCCGTTCGGGCTAGCGCTTCCGGATTGCCGTGACGGTGAACCCGGTTCACCGGGCGACACCCGGGCGGGCCCGAGCACGGCCCGGCGCAGGCCGGAGACCGCTCGGTGTGACGAAGACCTCTTCCGGACCCCACTCGTGAGGCTTCCTGGGGGCACCCGCACAACGCCGAAGGCCGCGGCTCCTTCACGGAGCTCGCGGCCTTCGGCGGATTTTTCGACTGTGTTCGCCGGCTGTGTTCGCCGGTTTTCGACGTCGGGCGTCAGCGGCTCAGAGCACGGCCCGCAGGCGGTCGGCGATCGTCCCGATGCGCCCGAGCACGCCGTTGACGAAGCGCGGCGAGTCGTCGGTGGAGAGCTCTTTCGCCAGGCCCACGGCCTCGTCGATCGCGACGGGGTCGGGCACGTCGGAGGACCAGAGCATCTCGTAGACGCCCACCCGCAGCACCGCCAGGTCGACCGGCGGCATGCGGTCCAGGGTCCAGCCCTGCGAGTGCTCGGCGAGCAGCTCGTCGACCTGCTCGCGATGGGTCGTGACGCCCTCCACGACGGTGATCGTGTAGTCGGCGACCGGGTCGACATCGGTGGACCCGACCCGGTCGGCCAGCAGCGTGACCGGGTCGGTGCCGCGTTGCGACGCTTCGTACAGCATCTCGACGGCACGCCGGCGGGCCTGCCGCCTGCTGATCGCACCGCCGCGGTTCGGGTGCGGCTTCTGTTTGTCCGCCATCAGCCGGAGACGCGGCCGAGGTACCGGCCGTCACGCGTGTCGACCTTGATCTTCTCGCCGGTCGAGACGAACAGCGGGACCTGGATCTCGGCGCCGGTCTCCAGCGTCGCCGGCTTGGTGCCGCCGGTGGAGCGGTCGCCCTGCAGGCCCGGGTCGGTGTGCTGGATGAGGATCTCGACCGAGGTCGGGAGCTCGACGTACAGCGCCTCGTTCTCGTGCACCGCGACCTGGACCTCGGTGTTCTCGAGCATGTAGTTGGCGTTGTCCGACACGACCTCGGCCGGAACCGTGATCTGGTCGTAGGTGTCGCCGTCCATGAACACGAAGTCCTGACCGTCCTTGTACAGGTAGGTCATGTTCCGGCGGTCCACGGTGGCCGTTTCGACCTTCGTGCCGGCGTTGAAGGTCTTGTCGACGACCTTCCCCGTCAGCACGTGCTTGAGCGTGGTGCGCACGAACGCACCGCCCTTGCCCGGCTTGACGTGCTGGAACGCGGTGACGGTCCAGAGCTGGCCCTCGAGGTTGAGGACGAGCCCGTTCTTCAGGTCGTTGGTGGTGGCCACGAGCTTTCGGTCTCCTGTGTCGATCTCTTCGTCCGCGGCCGCTCAGACGGCCACGAGGTCCTTGGTGCTCAGGGTGAGGAGTTCGGGCCCGGAGTCCCGCACGACGAGCGTGTCCTCGATGCGCACGCCACCGCGCCCCGCGAGGTAGACGCCGGGCTCGACGGTGACCGCCATACCGGCGGACAGTGTACCGACGCCCGTGGTAGCGAGGCTGGGCGCCTCGTGCACCTCGAGCCCGACGCCGTGGCCGAGGCCGTGCGCGAACTCCTCCGCGCGGCCCGCGGCGGCGATCACGGAGCGCGCCGCGGCGTCCACTTCGGACACGTCGGCGCCCGGGAACACGGCCGCCGTACCGGCCGCCTGGGCGCGGTGGACCAGGTCGTAGAGCTCGCGCTGCCAGTCGGCGGCCTTGCCGAGCACGAACGTGCGGGTCATGTCGGAGTGGTACCCGTCGACGGTCGCGCCGAAGTCGAGCTTCACGAAGTCGCCTTCGCGCAGCTCGGCGCCGGTGGGCTGGTGGTGCGGGATCGCCGAGTTGGGCCCGGCGGCCACGATCGTGGCGAACGACGGCTCCGACGAACCGTGCTCCAGCATGCGGTTCTCCAGGTCGCGCGCCACTTCCAGCTCGGTGCGCCCGGCGCTCAGGCCGCCGGCCGCGAGCAGGTCGGCGAGCGCGCGGTCGGCCGCCGCGCAGGCCGAGCGCAGGGCCGCGACCTCGACCTCGTCCTTCACCGCGCGCAGCTGCTCGATTAGCCCGGGCGTGCGGATCAGCGTCACCTTGTCGAAGCGCACCTTGAGCGCCTCGTGGTCTTCCACGCTCACGTGCTGGCTTTCGAACCCGGTGCGCCCGTAGGTCGAGTGGGCGCGGGCCGCGAAGTCGGCGAGCACGCGGTCGCTGGCGCGGCCCATCACGCGTTCGAGATCGGGCACCTCGGACGCCGACTGGGTCGTGTAGCGGCCGTCGGTGCAGAACACGGTCTGCGCCTCGCCGCCGGCGTGCACGAGCAGCGCAGCGTTCGACCCGGTGAACCCGGTGAGGTAGCGGATGTTGAGCAGGTCGGTGACCAGCAGCGCGTCGACCCCGGACTCGGTGATCAGGGACCGCAGCGCGCCGCGACGGTGAGCATGGGTTTCAGGCACCCGGCCAGCTTAGCCACGCGGATCCGCCACCCCGCCAGCCGCGCGACCCCGCACCCCAATGCGGCGTTCGATGCTCCATCCATGCCCCCGCCACCCTCAACGGAGGCGCTGCCCGCCCAAGCCCCATTCAACGCGCCCGAAGCCGCATTGGGGCGGACCACACGGCGTTCACCCGGTGGCACCTACACTCCGTCCATGCTGGGTGCCTGGTTGACTCGCGGGCTGGTCATGGCCGCCGTCCACGCCGCCGCCATGACGCTGCTCGCCAAGTGGTCCGTGTTCCACCCGACCGACCAGACGGTGATCACGTCCGTCACCCTCGCCGTGCTGGTGGGCGTCGCGGCGCTGTGGAGCGCGGTCGACGGCTGGCGCGGCAAGCCGGACCGCGGCCGCGCCTGGTTCATCGCGTCGCTGGTCGCCGGCGTCGTCTCCGGCATCCTGTACGTGATCGGCCGCGCGGTGTTCGTCGACCAGACCGGAACCTCGGAGCTGGGCGCGGCGCTCACCGGAGGCGCGGCGTTCTCGGCGCTGCTGGTGCTGGTGCCGGCCGGGCTGGGGCTGTTCGTCGGCTCGCGCGTGCGGCGGCCGGCACCGGAGGACGACGAGCCGGAGCCCGAGGACGACGAGGACGACGGTTCGGGCAGCCAGTCGGGTCAGCTGGAGCTGCCGGAACCCGAGGCCGAACCGGCCTGCGCGCCGCGGCCGAAGCCGTCGCCGGTCAGCCGCCCAGCGGGAGCCCGGGGGCGTAGGCGTCCCACTGTCGCGGGTCGATCTCCGTCACCTCGGCCCCGTTGAGGTCCACGATCGTGGTGTCGGGCAGGCCGTAGAGCTCATTTCCGAGCACCACGCCGTACCCGTGACCGTCCGAGTGGACCACGTTCGTGCCCGACTTCAGCGTCGTCTTCACGGGCAGCCCGGCGACGGGCGCGAGCGGCCGGTCCACGACCTCGCCCGCGAGGGCGGCGGCAACCGAGCGGCGGTCGACGCGGATGCGCACGCCGCGGCGGAACAGGTCCATCCGGCGGTCCGGTGACGGCATCGCGACGCCGTCGAACGTCGTGGTCACGCGGTCGGGGCTCGAGCAGCCGCCGGCTCCCTGCACGTCGAGACCGAAGTGCTTCAGGCCCGTCGGCGCGCTCGCGGAACCGATCGCGGTCGCGCGCACGACGTCGAACGAGACGGTGTCGCACGGGTCGGTGACCGACGTCGGCGCGTGGCCGTCCGGGCGCCGGATGAGGCCGGGCCCTTCCTTCCAGGCACCGGGGATCACCACCGGCGTGTAGGGCTGGAGCGTGAAGTCCTTGTCCCAGAAGGTGAGCGAGGTGCCGTCCGCGGTCTCGTGGGCGATCACGAACGCGTCGAGCGCGCCGACCCATTCGAGGTCGGCGCTGAACCCGTCGACCACCGAGCGCTCGCGCGGCGCGGCGGTGCCCGCTACGGGCGCGAAACCCTGGTCCCCCAACGCTTCCACGCCGCTGCGGAACGCCGGGTCGTGCGAGCGGATCACGAACTGGCCGGCGCCGTTCCAGCCGGCGGCGCGGCCGGTGGTGTCGGTGAACATGAGGTAGTACCAGCCGTCGAGGAACACGACCGAGGGCTGGCCGGCGCCGTAGACGTTGTCGCGGTGCACGTCGTGCGAGGGACCGAGGATCGGGCGCCCGCCAGCCGCGCGGGTCCAGTGGATGCCGTCGGGGCTCGTCGCGAGGCCGATGGCGTTGCCGAGCGCGTGGTCGCCCGCCGCGCCCGTGTAGTACAGGTAATAGGTACCGCCGACACGCAGCACGGACGGATCGCACGTGTGCACGCCGTCGAACGCGCCGGGCGAACCGGACAGGACCGCGATCGGCGCGCCGCCACCGGGTCCCGTGAACGGACCGTCGGCCGAAGGCGCTTCGGCGTAGAGGATGTCGTCGCCGGGCGGGGCCGCGCTGCCGTACTGGCTGCACCACCACAGGCGAGTCTTGCCGTTTTCGACCATCGCGGTGGGGCCGTAGTTGTACACCGCGTCGGCGGCTCCGGCCGCGACCACTCCGTTGCTCTGGCGGGCTTTCGCGGTCTCCAGCGGGACGTTCGCCGGGCGCGGGGGTTTCGCCGGAGCCGGCTTGCCGCCCGCGATACCGCCGTGGCCGGGTCCGTCGGCCTGGGTCTGCGCGTAGCTGTCGCTGCAGCCCGCCACCACGACCCCCGACAATGCCAGGGCGAACAGGGCTCGCGCGGGTCGCCGAACCCCGCCACGAAACGGGTGCATGATGGCCGAGTCTAACCAGTCCTAACCCGGTTGGGTGAACGCGTCCCCGTCTCCCGAGTGTTCGAGGGCAACAAGCTCGACCTCGAAGCCATCCTCGTTCTCGAGGTAGGCCGCGTAGTGCGGTTTCCCGCCCGCGTAGGGGAAACGGTCCGCGAACAGCGGCCGCCAGCCGGGCCCGCCTTGTGCGAACTCCTCGACTTCGGCGCGGGTGGCGACGTGCAGGGCGAGGTGGTTGAGGCCGGGGCGCAAGCGTTCGTGCGGTCCGGCGGCCATCGCGGGCGAGGCCTCCACCACCAGGTAGGTGGGGCCGAGGCGCCAGGTGACGCCGTCGGGCCAGCGCTGGAACTCGCGCCAGCCCAGCCGCCCCAGCAGCCAGCCCCAGCTGCGTTCGGCGCGCGCGAGGTCGGGCACCCAGAGCTCGATGTGGTGCGGCCGCCCGTGTGCGGTGGGGAGCGCGACGAGCACGCGGTGCCCGTCGCCGTAGTGCACACCGGAGCCGACGTCGAGGAAGCCGAGCCGCTGGGTGATCGCGAGGCTGGCCGCGTTGCCCTCGTGGACAAGCGCCCACACGGCGGGCAGGCCGAGCGTGGTGAGGCCGTGGGCCACGAGCGCACGGCCGGCTTCGGTGGCGAAGCCCTTCCCCGCGTGCTTCGCGGCGACGTAGTAGCCCAGCTCGGCGACGGCGCCGGGCAGCTCGGACGACGGTCGAAGGTGGGCGACGCCGACGACTTCACCCTCGTGCTCGACCACCCAGTGGCCCTGGCCTTCGGGCCCGTCGTAGGCGAGGCGGCGGGCCACCATGGCGCGGGCCTGGGCGGGGTCGGAGAAGTCGGCGGCGAAGAACCGGCTCATCTCCGGGTCGGCGAACACCGCCACCACGGCGTCGGTGTCGGCTTCGGTCAGGGCCCGCAGCCGGAGCCGGTCGGTGGTGAGCTCCGGGGTCACTTCGCGTTCGCTGCCACCCAGCGCAACGCGAGGTCGTAGCCGTCGACGCCGAGGCCCACGATCACGCCGGTTGCGACGTCGGAGAGCACGCTGTGGTGGCGGAACTGCTCGCGCTTGTGGACGTTGCTGATGTGCAGCTCGATCAGCGGCGCGGACAGCTGCGCGGCGGCGTCGCGTACGGCGATCGAGTAGTGCGTCCAGGCGCCGGCGTTGAGCACGACCGGGTTACCGCCGTCGGCGGCCTCGTGGAGCCAGCCGACGAGCTCGCCCTCGTGGTCGGTCTGGCGCACCTCGACGTCGAGGCCGAGCTCGGTACCTGTCTTCACGCAGAGGGCGGCGAGGTCGTCGTGGGTCGTGGAGCCGTAGACCGCGGGCTCGCGCTTGCCGAGGCGGCCGAGGTTGGGGCCGTTGAAGACGAAGACCTTCACAGCAGCACGCTCCCGCCGCTCTTGGGGGCGTCGGCCGCGACCGCGGAGTAGGCGGCGGCCAGCAGCGCCGGGTCCGGGCCTTCGAGGCGGCCAGGCTTGGCGAGCGCGTCGAGGACCACGAACCGGAGCACGCCGGAGCGGGTCTTCTTGTCGCCCTTCATGCTTTCGATGAGCTGCCCCAGGGCGTCGGCGTCGTAGGTGGTCGGCAGGCCGATCAGCTTCAGCACGGATGCGTGGCGCGCGGCGGTCTCGTCGTCGAGGCGCCCGGCGAGGCGGGCGAGCTCGGCGGCGAACACCAGGCCGACGCTCACGGCCGCGCCGTGGCGCCAGCGGTAGCGCTCGCGGCGCTCGATGGCGTGGCCGAGGGTGTGGCCATAGTTGAGGATCTCGCGCAGGTCGGACTCGCGCAGGTCGGCGGCGACGACGTCGGCCTTCACCTGGATCGAGCGGCGGACCAGCTCGGCCAGCACGTCTCCCGTCGGGTCGAGGGCCGCTTCGGGATCCTGTTCGATCAGCTCGAGGATGCGCGGGTCGGCGATGAAGCCCGTCTTCACGACCTCGGCCATGCCGGCCACGAGTTCGTTGCGGGGCAACGTTTCCAGCGTCGCGAGGTCGACGAGCACGGCGCTCGGCTCGTGGAACACGCCCACGAGGTTCTTGCCGGCTTCGGTGTTGATGCCGGTCTTGCCGCCGACGGCCGCGTCGACCATGCCGAGCAGCGTGGTCGGCACGTTGACCAGGCGCACGCCGCGCATCCAGGTGGC
Organism: Amycolatopsis sp. 2-15; assembly: GCF_030285625.1. NCBI lineage: Bacteria > Bacillati > Actinomycetota > Actinomycetes > Pseudonocardiales > Pseudonocardiaceae > Amycolatopsis > Amycolatopsis carbonis. The sequence continues at coordinate 8,774,347 of NZ_CP127294.1, forward strand.
GGCGACGAAGCCGGCCAGGTCCGTCACGGCGCCGCCGCCGAGGCCCACGACCACGCCCTGGCGGTCGAGCCCGATCCGGCCGAGGACCTCCCAGCAGAAACTCGCGACGGAGTAGGCCTTGCCGTCTTCGGCGTCGGGGATCTCCACGCGGTGCGCGTCGAGGCCCGATTCGGCGAGCTCGTCGCGCACGGCCTCGGCCGTGGCGGTGAGCGTGGGCGGGTGGATCAGCGCGATCTTCGACGCGTCGGCGAGCTGAGCGGTGAGCTCGGCGAGCAGGCCGCGGCCCACGATCACGTCGTACGGGTGCGCGGTCGCGACGCTGATCCGGACGGGTTGGGACACGGGTTTTCCTCACTACTCCTGGTTTGCCGGTCTTACTGCTCGCGGGCCTCGGCGGGCTCGATCGCGGCGACCGCGGCGGCCACCACCTCGGCGGGTGACTGGTGGTCGGTCTCGATCTCGACGGTCGCCACCTCCCGGTACACGGGCAGGCGCGCGTCGAGCAGGGACTTGAACGTGGCGCGCGGGTTCACGCCCGCGAGCAGCGGGCGTGCGCTCGACAGGCCGGTGCGCTGCACGCCGGCGGCGAGGCCGACGTTCAGGAACACCACCGTGTGCTTCGCCAGCACCGCCCGGGTCTCCGGGGTCAGCGGCGCGCCGCCGCCGAGGGAGAGGACGCCGTCGTGCTCGTCGAGGGCGGTGGCGACGGCCTGCGCTTCGAGCGCGCGGAACGCCTGCTCGCCGTCCTCGGCGAAGATGTCGGAGATCGCGCGGCCGGCGCGCTCGACGATGTCGTCGTCGGTGTCGCGGAACGCCACCCCGAGCGCCTCGGCGAGCAGCGGGCCCACCGTGCTCTTGCCCGAGCCCGGCGGTCCCACGACCACGGCGCGGGGGCTCACCAGCGCTCCTCGAGCGCCTTCAGGTAGCCCTCGGCGTTGCGCTTGCTCTCGGCCAGCGAGTCGCCGCCGAACTTCTCCAGCGCGGCGTCGGCCAGCACCAGCGCCACCACGGACTCGAGCACGACGCCCGCCCGCGGCACGGCGCACACGTCCGAGCGCTGGTGGATCGCGACGGCCGGCTCGCCGGTGCGCACGTCCACCGTGGACAGCGCCTTCGGCACGGTCGAGATCGGCTTCATCGCCACGCGCACCCGCAGGGGCTCGCCGTTGGTGATGCCGCCTTCGAGGCCGCCCGCGCGGTTGGAGCGACGCGTGACGCCGACCGGACCGGTGCCGCGGTCGATCTCGTCGTGGGCCTGGCTGCCCCAGCGCCGCGCCGTGGTGAAGCCGTCGCCGACCTCCACGCCCTTCATGGCCTGCACGCCCATGAGCGCGCCCGCGAGGCGCGCGTCGAGGCGGCGGTCCCAGTGCACGTGGGAGCCGAGGCCCGGCGGCAGCCCGTAGGCGAGCACCTCGATCACGCCGCCGACGGTGTCGCCCGCCTTCCGCACGGCGTCGACCTCGGCGACCATCGCCTCGGTGCCCTCGGCCGAGAACGCCCGCACGGGGCTCTCGTCGATCGCGTCCAGGTCACCCGGCCGCGGCAGCGGTCCCTCGGGCGCGTCGGCGCCGCCGATCGACACGACGTGGCTCAGCACCTCCACGCCCAGCAGCTGGCGCAGGAAGTTGCGCGCCACCGTGCCCAGCGCCGTGCGCGACGCCGTCTCGCGGGCGCTCGCGCGCTCCAGCACGGGACGAGCCTCGTCGAAGCCGTACTTCTGCATGCCGGGCAGATCGGCGTGGCCGGGGCGCGGCCGCGTGAGCGGCTCGTTGCGCGCCAGGCCGGCGAGCACCTCCGGGTCCACGGGGTCGGCCGCCATGACCTGCTCCCACTTGGGCCACTCGGCGTTCTCGATCTGCACCGCGATGGGGCCGCCCTGCGAGAGCCCGTGGCGGACGCCGCCCAGGAACTGCACGTGGTCGGTCTCGAACCCCATGCGCGGGCTGCGACCGAACCCGAGACGGCGCCGCGCGAGCTGCGCGGTGAGGTCTCCGGTGGTCACCTCCACACCAGCGGGCAGGCCCTCGAGCACAGCGGCGAGGGCGGGTCCGTGCGATTCTCCTGCGGTGATCCAGCGCAACACCAGCCAATCCTGTCACGCGTTGCGGGGCGCCTGACCAGCAGCCCCTCAGCTCGGCACCACCCCCGAACCCACCCCGGGGAAGACCGCGCACGTCCAGGCCGCCACCACCAACGCCGGGCCGTGGGGAACACCACGCCGAATCGCCCGATGGGGGCGAGGGCCTGCCCTGGGTTGAGGTGGGTGTGTCGCGGTGGGTGCCGGAAGGCTGTTTGGCTGGGATGCGCCGTTTGGTGGGCCGGCCGATGCACGACGCCCGCATGCGCCGGATGCGCGTTTCGGCGAGGCGGCTGATGCAGGATGCCCGTCGGCGCGGGATGCGCCTCTCGGCGACGCGACCGATGCCGCACGCCCGCCTGCGCGGGATACGCGTTTTGGTGAGCCGGCTGATACCGGATGCCCGCTCGCCGGTTCGGTACAGCGCCGCCGCCCGGCGATGGCCGGCACCTGCGCTCCGGCGGCCACCACGGCACTCAGCCCGGCGGCCGCTATCGCCGCGACGGCCACCGACGCCCAACCCAGCGCACCCAGCACCGCTCCCAGCACGCCGGCGAGCTTCACGTCACCCGCCCCGAGCTGCGCCGGCCTGACCCGGTGAACGACGAGGTGGACACCACCGAACACGAGCGCGCCCTCCACCGCGCCCACGAGCAGCGTCACCCCGCCTCCGCTGAGAGCGGCAACGGTCAGCGCGGTCGCCATGACGGGATACGCCGGCAGGGTCAACACATCCGGCAACCTCCGATGCCGGACATCCGCCAAGCACAACGGCACCCCGACCACCGTGAGCACCCACGGCACCGGCCACCACCACTCCTCCCAGCGCCCCTCCCGCCACCGCCACACGACGACGACAAGCGCACCCACCACCACGCCGACAGCCACCGCCGGCGACACGGGCGCACCTGCCCGCCTCAGCAACCACACGAGGAGGGGCACCACCGCCCCACCTGCCACGACCAATCCCCAGGACATGCACCCACGTTGACAGCGCCCGCCCACCACGCCAAGCCGCGCCTGTCGCGAGTGGACCCCTCGCGCCGAAAACCGCCTCGATTCACCCGACCGTGCATCCAAACTGCCCGCGCGGCAACGCAAACCACCGCCGGCTCAGGCCACGCGCACCGCTTGACACCACCCCCGGCCGACAGCGCTGCGACCACAACCCGCTCAGATCGCCCACGCCAGGATCGCCGCCGCGCCCCTCCGCCGCGGCCACGACCGGCGGGCAACCCAGCCGCCCCCGACCGCAGCGACTCAGATCGGCGGTAACCCGAGCCAAGCGAAGGCGCACAGCAAACCGGGCCCACCCGGCCTGCGGCCGCGCGCCGACAGTCCGACCGGCCACCCACGCGCCCGGACGCCCCGCCAAGCGCCCGAATGTGGCGTTCGGTGCGTTCAACGCACCCAATGCGGCGTTCGGTGCGTTCAACGCAACCAATGCGGCGTTCGGTGCGTTCAACGCAACCAACGCCGCATTGGGGTGGGCCGAAGAGAAGCCGCGCGTCAGCGAGTCATGGATAAACCAGGCGCATCAAGGGTTTCCCCGTACGCACGCTCCGGATTTCCAGCGAGGCGATCTCCTGGGACTTCATGGGCGTGCCCACCACGACCTTGGCCGTGTTCTCCGGCAGGGCCTTCCAGGTGGCGAGCTCGGTTTGGGTGCCGTCGCGGCCGAGGGCGACCAGGGAGTAGTCCCCGCCCTTGCCGCCGCGGTAGCTGCAGGACATTTCGACCTCGGTGCCCCACGACTGGGGGTCGATGCGGGCCGCGGCCTGGATCGGGTATTCGCCGAGGGCCGACATCGCGAGTGCAGGCGCAGGCGCGGCGACAGCGGGCGCGGCGGGCGGCGGCGACACATCCGGCAGCGAAACCGACACCGCCAGAGCCACCCCGGCCGCGACGGCCAGCGCGGCCACGCCCCCGGTCACCCCGTTCCGGATCCGCCGGCGGCGGCGCACCTTCCGCATCAGTACCGGCAGCAGATCGGGTACCGGCAGCGAGACCGGCATCAGCGGAGAGCCCGGCATCGGCGACACCGCCGACAGGCCGGGCTCCGGAACCGAATCCGGACCCGATGCCGTCGGCACAGCCGGCAGGTCAGGCACCGACGGTGCACCCGCCACTGCCGCCCGCACCGATAAATCCGGCACCTCCGGTCCCGGCCCAGGTACATCCGGTCCCGGCACACCCCCCACCGCCGACAGGTCGGGCACCGACCGCGAGCCCGCCGCATCCGCGACCGGCCTCGGCGAACCCGCCGCATCGGGCCCCGACCCCGGCCCATCCGGCCCAGGTCCACCCCACACCGGCAAATCCGACCGCAGCCCCGGCTCCGACCCCGGCACGATCACCAGATCGGGCACCAGCCCCGGATCCCACGGCGTCCCAGCACCGTCTCCCTCACCGGTGCCGGGCCCGAAGGCTCCCCCCGGCGAACCACCCCTGGTCTGTGCGAGCAAGCCCGGCAGCCCGGCCAGTTCGCGGACGGCGGCGGCGCACCGGTCGCACTCCTGGAGGTGCTGCTCGAACGCCTGCCGGTCTTCCGGTGACAGGGCACCGAGCACGTACGCGGCGTCGTAGGTCGCGAACTCGTCGGCGGTCACTGCGTCACCCCCCGCTCTTCCAAAGCCAGGCGAAGCGCCCGTAGTGCGTAGTGCGTGCGGGACTTCACCGTCCCCTCGGCGATTCCCAGGCGGTGGGCGGCGTCGGCCACCGAGTACCCCTGGAAGTAGCACAGTTCGAGCACTTCGCGGTGGCGGACGGAGAGCTCGCCCAGCGCCTCGGCCACCAGCCACCCCTGCACGGCCCGCTCGGTGCCGTCGGCCACCGCGCGCTCGGGCGGAGCGTCGGTGACGACCTCCGAGCGCGAGGTCGCCGACCGCCAGCCGTCGATGGCGATGCGGCGGGCGACCGTGAACAGCCACGCGCGGGCCGAACCCTGTGACTGGTCCAGCACGTGAGTGTGGCGCCATGCCCGGAGCAGCGTCTCCTGCACCACGTCCTCCGCATGGTTCCGGTTGCCGCCCGTCAGGTGCAGGGCGTAGGACCAGAGCGCGGCCGCGTGTTCCTCGTGCAGCGCGCGCATCAGCTGGTCCTCGACGTCGCTCCTCCCCACGGCAAGCCCCGGTCAGCGTCCGGCCGGCACCGCGTGCGCGCCGGAAGACTGCCTGGCGCGCACCTCCTGCACCAGCAGCACCAGGCCGCAGATCACGCACAGCGCCTCGGTGACTACACCCCAGTACTCGAACTGGCTGTTGAACTGGTCATGCACGCCGTACAGGCCCACGGTCACCGACAGCAGATACGCGAGCAGCGTCACGCCGCCGAAGCCGAACGTGAGGAACGGCGGCACCCAGTGGCGCCAGAACAGCAGTGCGACGGCGATCACGATCCCGGCGATCCCGTTCACCAGGAACAGCGGACCGACCACCGCGATGTCCGAGTAGCCACTGCCGAAGTACAGGTAGAGGTGGACCGCGGCGGACCCCACCAGCCCGATCGCGCCCAACCCTCGCATCCAGTTGGCCAGCATGATGTTCTCCTTCACCCCGTCCGAATCCCTCTCCCCCACTACACGGAAGCAGGGGCGATCCGGTTCACCGGACAACGCTTTGCGGTGAACGGGTGAACCAGCCGGGCGATCATCTCGTTAGTAGGGGCATGACTGCCGAACTGCACACCCGCCGCTCCGTTCTCACCACCGGGGCCGCCGTCGCCGGCGTCGCCGTGGGCACCGTCGCCCTCGCGGCCTGTGGCGCCGGCTCGGACTCGGGCTCCTCGGGCGGCGACGCCCCCAAGCCCGGCGGGAAGGTGATCGCGCTGTCCGACGTGCCCGTCGGCCAGGCGAAGTCCGCCAAGACGCCCGACGGCCAGGACGTGATCGTGGCCCAGCCGACCGCCGGAACTGTGAACTGCTTCAGCGCCATCTGCACCCACCAGGGCTGCACCGTGAACCCGCCGCAGGGCGCCGAGATCCACTGCCCGTGCCACGGTTCGGTGTACGACTCGCTCACGGGCGCGGTGAAGAACGGTCCCGCCGAGAAGCCGCTGCCGAAGATCAACGTGAAGGTCGACAACGGAGAGGTCGTCACCGCCTGACGCCCTGAACCACCCAACGCACGCGAAGGGCCCCTTGTGGACGATCACCGTCCACAAGGGGCCCTTCTGCGTCGAAGGCCAGGAAAGCCAGGAAAGCCGAGAAAGCCTCAGCCGTTCCAGCCGAACAGCGGGTCGCCCGCCGCGACCGTGCGTCCGGTCTCGAGGCCCGCGAGCACGTCGGCCTGGGCGTCGAGCCCGACCACGGGCACGATCGGCGAGTAGCCGGCGGCCGCCACGGCCTCGGGGTCCCAGCCGATCACCGGCTGGCCGGCGCGCACCGACTCGCCCTTGACCACGTGGAGGGTGAAGCCCTCGCCCTTCTCCTTCACCGTGTCGATGCCGAGGTGCACGAGCACGGCGCGCCCGTCCTCGGTCGCCACCACGAAGGCGTGCGGGTGCAGGGTCACGACGGTGCCGTCGACCGGCGAGACGGCGTCGGAGCGCCCGCCGCTCGGCTTCACGGCGATGCCGGGGCCGACCATCGCCTCGGCGAACACCGGGTCGGGCACCTCGGTGATCGCGACGACCTCGCCCGCGACGGGGCTCAGGATCTCGAGGCTCACATCAGGTCCTCGATGTCGCTGGCGATCGTGTCCGCCTCGGGGCCGACGATCACCTGCACCGCGGAGCCCATCTTCACCACGCCCATCGCGCCGGCGGCCTTGAGCGCCGCCTCGTCGACCAGGCTGGTGTCCTCCAGCTCGCAGCGAAGGCGCGTGATGCAGCCTTCGATCTCGACGACGTTGTCCACGCCGCCGAGCGCCGCGAGAATCTTTTCAGGCCTGTCATCCGCCATCGCGGCCTCCTCGTTTCCCGTTGGTTCCCCACGTGAGCCAGTGCGCTCCACCACTACTACGCCGTTCGTCGGCATGCACGTCGCCGCAGGCCACGAACGCATAACGGTGGTTGACACCCGCTCGCGAGGCGGAGCATTCTGCCCCATCGGAATTATTGGTCTAGACCGGAACGTACCAATCTTCCGGCGAAGACGCGAGCACCGGTCGCCCGGTGCGACGACAGAAGGAGGGTGACACCGATGAGCGCTGCCGCGCACGTCCCGCCGCCCGACGGCGTCGACCGGGTGGACCGGGTGATCAACGGGCCCACGCCCAAGCACGCTCAGCTGCGCGAGATCCTGCGCCGGTCCGTGGAGCGCGAGCTCCCGCCCGGTTCGCCGATCCCGTCGGAGCGGGAGCTCGCCCAGCGCTACGGTGTCTCGCGCCTCACGGTCCGCTCGGCGATCGGCAAGCTCGTCGAAGAGGGCCTGCTGGCCCGGGTGCGCGGCAAGGGTACGTTCACCGCCGCGCGCCGCATGGAGTTGCAGCTCTACCTGATGTCCTTCACCGACGACATGCGCCGGCGTGGGCTCACCCCCACCACGGAGGTGGTGTCCACGTCGCTCGAGGTCCCGCCCGTGACCTCGGCGCACGCACTCGGCCTCACCGAAGGCGTGGCGGCCCACCGGCTGGTGCGGCTGCGGCGCGCGGACGGCGTGCCGCTGGCCGTGGAACGCGGCTGGTACCACGCGGGCCGCACGCCCGGATTGCTCGACCTCGACCTCACCCGTTCCCTGTACGCCCGGCTGGCCGAGGCCTACGACCTGCGGCCGGACCAGGCGTACCAGACGGTGTGGGCCGAGTCCGCGGATCGCGAGACGGCGCGCCTGCTCGGCATGCGCACCGGCACTCCGCTCCTCGTCTTCCGCCGGGTCTCCAGCGCAGGCGGAGAGCCGGTGGAGGACATGACGTCCTGGTACCGGGGAGACCACTACCAGGTGACCATGCAGTTGGACCGGAACACCCCGGATTCCGGCCACCAACCCCACTACGGAGGTACCCGACGATGAGCGCCACCACCACAGAGGGGGCGAAGGGCAAGAAGAGCGGCGGCGGGCTCGCCGGGCTGCAGCGCTTCGGCCGCAGCCTGATGCTGCCCATCGCCGTCTTGCCCGCTGCCGGTCTTCTCAACCGGCTGGGCCAGGACGACGTGTTCGGCAAGACCGGCCTCGGCTGGGACAAGGTCGCGGCCGTGATCGGCGCGGCCGGCGGTGGCCTGTTCGACTGGCTGCCCCTGCTGTTCGCCATCGGTATCGCGGTCGGCTTCGCGCGCAAGGGCGACGGCTCGACGGCCGTGGCCGCGGTCGTCGGCTGGGTCGTGTTCAACAAGGTCATCCAGGCCATCGCGCCGATCAGCAGCCAGGAGGGCTACAAGCCCGGCTGGGAGGGCGCGCCGATCCACTGGCCCTACAGCGTGCTGACCGGTGTGATCAGCGGTATCGTCGCCGCCCTGCTGTGGCAGCGCTACTACCGGATCAAGCTGCCGAGCTGGCTCGCCTTCTTCGGCGGCCGCCGGTTCGTGCCGATCGTCACCGCGTTCTCGATGATCATCCTCGGCGTGATCTTCGGCCTGGTCTTCAAGTACGTCGACCACGGCATCAACTCGATCGGCCAGGCCGTCGTCGGCTCGCCGGTGATCGGTGGCGGCATCTACGGCGTGCTCAACCGCCTGCTCATCCCGATCGGTCTGCACCAGCTGCTGAACGTGCCGGTGTGGTTCATCTTCGGCGGCGGTGACCTCAACAACTTCTTCGGCCACGTGCAGGGTTCCGGCACGTTCATGACCGGCTTCTTCCCGATCTTCATGTTCGCCCTGCCCGCCGCGGCGCTGGCGATCTGGCAGACCGCGAAGCCGGGCCAGAAGAAGATCGTCGGCTCGATCATGATCTCGGCGGCGCTGACCTCGTTCATCACGGGTGTCACGGAGCCGATCGAGTTCGCGTTCATGTTCGTCGCGTGGCCGCTCTACATCTTCCACGCGATCATGACCGGTGTCTCGCTGGCCGTCTGCAACGCGCTGGGCATCCACCTCGGCTTCTCGTTCTCGGGCGGTGCGATCGACTTCGCCCTCAACTCGTCGCTGGACACGGCGCACCGGGCGTGGCTGCTGATCCCGATCGGCCTGGTCTTCGCCGTCATCTACTACGTGGTGTTCCGGTTCGTGATCACGAAGTGGAACATGCGCACCCCCGGCCGCGAAGACGACACGATCGAAGCCGACCTCGACCGCACGGCCGCGAAGTAAGATCACCAGCAGTATTCGAGAGAGGACGACCATGCCGGAGAAACGAGTCACCGTGGCCAGCAAGGTGGGCCTGCACGCCAGGCCGGCCGCGCTGGTCGCCAAGGCGGCCGCGGCGCAGTCCGTCGCGGTGAGCATCGCCAAGGCCGGCGGCGACCCGGTGGCCGCCGGCAGCGTGCTCAACCTGATGACGCTCGCCGCCGCGTTCGGCGACGAGGTCGTCATCAGCGCCGAGGGCGAGGGCGCCGACGCCGCGATCGACGCGGTGGCGGAGCTCGTCGCCACGGATCTCGACGCTCAGTAGGTACCACTCCAGGGGCAGCCGAAGGGGCCGTCCATCGCCGGAAACCGGTGGTGGGTGGCCCCTTCGCTCATGCATCGGCCGCTTGCCCGATCCGGCCGAAAGGAGGCGGATACCCAACGGGAGGTCACCGCGCGTGCCAACGGTTTCCGCCGTGACTGTGGTCGGATCGGCAACAAGCAGCACAGTTAAAGTGTGAGGTATGAAGAGCCTGCGCCTGATCGACGAGTGGCCGGTGGACAACGCCGCGGCCGGGGTGGTTTCCGCCGACGGTGAGGTGCGCGACCGCCACGGCGATCCCGCCCGCGTGTTCCGCCTGGCGTCGGTGACCAAGCTGCTCACCGCCTACACTGCGCACATCGCGCTCGAGGAGGGCGTGGTCGAGCTGGACACCCCGGCCGGTCCCGAGGGCTCGACCGTGCGCCATCTGCTCGCCCACACCTCCGGCCTCGCCTTCGACGCGCACAAGGAGATGGCCCTGCCCGGCACTCGCCGCCTGTACTCCAACGCCGGCTTCGAAGTCCTGGCCGACACCCTCACCGAACACTCCGGCATCCCCTTCGCCGACTACCAGCGCGAAGCCCTGCTGGACCCGTTGGGCATGACCGCCACCGTGCTCGACGGATCCCCCGCCTCCGGCGCCGCGTCCACTGTGGACGATTTACTGGTGTTCGCCGCCGAACTGCAGTCCCCGAAACTCCTCGCGGCCGCCACCCTCGCCGCCGCCACGGACGTCGCTTTTCCCGGGCTGAACGGCGTGCTCCCCGGCTTCGGCTACCAGAAACCCAACGACTGGGGCCTCGGCTTCGAACTGCGCGACCACAAGTCTCCACACTGGACCGGCTCCGCAAGCTCCCCGCGCACCTTCGGCCACTTCGGCCAGTCCGGCACTTTCCTCTGGGTTGACCCCGAGGCCGGCCACGCCTGCGTCGCCCTGGCGGACCGCTCCTTCGGCCCCTGGGCCGCCGAAGCATGGCCCCCGTTCACCGACGCGGTACTGGCCGACCTGAAGGGCTGACTCACACCGCCCCAACGCCGCATTCGGTGCGCTCAACGCACCCAATGCGAACTCACATTTGGTTGCACAAGTGTTAGCTGACGTCCGGGGGACGGGTCGGCGTCGAGCACGTGACGCACCTGTTCCGAGCCGGGACAGCTACAGATAGCCTTCCACCAGCAGAATTACCCGGCGTACGTGGCTTTGAAAGGGGCAGCTGGCACGCCGTCACCCGTTCCGCTCGACGGCCATGAGGGCGACAAGGTGCTAACCCCATCGTGAGCGCACTGCCACGTACGTCGAGCGGCCTGGACCGAGGCAGGTGATCACTTCCCGGCGCACGCGCGCCGACGCGTCGACCGAGGACCGGTAGTCCCAGCGGTGCCGGTCGGTGTCCCACACATACACCGCGCCATCGAGGCGCGGTCGACGTACTCGCGTCGGCGCTGGATCGCCTCGATCCGACATTCGCCCGCGCCGAGGCTGGCTGCGCGTAGACCTTTTGCTGTTGGAGCGGACGGACCGAGCCAATGTTGACTGCAAAGGAGCGCGCTTTCGTGATGTGCAGGTTGGCCTCTTCGCGTGCGCTCTGGGCAATGAACGCCAACCTCGTCGGGTGACAGTTCAGATAGTTACGAGGTGACAGGTCAAGCTTGCGGCGCAGACCTGAACTGCGACCTGTGACGCGATGAAAAGAAGAGAAAGTAGGCGATTGCAAGATTGATAGTGACACCGAGCGCCGCAATTACGGGAAGTAAAATGTAGAGCACAATCGTCGCCGTAAAGTGCAGCTGCTCTTGGTCGGAATAGTTGCCCGATGTTGTCACAGACAGGGCGTACCAAGGCACGAATACAATGGTCGCCAACCAGGCTGGAATAAGTGTGCCCAGTTGCACTCCGATCGCGGTGTACTCTTTTCTCTGCTTAAGATATCCTGTTGATACGTACGAGCGTGCCACAATTAAGCCGATTCCCGATATCACCAAACAGCAAGCAGATATAACTCCCAATCCTACGGTAAGCACGGTAGAGGGATCGTAGAACGTGGGAAGACTGTAGCCGAAAATAGGAATAGCAATGATCAAGAGCAGTCCAAGGGTGATGCTAATCGAACCCCATCGGATTGAGATCGCCCGAATCCTCCCGACCAGATCCGGGGGAACCCAACGATCGGGCGACATTGAGAATGCGTAGGGGTTTGCCATTACTGGACTCGCCAATCCGACGAATTCGACATAGCTCCCGTGTCGGATACGGACCACGTGGAGCCAAGTGCATTAACCTTGTCCAGAATTGCTTGCTGCTCGCTGGCAACGGTGCCGGTCAGGGAGTCGACAGCCGAGATGGTCGCGAAAATTCCAGCAATACTCGCTCCCAGTGCGCCGAGCAGGATGACGATCGCGGCCGGAATGCCCACTACAGTGCATGCACTCACGATGGCAATTCCAAATGCGATCAGTAGACCTGCGACAATCCCAATAATTTGAGTCCAGAAGCTGTCAATTCCATTCGCGAGGGCAACCAGGGAATTTCGAATCTGCAAACCCAAATCTTTAAGTGAATTCAGTCCGCTGATCTGGGCTGGAACTGTGGTCTTGTAAGCTTCCGCTGCGCGTCCCTGCCATTCGATTTCCGTCTTGAGCTTATCGATCGATATGGCGCCGGCAATATCGCCAATGGGATTCCCGATAGCGTCCGACCACATAGCCGCAGCAGCCTTGAGCCTGCCGGGGTTCCCTCGGTCGGTGGCAAAGTGCTTGCATGCAGTCCAGAATTCGGCCATTTTTTTGTTGAGATCATCCATGGCCTTACGAACAGGCTCAATCAAGTCTGAAAGGAAACCAGGAACCCAACTCATCACATCATTTACCTTGTTGAACAATTCCTCAACTTGGCGTTCGATCTCGTTGAGCTTACCGATCGCCTGGTCAATGAGCGGGTTCTCTCCTGTTGCGGTTGTCATTGTGAAACCCCTCCTTATCAAAGCGCTGTCAATGCCCGCCTGCACGGGTGATGTGATGTTGATTCTGCTCTTCATCTCGTTCGTACAGGTCAGCTGCCTTGCGTAGCGCTCCAGCAAGGTTTCGGAAATTGCTCTCCGCCTGATTGATCATGTCCTGCATGGTGGCACTGGTCTGATTGTAGAGCCGATCGAAGCCATGTGAGGCGGCATACGACATTACGTCGGCAGGCGTGAGGCCGAGCGGGTCAATCGCGCCTTTCGGTGGGTTGAGCCCATCAGCGGCGTGATCCCAGATCGCCGCGTCCGAGCGGAGAGCTTCCAATGCTACGACTACATCTGTCACTGTCCTTACTCCCTGTCGTTTTCTCCGTTGAGTGGTAGCGCGAGGCCGACCCGGCGTGACAGCCGTTGCGGGTCGTAGAGCATCCCCATGATTTCGGCGATGGCAGGCCCTTGCGGCCCGTTGACGATTTCAGGCGGAGTGTTCGCGGCGTGAAGTTGCCGTAGCACATCCGTGATTTCACTTTCGATCTCGGTGTAACGGACACTGCCGGCCCACGTCGGATCGATGGATATTTCGACGACTTGGCCATTGATCCCTGAACCAGTCAGATGGCCACCAACGCTCTCCACGGTTATACGGCGATCGACCACCGTCGCCGCTTGCTCAATGAAGCGCGCCATCTCGGTGGTCGCCGCATCCACGAGGCGCAGCATGTCATCCGGCCCAAGAGGCGACTCGTCAGCCTGATCCTCCTGCCTTCCGCCGAATGCAGGAGGCGCGGGTACGTTGCGTTGGACATCCTCCACCTGGCGAGCGAGAGCCGCGATCGTTGCCGCGTTCGCCGCCGCGAGCACACTTGAGTGAAGGCCACGTGGATCCACAGCTCTTGTCCAGTTGCGGTCAAGCGCTACCGACAGTACTTCTGCGGCAGGTGAGACCGTGACCGAGACGATCCGATCAGGGTCCTGCCCTGTGAGCCGCTCGCTATCCGGAGCTGTTTCCTCAGCCTGTATAGGTGACTGATCACATTCCCAGTCTTCTGCTTCTTCGAAGCCCCACCTGTTGTCATCCACTATGGACACGCTCCTCGTCGAGCTCGGGTTGTTCGTCACATCCGTCGGCACTGAGCACCGTCCGCCGGTTGAGTCGGCACGTCCTGGCGTGGTGAGCGCAGCTGCTTCAGGAGGTCGTAGGTTTTGCTGATCACCGTGTCTGCACGACCGAGTGCGACGTTGACGTACCCGGTCGTAGCCAGGTTCTTCGGTGAAGGAGAATAGGTCTGGCCGTGGTCGGTGTCGTAGTACGTGCAGCAGGAGCCCACCGCTGGTGCGGTAGCCACCGACACCGTCGCGCCAACCCTGCGTGGATCTGGCCGCCACTGACCCGGGGCAGCCCGACAATGCCCAGCCACGGCGCACATCCCGGCGAGCGGGTGAGCCGCCGAGGGCTTGCCGCAGGTCCGACTCCGGTACCGACAGCGCCGGGCCCGGACCTGGCTGCACGTCGCGCAGCTCCACCTCCAGGTCCCCGACGAGTGCGTCGAACCGGGCCGGGCGCAGCACCACATTTCCCGACGACGGCACGTGACAGGCGAGCATGGCATCGTTGCCGCTGGTGGCGACATGCAGGTGGTACCGGCCGGTCGAGGGCTCGACGCCGGCCGAGAATTCTTGGGCAGCTCGGCCCAGCACGGTCATCGTGCGGAGAAACTCCTCGCCCGGCCGCCCAGCACGCCACACCCCATGGTCCGCCAGCAGCTCTTGACTGATGTCTCGATGGGCTTGGGCTTCGTTGGGGTCTCGCCACATCGGCTCCGGGGCGAGCGTGGCCGGCAGGGACACCCCGGCCGCGTCCGCACCGACATGGAGACAATCCACGGGCAGGACAAGTTCACGGGGATCACGAGCATTGGGTACGCCCCCTCCAGACCGATGACCGGCGGTGTCGCCTTCAGCAGCTCGCCGATCAGCGCGTCGTCCGGATCGTCTTCCAGCAGGTAGTCCGCGGTCTTTGCGCTCGGAGTCTTCAGTCCCTTCACCCTTGCCCCCGCGTCCGATAGCCCCGCCACCCATGCCAGGTCCGGCTGGCCGTGCTGTGCCGCCCGCAGCGCCACCGCCGAGCACAGCGGTCGATCCGGATCCCTCCCCGGAACCGGAGTCCACACCGGAACCGTGGTTGGGCCTGCGGTGTGGAGGCTGGTTTCCCCCGCCGTCTGCTGGCTGCCGGGCCTTCCCCACTGCGTCCCCCTTGGCCCCTCCGCCGATCAACCTGCATGACCAACACCGATAGTAACCAACTGGCCACAATGTGTCCGGCGAACCGTGCAACTTCGCAGGTCGATCCGATCATGCCGCTGACCTGGGGAATCCCGGCGCACGCAGGCACCCCGCTACACCTGCTGTGGAGATCCTCCGCTCCGTAGGCTGCGAGCGTGGCTGACGAGCATGGGTCGTGGAAGACGTTCGGTGAGCGGCTGATCTACGACAACCGGCGGGTCATGGTCGGGTTGACGGACGTCGAGGCGCCGAACGGCGAGCGCTGGGAGTACCACGTGGTGCACCTGGCCGGATAGCTAATTGCGCTGATCGTGAACGACCGGGAGGACACGCTGATGCTCTGGCCGCTACCGGCTCGCCACGGAGCAGTGGGGATATGAGCTGCTTGGCGGCATGGTCGACGACGGCGACCACTCGGCGGCTTGTTGCAGAATTACACTGCGCGTCGCTCCGCGGTGTCCTTGTACACCGTGTTCTTGCGGCTCGCCGACAGTTTGACGCCACAGCCGGGCGCACGCTTTCCCGCCATGACACACGGTCACCGGCCGTAAAGCGGCTTCGGGGTGCTTACCCCACGCAACACGCTCCCGCGAGAACCGCAAGAACCGGGCAGCACCGCGAGAACCGCCCCAAAGCCGAAAACTCTTACTCCATCACCCGAATCGGCTCCCCAGCCCGAAAAGCCGCAATATCCTCCACCGCATCCCGATAAAAGATCTCGTACGTCTCCCGGCTCACGTATCCGACATGCGGCGTCAGAATCACATTGTCGAGGCCACGAACCGGATGATCAGTCGGCAACGGCTCCACGTCATACACATCCAACGCCGCCGCCGCAATCCGCCGCGAACGCAACGCATCCAGCAACGCGGCCTCATCCACAATCGGCCCCCGAGACGTGTTCACCAGCAACGCCGTCGGCTTCATGCGACCGAGCTCCCCCACCCCGACCAAACCACGGCTACGCTCCGACAACACCACGTGCACGGACAAAACATCACTACGCTCGAACAGCTCGTCCTTCGAAACCGCAGCAACCCCGTGCTCCGCAGCCTTCTCAGGCGTCAGATTCGGGCTCCACGCGATCGTCTCCATCCCGAACGCCTGCCCGATCCGCGCCGACGCACTCCCCAGCCGCCCCAAACCGAGCAGGCCCAGCGTCTTCCCGCTCAACACGGTCCCGACCCCGACCTGCCACCCACCCTCCTGCATGGACCGCACATCCGCCGGCAGGTTCCGCGCCGCGGCCAGGATCAACGCCCACGTGTGCTCCAACGTCGGCGGCCCGAGGTACCCCGTGGCCGACACCACAACGCCATTGCGCTTAGCCGCCGCGACATCGATCGCCGCGTTACGCCGCCCAGTACTCACCAACAGGCGCAAATCCGGCAACCGGTCCAAAACCTCCGCCGGAAACCGCGTGCGCTCACGCATCGCCACGGCGACGTCGAAGCCGGCCAGCTTCCGCACCACGTCGTCGGCGTCGGTGAAGGCCTCGGTGAAGACCTCGATTTCGGCACCGAGGGAGTCCCAGTCGGCATAGGTGAGCGCGACGTTCTGGTAGTCGTCGAGAATCGCGATCTTCATGCGCCCCACCGTAGTCCGCTCACGCGCGCAGAACAGCGTCCACCCGCAACCCGGCGGCGGTCCAGTGGATCCCGGTCAGGTCCCGGACCACGGGCGCGGCGGGCGAGTCCAGCGCGCCGCGGCCCACGCCCACCACGGCGGCGGGACCGGCGGCGACCGCCGCGGCCAGGCCGTTGCCGCTGTCCTCGAAGATCGCGCACTCGCCGATCGGCACGCCGACCCGCCGCGCCCCGAGCAGGTAGCCCTCGGGGTCCGGTTTGCCCCGCGACACGTCGGCCGCCGTCACAACCACGGGCGCGAGCGGCAGCCCCGCGGCGGCGAGGCGGGCTTCGAGCAACGACCGCGACGCCGACGTGACCACGGCCCAGTCACCCGCCAAGCTCGCGAGCAGCTCGGCCGCGCCGGGGATCGCGACGGTGGTGCCGGCGTCGCCGATCTCCAGCTCGTCGATCCGGCGCAGGCCTTTCTCGGCCTGGTCTTCGGGCAGGTGCAGCCGCACCGTCTCCGTGGACCGGCGGCCGTGCACGCCGTCGAGCACGACGGCCGGGTCCAGCGCGTACTCATGTGCCCACCGCGTCCACGACCGCTCGCCCGACGCCGCGGAATCCACCAGCACCCCGTCGACGTCGAACAGCACCGCACGGCATTCCACGATCATGCTTTTCCTGCCACACAACGGAAGTACAAGAACCGCGGCTTCGTCCGCAGCCCCTTCACGACCCGCGGGTCGGCCTCGTCGGCCTCGGCCACGGCCATCGGTTCCACCAGCCGGTCGACGGTGAACCCGGCGTCGCGCACCGCGTCGAACGTCCGGCTGAGCGGCCGACGGTAGTACTGCACCGCCTGACGGTAGGAACCGAGCAGGAACTCGTCGTCGAGCAGCTCGGTCTCGAAGTAGTTCTCGCGTTCGAACCAGTGCCAGTCCTCACCGGGATGGTGCACGGAGAACACGAGCTGGCCGCCTGGGCGCAACACGCGGTGGAATTCGGACAACGTCGGTCCGAAATCCTCCAGATAGTGGAGGACAAAGGACGCGGTGACGACGTCGATCGAACCATCCTCAAGGGACAGTGGCTTCGCGATGTCGGCGACCTCGAACTTCGCCAGGTCGCCGAACTCCTTGCGAGCCAGGGAGATCAGGCCTTCGCTCACATCGACACCCAGCACGTCGGCACCGCGGCCGGCGAGCAACGCGCTCAGGTGACCCGCCGCGCATCCGGCGTCGAGCACACGCTTGCCCACCACGTCACCGGCCAGCTCCACGATCGCCGGCCGGTCGTACAACGCGTTCGTGACGCTCTTCGCCGCGTGCTCGGCATACGCCTGGCTGAACTCGTCGTACTGCGCGGCTTCGAGCCGCGCGGCGCGAGCGCGGCCGACGATCTCGTCGATGACCGCACTCTTGGCGTCCGCGTAGTGCTGGATGTACGTCCAGGTTTTCGCAGCCAGTGTGCGTTTCTTCGCAAGGTATGTGGCCAGTTCCTCAGGATGTGTGCGCATCCGGTCACGGAAGAGCAGGTAACGCTCGGTCTGGCCGTTGCCCGGCGAGTGGACGTGGAGGTTGACCTTCGGATCGGTCCCGGTGAAACACCGGTGCTTCTCCCAGTCCGGCTCACGGATCACGAGCCGGTAGCCCGCGGCTTCGAGGGCCGGCACGTAGGCGTCCTCGTCGTCGGAATCCGGGACTTCCAGCAGGATGTCGATGATCGGCTTGGCGGCGAGACCGGGGACCGAAGTGGACCCGACGTGTTCGAGTAGCACCACTCTCTCGCCCAGCGCTGTGCGAATCCGCTCAGCCTCGTGTTCGAACAACACCGGCCACCGTGAGTCGTACTCGGCGAGCGTCACCGTGGTGTCGAGGCGCGGCGGCTCGTCGACCCACGCGTCCCGGATCTCCTCGTCGCTGTGCGGCTGCTGGCTGGTTTCCGACATGCGTCCCCCTGGACTCGGCAAACGGGCAGTCGGCCAGAATAACAGCGTCGCGCGAGGCCTACCTCAGGAAATCGGCAGCGGCAGAATGTCCCCGGTCGCCGCTCGCAGCGCAGCGCGCATCTCCGCACGCGGCGCGGGCCGGCCCGTGAAGTGCTCCGCCTGGCCGAACGCCTGGTGCAGCAACATGTCCAGCCCCGTCGCGAGCCGGCCGCCCCGAGCGGCAACAGCTTCGGCCAGCGGTGTCGGCCACGGGTGGTAGATCACGTCCAGCACGCTGGGCACGCCCGCGAGCGCGGCGATGTGAGCCAGCACCGCCTCCGGCGGCACGGTGTTCACCAGCACGGCCGTGCGCGCCGCCAGCGCCGGGAAGTCCACTTCGGACCACCGGAGCACCTCGACGTCGAGGCCCGCGGCCTGGGCCGCGTCGAGCGTCTCCCCCGCCCGCGCCGGCTCGCGCACCACGAGACTCGCGGCCGCCACACCCAGCGCGGCGAGCCCGACGACGGCGGCCGCCGCCGTCCCGCCGGCACCGAGCACCACGGCCCGGTCACCCGGCGAAGGTGTGTACCCACCCGCCGTCCGCAACGCGCCCGTGACGCCGTCGACGTCGGTGCAGTCCGCGAGCCAGCCGCCCTCGACGCGCACCAGCGTGTTCGCCGCACCGACGGCCGCCGCGCGCGGCGTGACCTCGACCGCGTGGTCGAGCGCCCGGCGCTTGCCCGGCATCGTCACCGACAGGCCGACCCACTCGGGGCCCAGCCCGTCGACGAACCCGGGCAGCTCCTCGGCGCCGGTCTCCACGCGCTCGTAGGTCCAGTCGGTGAGCCCGAGCGCGTCGAACGCCGCCCGGTGCAGCACCGGCGAGAGTGAGTGCTCGATCGGCTTGCCGAGCACCGCGGCCTTGCGCGGCCCGTCAGAAGACGCCACGGGACTGCGCCAGATCACGGTTCTTGTTGTGTTCGGCGTTGGTCGAGGCGAAGCAGGAGTGCCCGTCCTTCTCGCACTTCACGAAGTACAGCTCGTCGCCGTCCGGCGGGTTGAGCGCCGCCTTGATGGCGTCGGTGCTGGGCACCCCGATCGGGGTCGGCGGGAGGCCATAGTTCAGATACGTGTTGTACGGCCCCGGGGCTTCTCGATCCGCCTTGCTCGTGAGCAGGGTCGGTTTGTCGACCACGTAGTTCACGGTCGAGTCGAAGCCGAGTTTGATCTGCTGGTCGAGCCGGTTGTAGATGACCCGCGCGATCTTGGGGAAGTCGGGGGTGATCGCCTCGCGCTCGATGAGCGACGCGACGACCAGCGTCTCGTACGGCGTCTGCTTGGGCCCGGTGCTCTCCGAAGTGAGGCCGGCGGCCTGGATCGCCGCGGCCGACTGCTTCACGAGGTTCGTGATCAGCTCCGACGCGGTCCAGCCCGGTTTCACGTCGTAGAGCCCCGGCGCGATCAGGCCTTCGATGCGCTTGTCCTTGCTCAAGGCCTTCTGCGCGGGGTCCACCGCCCAGTCGGGCACGCCGAGCGTCTTGAGGTCGGCGTCCGCGACGGTCTTGCGCAACGCGTCGGTGGAGACACAGGTGCTCTTGCCGTCGAGTTCGGCGCACGAGGCTTTGGAGATCAGCGAGTAGACACCCGGCGAAACCGTGTTGTTGGGCTGTTTCACGTCGTCGAGCTGCATGTACGGGCGGATCTCCAACCGGCCGACGTGTGCGGCCGGCGAGGTGATCATCGAAACCGCGCTCTCGCCGGACATGTGCTGCTTGAGCAGGTAGTAGCCCTGCTGGATCCGGCTCAGCGCGGTGTTCTGCGCGCCGGCCTTCACGAACGCCGTGGTACTCGCGACGACACCCGCGTCCACCAGCTTGCCGCCGATCGCCGACGTGGTGTCGCCGTCCTCGACCTGGATGAGCGCGCTGCCTTCGCCGGTGCCGTCGAAGTCGTTGTAGCCGAAGAGCTTGTGGTAGCCGTAGTACGCGCCACCGGCGAAGACCACGAGGACCAGCAGCGCCGCGACCCAGCCCAGCGCGCGCTTGCTGCGCTTGCGCTTCTTCTTTTTCTTGGCGGGCGCGGGTTCTTCGGCGTATTCCTCGTCTTCGTAGTCGGCGTCCTCGTAGTCGCCGTACTCCTCGTCGTCGTACGCCTCGTCGTAGTCGCCGTCTTCGCGGTACTCGTCGTCGTAGTCGTCGTCGCCGAACAGCTCGTCGAGCTGCTCACGCTCCGGCGGCGCCGAGTCCGGCACCGTCGGGATCACGTCGGTCGGGTGCTCGACCGGCTGCGTCCGGCGCCTCGGCGACGGGCCCGGCCGGCCGAGCCGCGGGTCCGGGGAGCCGTCGGCGGGACCGGTGAAGCGCGGGTCGGGCGGCATGGAGCGATCTGCCGGGGCGTTGAACCGCGGGTCGGGCGGCATCGAGCCGTCAACGGGACCGGCGAAACGGGGGTCCCGAGGCAGGGAGCCGTCGGGCGGGCCGGCGAAACGGGGGTCGGGCGGCATGGAGCCATCTGCCGGGCCGTTGAACCGCGGGTCCGGCGGCATCGAACCATCGACAGGGCCAGCGAAGCGCGGGTCGCGAGGCATGGAGCCGTCAGGCGGACCAGCGAAGCGCGGGTCGGGCGGCATCGAACCGTCAACGGGACCAGCGAACCGCGGATCCGGCGGCATAGAACCGTCCACCGGACCGGCGAAACGCGGGTCGGGCGGCATGGAGCCGTCCGGGGGGCCGGTAGGGCGGCGGACCGCGCGTGAGGGCCCGGGGTCGCCGGGCAGCGGCAGGTCGCCGGTGTCCGAGCGCGGACGGCGGCGCGGGGGTGCCGGAGGCGCCTCGCCCGGCTCCGCCCGGCGACGGCGGCGCGGCGCGGCGGGCGGCGGGCCCGGCGGAGGAGGCGGCACGTCGCCGGCACCCCGCGGGTCACCGGAAGGCTGCGGGAGATCGGCGCCACGCGGGCCCGAAGACGGCGGCAGATCGCCACGGCGAGGGTCGGCCGAAGGCTGCGGCAAATCAGCACCGCGCGGGCCCGAAGACGGCGGCAGATCGCCACGGCGAGGGTCGGCCGAAGGCTGCGGCAAATCAGCACCGCGCGGGCCCGAAGACGGCGGCAGATCGCCACGGCGAGGGTCGGCCGAAGGCTGCGGCAAATCAGCACCGCGCGGGCCCGAAGACGGCGGCAGATCGCCACGGCGAGGGTCGGCGGAAGGCTGAGGGAGGTCGGGCGGAGGCACGTCGGCGGGCTCGCGGCGACGGCGACGGCCGGTGGCGGGCGGAGCGCCCGGCGGAGGCGCAGGAGGTCCAGGAGGTCCAGAAGCGCCCGGCGGAGGAGGCGGGACCTCGTCCGCGGCCTCGCGCCGACGGCGGCGGCCGCCGCCGCTCGGTGGGGGTGGCGGGGCCTCGTCGTATGGCTCGGCGGCGTGGTGGGAATTCGGCGGCGCTTCGTGGGCGCCGCCGGACGGCGGTGGCGTGCGGCGGGCGCGGCGGGGACCGTCCGGGGGTGGGGTGCCGGGGTCGCGCAACCGTCGGCGGCCGCCCGGGTTCTCGGGGCCGCGGGGCTCGGTCATGACTCGCCTTTCCGGGCGCGCTGCGCGGCGGCGGCGTCGAGCCAGGCCTGCAGGATCTCGACGGCGGCGGCCTGGTCGACCACCGCCCGCTGCTTGCGTCCCTTGACCCCCCGCTGGGACAGCATTCGGGAGGCCGTGACCGTCGTCAACCGTTCGTCGGCGAGGCGCACCGGCACGTCGCCGACCCGCGTGGCCAGCTTGTCGGCGTATTCCACCGCGATCTGCGCGGCGGGTCCGGCTCGGTTCGCCAGTGTCTTCGGCAAGCCCACGATCACCTCGACCACCTCGTGTTCGGTGACGAGTTCGGCAAGCTTGTCCAGATCGCTGTCGTCCTTCGCATCACGGGAGAGGGTAACGAGCGGGCTCGCGAGGATGGGGGCGGGATCGCTCAGCGCCACCCCCACCCGGACAGACCCGACATCGACTCCGAGCCGCCTGCCGCGGCCCGGATCGGACTCACCGGGCCGATCCGGGTCCCGCCGGGAGCTAGCGCCCAATGCCCGCGACCGCTGCGCGCAGCGCCTCGACGGCCTGCTGCGCGCCGGCCGGGTTGCTGCCGCCGCCCTGCGCCATGTCGGGCTTGCCGCCGCCGCGGCCGCCGATGGCCTCGGCGAACGACGGCACGAGCTTGCCCGCCGCGATGCCCTGGTCGCGCGCCGCCGAAGTGGTCGCCACGACGAACGCCACCTTGTCGCCCGACGGCGAGAACAGCGCCACCACGCCGGGCCGGTCGCCCAGGCGGCCGCGGACGTCGGACGCGAGCGCCCGCAGCCCGTTGCCGTCGACGTCCGGCACGACCTCCGCGACCACCGAAACGCCGCCGGTGTCCTGCGCCTTGTCGGCGAGCGCGCCCGCCGAGCCGAGCACCTGCTGCGTGCGCAGCTGCTCGATCTCCTTCTCCGCGTTCTTCAGCCGCGACAGCACGTCCTCGATGCGGCCCGGCAGCTCGTCGGTCGGCACCTTGAACGTGTTCGCCAGCTGCGACACGAGCAGCTGCTCCTTGCGCACGTGCTTGAGCGCGTCCGGGCCCACCAGCGCCTCGACGCGGTGCACACCCGACCCGATCGACGAGTCGCCCACGAGCTTCACCAGGCCCAGCTGGCCGATGCGGTCCACGTGCGTGCCACCGCACAGCTCGCGCGAGTAGTCGCCCATGTCGACCACGCGCACGTCGTTGCCGTACTTCTCGCCGAACAGCGCGACCGCGCCCAGCTCGAGCGCCTTGTCCTTGGTGGTGATGTAGCTCTGCACCTCGACGTCGGTCTGCAGGTAGTCGTTCACCTCTTCCTCGACCTCGGTGAGGAGGTCGGTCGACACCGAGGCGGGCGTGGTGAAGTCGAACCGCATCCGGCCCGGCGAGTTGAGCGAACCGGCCTGCGCCGCGCGCTTGCCGTATGCCCCGCGCACGGCCGCGTGCACCAGGTGCGTCGCCGAGTGCGACCGCTCGATCGACAGGCGCCGCGCCGCGTCGACCGAGCCGGTGAGCTCGGTGCCGATCCCGACCTCGCCGTCGGTGACCTCCACGCGGTGCACGAACAGGCCCGGCACGATCTTCTGCACGTCGAGCACGTTCAGCTTCACGCCGTCGCCGAGCAGCACGCCGATGTCGGCGACCTGGCCACCGCTTTCGGCGTAGAACGGGGTCCGGTCGAGCACCAGCTCCGCCTTGTGCCCCGCGGCGACGCTGCGCACCGGCCGCCCGTCCTCGATCAGGCCGACGACCTTCGCCGACGCCTGCAGCTCGGTGTAGCCGAGGAACTCCGTCTCGCCGTTCTGCTCCAGCAGCTTGCGGTACTCCGACAGGTCGCCGTGGCCGTGCTTGCGCTGCGCCGCGTCGGCCTTCGCCCGGGTGCGCTGCTCCTCCATGAGCGTGCGGAAGCCGTCCTCGTCGACGGTCAGGCCCTGCTCGGCCGCCATCTCCAGCGTGAGGTCGATCGGGAAGCCGTAGGTGTCGTGCAGCTGGAACGCCTTGTCGCCCGCGAGCACGTCGCCACCGGAGTTCTTCGTCTCCGCCGCCGCCAGGTCGAAGATGCGCGAACCACTGGTGAGGGTGGCGAGGAACGCCTCCTCCTCCACGCGCACGACCTCGGAGATGCGGTCGAAGTCGGTGACCAGGTTCGCGTACGTCGGGCCCATGGTGTCGCGCACGACCTCCGCGAACGCCTGCAGCACCGGCTCCTGCACGCCCAGCAGGCGCGTGGAGCGGACGATGCGGCGCAGCAGCCGGCGCAGCACGTAGCCGCGGCCGTCGTTGCCCGGCGTGACACCGTCGCCGATCAGCAGCACGCCGGTGCGCGCATGGTCGGCGATCACGCGGAAGCGGACGTCGTCGATGTGGTTGGCACCGTAGCGGCGGCCCGAGAACTCCTCGGCGCGGCCGATCACCGGGCGGACGAGGTCGGTCTCGTAGACGTTCTCGACGCCCTGCAGGATCGTCGCGACGCGCTCGACACCCATGCCGGTGTCGATGTTCTTGGCCGGCAGGTCACCGAGGATCGGGAAGTTCTTCTTGCCCGCGCCCTCGCCCCGGATGTTCTGCATGAACACCAGGTTCCAGATCTCGATGTAGCGGTCCTCGTCCGCGACGGGCCCGCCCTCGCGGCCGTAGTCGGGGCCGCGGTCGTAGTAGATCTCGGAGCTCGGTCCGCACGGGCCGGGGATGCCCATGGACCAGAAGTTGTCCTCCATGCCGCGCTGCTGGATGCGCTCGGACGGGAGGCCGGTGAGCTTGCGCCACAGCCCCGCCGCCTCGGCGTCGTCCTCGAACACGGTCGCCCAGATCCGGTCGGGGTCGAGCCCGTAGCCGCCCTCGGACTGCGGCCCGGTGATCAGCTCCCAGGCCGACTCGATCGCGCCTTCCTTGAAGTAGTCGCCGAACGAGAAGTTGCCGGCCATCTGGAAGAACGTGTTGTGCCGCGTGGTCTTGCCGACCTCGTCGATGTCGGGCGTGCGCACGCACTTCTGCACGGAGGTCGCGCGCGAGTACGGCGGCGGCACCTCACCGAGGAAGTAGGGCTTGAACTGCACCATGCCGGCGTTGACGAACAGCAGGTTCGGGTCGTCGAGGATCAGCGAGGCGCTGGGCACGCGAGTGTGCCCCTTCGCCTCGTAGTGGCGCAGGAATCGTTCGGTGATCTCGTGTGTGTCCACGGGTGTGTCCTCGGGCTGGGGTCCGCGCACCGCTCGGCGCGAAGATCGGACCGGGAAAAAGGGGGAGGCGGCGACGGCGGAAGGGCGCTGCTCGCGGGCGCGAGAAGCTCAGCCTTCCGCCCGGCGAGCTCGCCGGACGGGGCGCGCGGCGGCGTGCCGGCCCGCGCCACCCTGCGGCGCGGGGTACGCGGTCCGTTCCTCGACCATGTCGTGCAGCTCCTGTTCCCGTTCGCTCATCCCGGCGCGCACCTCGGCGCCGAACGAACCGACGGCGCCGGCCAGCTCGCGCACGGCCTCGCCCAGGTTCGATGCTAACCCCGAGGGAGTGGCCTGACGAACCGTTTCCCCGGCCTTGCGGGTGAGCGCGACGCCGGCGAGCACGCCGACGCCGAGCCAGAACAGACGCTTCACTTCTTCCTCCGGCGAGCGGGCCGCTGGGCCTTCGCTTCCTGCTTCTTGCGGCGCGCGCGGATCGCCTTGCTGATCCCGTAGGACAGCGCGGCGGTCTTCACGAGCGGGCCGCCGAGGGTCGCGGTGAACACCGAGGACAGGGCGGAGACGTTGCCCGTGACCGCCTGCGCGTTGGCGGTGATCCCGTCGACGCGCTCGAGCTGCGTGTTCACGTGCGTGATCGTCTCGTTGGCGCCCAGCAGGATCGGGTCGGTGTTCTCGTGGGCCTTGCGGATCGCGATCGTCGCCTCGTCGAGCGTGCGGCCGAGCTTGAGCAGCGGGATCGCCAGCAGCAAGACCAGCACCACGAATGCTCCTGCGGCGATCAGCGCGGCGATCTGCCCTGCCGACACGGGCCCTCCTCGGGGTTGCACGGGTCTTCGGTGCCAGTGAGGTTACCGCCTGGCCAGCCGTTCGGCGGTGTCGCCCCGCCGGTCGGTCACTCAGCGCAGCCGAACCGGTTCCGACCTGCGGTTGTGCCCCGACCCGAACCCTTCGCCGGGCGAGCCGGCGAAGGGTCCGGGTGGTGGCGGTCAGTCGTCCTGTTTGGCCACGGCCCGGTACAGCACCGCCATGTCCTCCTCGCCGTGGCCGGCGTCGACAGCGGCCTGCAGGTGGGCCAGCGTCGCCGCGGCACCGCCCACGTCTACGGCGTCGCCCGCGGCCTCCACCACGAGCCGCGCGTCCTTGGCGGCCAGCGCGGCGGGGAAGCTCGTCGGATAGTCGCCGGAGAGCATGAGCGGGCCCTTCATGCGCGCGTAGCCGACATCGAAGCCGGTCCCCTCCATCACGTCGAAGAACAGCTGCGGGTCGATGCCGAGGGCGCGGGCGAGCGCGAGGCTCTCGGCCGTGCCGTTGGTCAGCGCCAGCACCCAGGCGTTCATCACGAGCTTGAGCCGCGTGGCGGTGCCGGGCTCCGTACCGAGCCAGCGCGTGCGCGAGCCGACGGCGTCGAAGACCGGCGCGGCGAGCTCGTGCACGTCGTCCGGGCCGGCGGCCAGGACCTGCAGCTGAGCCTGCTCGGCGGGGACCTTCGTGCCCATCACCGGGCAGTCGACGAACACGACACCCGCCTTCTCCGCGGCCTCGCCGAGCGTGGCGATCCACTCCGTGCCGACCGTGCTCATCTGCAGCCAGACCGTGCCGGCCTTGACTTCCGCGGCGGCGAAGACCGCCGCGACCGTGGGCCCATCGGACAGCATCGTGACGAGCACGTCGGCGCCCGCCGCGGCTTCGGCCGGTGTGTCCGCGACCTTGGCGCCGTCGGCGGACAGCGGCTCGGCCTTGCTGCGGGTGCGGTTCCACACGCGCAGCGAGACTCCGGCGCGGGCGAGGTTGGCGGCCATCGGGTGGCCCATGATTCCGGTGCCCAGGAAAGCGACAGTGGTCATGGTCCCATCGTGCCCGTCGGCACCCCGGCCCGCAGGCGGGGCCGGTGACGTCAGTGACTCAGCGCGGGCCAGGTCGACGCCCGCCCGGCCACCAGCTCGTCGAACCCGGGGAAGTCGCCGGTCCGCAACGGCTCGGCCCAGGGTGTCGCCGAGCCTGAGGCCGGGTGGCGCACGCGGATCGTCACGTGGCCGGGGTTCGAGCCGCCGTCGTGCCAGTGGCGGGTGTGCGCGGGGATGCCGAGCAGGTCGCCGGGCTCGCACAGCACGGCGTGGACCTGGCGGCCCGCGTGCAGGTACCAGACGGCCGAGCCGGTGACGAAGAACCGGTCCTCGTCGCGCGGCAGGCTGCGTTCGGCCGCGCCGAAGTCGCCCGTCAGCACGTCGACGGCGTGGTAGCCCACGGCCGTGGTGCGCGAGTCGATGCGGTCCTGGAACCGGGCGAGCACCTCGGACTCACTCGCGCCGGGCAGCGGCCCGTCCACCGGCCAGCGGCCGAACTCGACCACGATGCGGGCCAGCTCGGCCGTGATCGTCCCCGGGTCCTCGGTGCGCAGCAGCACGTGCCCGGGCTGGTCGTCGGGCCACACCGTCAGCAGCGTCATCGCCACCCCCTCCGTCGCCGGGAATCAACCGGTCCGACGGCCGGACATTCCCGCTCCCGCCGTTATACGGAAGAAAGTGGCGACGTTCACGGGAGTTTCACCGAGCGGGCTCCAAGGGGGAACGAACACTGCCCTGGCAGGGCAGATGATCACCCCACGCGCGATGAAGTGCGCAAACTCGGCTATGCACTGCGAGTATACTTGCCATGTGTAGTCGCCGGCATGTCGATCAGTCACGCTCTGCTCGGGCTGCTGGAGGCCGGCCCGCGGCACGGCTACGACCTCAAGCGGACCTACGACGAACAGTTCGGCCAGGACCGGCCGCTGCGCTACGGGCAGGTCTACTCGACGTTGTCGCGGCTGTTGAAAAACGGGCTCGTCGAAGCCGCGGGTGTCGAGGCCGGCGGCGGGCCGGACCGCAAGCGCTACACGATCACCGACGCGGGGATCACTGACGTCGAGACGTGGCTGCGCACGCCGGAAGAGCCGGTCGCGCACCTGCAGAACATCCTCTACACGAAGGTCGTGCTCGCGCTGCTGTCCGGCCGTGACGCCGCCGACGTGCTCGACGTCCAGCGCGCCGAGCACCTGCGTGTGATGCGCGAGCTGACCCGGCGCAAGCGCGCGGGCGACCTCGTCGACGCGCTGATCGGCGACTACGCCCTGTTCCACCTCGAAGCCGACCTGCGCTGGCTGGAGCTGGCCGCGGCCCGACTCGACCGGCTCGCCGGGAAGCTCGCCGCCGCGCACACTTCGCACGGATCACCCGAGGGAGGACAAGCATGAACGCGACCGCAGACCCTCAGGTGCTGCTGCGCGGCACGGGCCTGACCAAGTCGTTCGGCGCGACGCACGATCACGGTCGCGTCGTGCGCGACGACCAGCGGGTCCTCGAAGTGCCCCGGTGTACTGATGGCGACGGCTTCCTGCCGGGTCAGGTCCGGCCTGGCTGTGTGCTGACGTTGGTCGGCGCCTACGACACCGGCGCGCACCCGCTCTCGCAGGGCACCTACCCCGTGCCGGGCGGTCTTTTGCCTGCGACATCACGGGTTTCGCGCGGCCCGTACCCCGGCGACGTCGTGCTCACCCCGGCCGCGGCGGTGGACCTGAGGGTGCCCGCGGACGTTGGGGCCGAAGCCTGGGTGCGCATCGCCCCCGGCCATCCCGACGCGACCGAGCGGATCGCCAACGCCGTCGGAAACCTGACCTGGCAGGCCTTCGTGTCCGACAGCACCGGCGACCTGCTCACCGCCGACCGGAAGTCGTTCGCGACCGTGCGCAGTGGACTCGACGCCGCTTCGCTGTTCACGTTGCTGCTGGCCGGGGTCAGCATGCTGGTGCTCGCGCTGGAACAGGTCCGCGAGCGCCGCCGTCCGCTGGCCCTGCTCGCCGCGGCGGGCGTGCCGAGGTCGATGCTGGCCAAGTCGTTGCTGTGGCAGACGGCGGTCCCGCTCGTGCCGGCCGTGCTCGCCGCGACCGGCACGGGCATCGGCCTCGCCGCGCTGGTGACGCGGCTGCTGGGCGCGCCGGTGACCGTCGACTGGGCCACCACCGGCGCGCTCGCCGGCACCGGCGTCGCCCTGGTCTTCCTCGTGACCGCCCTCGCACTGCCCGCCCTGCGCACCGCGATGCGGCCCGACTCCATCCGGACGGAGTGAGCGCTACTGTCGCTCGTCGCGGATCGTGCGGCGGAGACGGGGCACGCGCTCGGCGAGGGGGCGTTCGCCGCCGCGCTGGGTGGGTTCGTAGTAGTCGCGGCCGACGAGCTCGTCCGGCGGGTATTGCTGGGCCAGCACGCCTTCCGGAACGTTGTGGGGGTAGCGGTAGCCCTGCGCGTTGCCGAGCTTCTTGGCGCCCGCGTAGTGACCGTCGCGCAGGTGCGGAGGCACGGTGCCGGCCAGGCCGGCGCGCACGTCGGCCAGGGCGGCGTCGATGGCGGTGACCACGGCGTTGGACTTCGGCGCCGTGGCGAGGTGGATGGTCGCCTGGGCGAGGGCGAGGCGGCCTTCGGGCATGCCGATGAACTGCACGGCGTGGGCGGCCGCCACCGCCGCCTGCAGCGCGGTCGGGTCGGCCAGGCCGACGTCCTCGCTCGCGTGGACCACGAGCCGGCGCGCGAGGAAGCGCGGGTCCTCCCCCGCTTCGATCATGCGGGCCAGGTAGTGCAGCGCGGCGTCGACGTCGGAGCCGCGGATCGACTTGATGAACGCGCTGATCACGTCGTAGTGCTGGTCGCCGTCGCGGTCGTAGCGCACGGCCGCCTTGTCCACAGTGGACTCGACGGTGGCGAGGTCGATCGTCTTGGCCTCGGTGGCCGACGCGGCGTCGGCGGCGGCCTCCAGTGCCGTGAGCGCCCGGCGCGCGTCGCCGCCCGCCAGGCGCACGAGGTGGTCGCGCGCCTCGTCGGTCAACGTCAGCTCGCCGCCCAGGCCGCGCTCGTCGGTAAGTGCGCGGTCGAGCAGCTTCACGATGTCCTCGTCGGTCAGCGGCCGCAGCTGCAGCACCAGCGACCGCGACAGCAGCGGTGACACCACGGAGAACGACGGGTTCTCGGTCGTCGCCGCCACGAGCAGCACCGTGCGGTCCTCGACCGCGCCCAGCAGCGCGTCCTGCTGCGTCTTGGAGAAGCGGTGCACCTCGTCGATGAACAGCACGGTGTTCTCGGCGTTGTACTGGCGCCGCCGTCGCGCCTCCTCGATGACGCCGCGCACCTCCTTGACGCCCGCCGACAGCGCGGACATCGCGACGAACCGGCGGCCGGTCGCGATCGAGACGAGGTTCGCCAGCGTGGTCTTGCCCGTACCCGGCGGGCCGTAGAGCAGCACGGACGCCGGCGCGGCCCCCTCCACGAGGCGCCGCAGCGGCGCGCCCTCGCGCAGCAGGTGCTGCTGCCCGACCACCTCGTCGAGCGTGCGCGGCCGCATCCGCACGGCCAGCGGCGAGCTCGCCGGGTCGGCCTGCGGTTCCGCGCGCGATTCACCGCCGCTCGCGCGGGTCGGTTCCGGCGGCGGCCCCAGGTCGGGGTTCACCGTGAAGAGTTCGTCCTGTGCCACACCGTTGACGTTAACCGACTACCCCGACAACTCCGCTTGCCCGGCCCGCGTACCCGCGCTACCGTTGACCCTGTGACCGGATGAGCAAATCCGGTCACAGGGTCAAGGACCAAGGGAGACGAACGTGCCGGACGAGCCGAACCGCGAACGCGCGGACCGGATCCTCGACGCAGCCACCGAGCTGCTGGTGCGCTGGGGCTCGCGCAAGGTCACGATCGAGGACATCGCGCGCCGCGCCGGCATCGGCAAGGGCACCGTCTACCTGCACTGGCGCACCAAGGACGCACTGTTCGAGGCCCTGCTGATGCGAGCGTCGATCACGCTGCTCGAAAACTCCGCGGCACAGCTGCGCGCCGACCCGCGCACGGTCGTTCCGCACCGCTACTTCCGCTCCACGTTCCTGCTGACCGTCCGCGACCCGCTGCTGTCGGCCATGCTCACGAACGACACCGAGCTGCTGGGTCACTACGCGCTCACCGCGACGGAGACCCGGGCGGCCGCCGCGGACACGACCGAACGCACCTGGGGCCTCTGGACGGACAACGGTTTCCTGCGCGAAGACGTCGAGAACCTGCGGTTCTCCCTCGCCGCCGCGGCCAGCGGCTTCTACCTCTACAGCAACGTCAACCCGGAATACGCGGACGTGGCGCTCGAGGCCAAGGCCGATTCGCTCGCCCACGTGATCCGCGCCGGTTTCGAACCACCGCACGGACCCGACCCGGCCGTGGTCGAGCGGACGGCCACCGAACTCCGGGTGGTGCTCGAGACCTACGTCTCGGCGTGCCACGCGGCGATCTACCCAGGGAAATCCACCGTCGAGGCCGGCTGATCCCGGCCCCGTCCGACAGATTGGGGCTGTCGCACCATGAGCACCGCACTTCCCGAAGCCTGGACCATCCACGAAGGACAGTTCTGGCTGCGGGGCGAACGACCCGCGAACGCCGTGGAGTTCAAGCCCGAGCTGGGCACGTGGAACGTCTACGGCCACCCGGAGGCCCACGAAATCCTGTCCGACCCGGCCACGTTCTCCTCCGACACCGCGCGGCTGCTGCCCGAGAAGACCCTCGGCGACACCAAGGAGCTCTCGGCCGGCAACTTGCTGCAGCTGGATCCCCCGCTGCACAACAAGATGCGCAAGCTCGTGAGCCGCGCCTTCACGCCGAAGGTGGTCGCCGACCTCGAGCCGCGCATCGCCGAGCTGACCCACGAGCTGCTCGACGAGGCCGCCGGGCGCGATCACCTCGAGCTGGTCGCCGACCTCGCCTACCCGCTGCCGGTGATCGTGATCGCCGAGCTGCTCGGTGTGCCGGCCAGCGACCGCCATCTGTTCCGCGAGTGGGTGGACCGGCTGTTCGAGAGCCCGGAACAGTTCTCGCTCACCGACGATTCCGAGGAACAGCAGAAGCGGCTGCAGGACCAGCTGGCCGTGAGCCGCAAGTTCACCGACTACCTCGGTGAGCACGCGGACGAGCGCCGCCGCAACCCGCGCGAAGACCTGCTCACCAAGCTCGTCGAGGCGGAGGTCGACGGGGAACGGCTCACGCGCTCGGAGATCGTGAACTTCGCGCAGGTGCTGCTGCTGGCCGGGCACATCACCACTACGATGCTGCTGGGCAACACGGTGCTGTGCCTCGACGCGTTCCCCGAGTGGGACGCGCGCGTGCGGGCCGACCGTGCGCTGCTGGCGCCGGTGATCGAGGAGTCGCTGCGCTACCTGTCGCCGTTCGGGGCCGTGGCGCGCGTGACCAACCGCGAGGTGACGGTCGGCGTGACCACGATCCCGGCCGACCAGATGCTGATGGTCTGGGTGGCCGCGGCCAACCGCGACCCGCGGGTGTTCGCCGAGCCGGACTCGTTCGACCCGACGCGCGAGGACATCACCCACGCGCACCTGGCATTCGGGCGCGGCATCCACTTCTGCATCGGCGCGCCGCTCGCGCGGCTCGAAGGCCGCACGGCGCTGAACATCCTGCTCGACCGCTACCCCTCGCTGCGCACGATTCCCGGTGAGCCGCCGGCGTTCCAGCCCAACCCGGCGATGACGGGCGTGACGAAGCTGCCGCTGAGCGTGTGACGATCGGCGCGGCTGAACCGTTGCGCCGCCGGCGAACACCCGTCGCCGGCGGCGTCGCGGCGGGCAGACTGGGGAGATGGTCTCCTCGGTAGCCGTGCTTTCGGACATCCACGGGGTGCTGCCCGCGCTCGACGCCGTGCTCGCGGAGCCGGACGTCGCGGCGGCCGACGTGGTGGTGCTGTGCGGCGACCACGCCGCCGGTCCCCTGCCGCGGCAGACGCTCGACCGGCTCGGGGCCCTCGGCGAACGCGCGGTGTGGGTGCGCGGCAACGCCGACCGCGAACTCGTGACACTCGCCGGCGGCGGCACCACGCGGATCCCGGACCCGATCGCGCCGTGGGCCGCGGCTCAGCTGCGCCCGGACCAGGTCGAGCTGCTCGCCGGGCTGCCGCTGACCGTCACGCTCGACGTCGACGGCCTCGGCGAAGTGCTGTTCTGCCACGCGACCCCGCGTGACGACGAGGAAGTCGCCCTCGTCGACAGCCCGCTGTCCCGCTGGGCGGAGGTGCTCGGCGGCGTCACGGCGGAAACCGTGGTGTGCGGGCACACGCACATGCCGTTCGTGCGGCTGGCGGACCGCACGCGGATCGTCAACCCCGGCAGTGTCGGAATGCCCTACGGCACAACGGGTGCGCACTGGGCCCTGCTCGGCCCCGGCGTGCAGCTGCGCCGAACCCCTTACGACACCGGGAAAGCGTGCGAGGAGCTGGCTGCTTCGGGGTACGCCGACATCGAAGAATGGGCCGACTACTTCGTGCGCGATCCGGCGTCCGATGCGGAAGCGTTGCGCGTGTTCAGTCCACGCGCTCGCGGAACGAGCGCCACATGATCGCCACCGCGTAGGGCAGGAACTCGCGCCCGCGGCGCCACAGCCACGGCAGGCCCCGCGCGACGAGCCACCCGACGTGGCTCGCGGTGCTCGGCCGGACGCCGCCGGAGCAGGTCAGGCTCACCGGTTCCGGCACGGCGAACCCGGCTTCGGCCAGCAGTGCGGTGAAGCCGAGCGCCAGCATCCGGTGCCCCAGCTCCGACGGGTGCAGCCGGTCGACGCTCCACGACGGCAGGTCGTAGGCGCCGGGCATCGCGTCGAGGTCCAGGCACGGCACGCCTTCGGCGGCCACGACCGCGTCGATGACCTCGTTGAGCTCCGCGACGCGGGCGCTCAGCGCGCGCTTGATCGACGGCGGGAGGCGGAACACCTTGCCGTGGTCGTGGAAACGCACCGGCACCAGCAGCGTGCCGTGGGCGGCGAGCATGCGGATGAGCTCGGTGAGGTCGGCGGAGATCTGCTCGGCGTTGAAATCGGGCCGCAGCGTGTCGTTCATGCCGACCACGAGCAGTGCGATCTCGGGCTGGAACTCCAGCACCGCCGGCATCTGCCGGGTCAGCACGTCCTTCATCCGTGCGCCTTCGAACGACGGGTTGAGGTACCCATCCTCGTCCACTCCGAGCGCGGCGGCGGCGAGCGGCCCCACGCCGCGCCAGCCTCCTCGGTTCGGCAGCGGGTCGCCCAGACCCACGGCGGTGGAGTCCCCCAGCATGGCCAGCCGGCGCGCGCGGCGCGGCTCGTCGGCCGGCGCGGCGTCGGTGGTCTGCCGCTGCGGCGCGGGATCGGCGGGTTCGGGGAAGCGGGTGACTTCGACGCTGATCACGGTCACGCAGCAGACCATCCGGCACCGAAACTCACCTGCGGTGATGACCAGGTAAAGCGGCATGGACGGGGGCTGAAACTCTTGGCATGTCCTGTCCGCCCGGCGGGGTCGGGATTGCCGGTTTCCCGTGTTCACCCGCGCGGACCGGGATCTTCCGGACTAAACCGGCTAGCGGAAAGCGGGGTAGAACGCGAGATCCGCGTGCGGTCCCAGCCGCGCGCCGAGCGCCGCGGCCACGCGCTGTGCGTGCTCGGCGATGTCGGTGAGCCGCGCGTAACCGGCGTGCTTCGCCAGCTCACGCCACCACGTGACGAGCGCCGCCTCACGGCTCACTGGCGTGGCGTGGCGGCTGAGGTCGAGCTTGGGCAGCGTCTCGCGCGTGATGAGCCAGACCATGAGCAGCTCACTGATCGTGAGCTGCGCGGCGAGCTCCTCGTCGTCGGCGAACGAGGGCCACACGGACACGACTTCGGCGCGCCAGGCCGCGATCATCGCCTCGCTCATGCCCGCGGGCAGGGCCAGCGCGTCGTCACAGGAAGCGAAGGGCAGGCGCAAGTACGCGGCGTCGACCAGGGCCGTGCGCACCCGGCCGCGTTCGAAGTCGAGGAACCGCACGCCGGAACCGGTCACGAGGTTGTTGTCGGGGCTCAGGTCCACGGGGCTGAACGCGCGGAACGACGCCGAGCGCGCCTGCGCCACCGCCTGGGCGACGCGGTCGTGGACCGGCTCGGAGACCACCACGTCGAGCAGGTCCGCGAGCATCGGCGGCACCTCGGCGGTGAGGTCGGCCACGCCCGCGTCCTGGTTGCGCACCGGGCCGCCGAGGCGGCGCAGCAGCGCGTTGAAGTCGGCTTCGCGGCTGGCGGTGCTCGCGTGCAGGCGCCCGAGGGAGCGGGCCCACGACAGCAGCGCGCGCTCGGCCGCGCGGGAATCGCGCGAGACGAGCTTGTCCTGCAACGTCGGCGCGCGGCCGAGGTCCTCGATCACGAGCACGCGGTGGCGCCCGTCGTGGGCGAGCAGCTCGGGGCACATGCGCTCGTCGGGCGACAACGCCGTGAAGAGCTGGTAGCTCACGGCTTCCTGCGCGAACGGGTCGGCCTCACCGGGCTCTGGCGGATCGGGATAGTGCTTGATGACCAGCGTTCGTGGCAGCGCGAACGACGACGACACGACCCGGGCCCGCACGACCGTCGCCGGTCCGCTGCCCTCGAGTCCTTCCGGTGACACCAGGGTGATCGCGCTGCCGAAGCGGCGCGAGAGCACCGCCTCGCCCGCCGCGATCGCCGCGGCGACAGCGTGCTGCCCGGCTCCTGCCCCGACGCCCGCGTCGCCGGCGGAGGAGGTGTCGACTGTCATTGGCACCGACCCTACTCGTGACTGAGCAACCATGACCACAGTGATCCGGGCAAGAAGCAGCGAACCGCTTCACCCACGTGAAAGCGGACGTAACAGGTCCCCGGAACGTTGCTTGCGTCGGCGAAGTATCAGCACAATGGCCGCAGCGAGCACGATCCCGACCAGGTTCACGAACAGCTGCAGAATCGAGTAACCGGCACGGTCCCAGCTCCCGGCCACCGCCGCCACCATGGCGTACCCGGCGGCCGGCACGGTCGTGACCGAGATGAAGACGCCGACGAGCGCGGCGGACTTCGCCGACGTCATCGCGAGCATCCCGGCGGCGCCCGCGAGCAGCGCGACCACGAACGACGCCTCGCCGACCTGGTACACGAAATCGACCTCGTGGTTGCCCACGATGGCCGCCGTGTCGAAGACCCCGACCGCGTCTCCCAGCAGCACGATCGCGCCCGTGAACACCATCGCCACCGGGAACCCCACGGCCAGCGCCGCCGCGGCCTGGCGGAGCAGGTCCCAGCGCCGCAGGACCGCGCCGACGGCGAGCGCGGCGAGCGGGCCGAACTCCGGCCCCACCACCATCGCGCCGACCACGGTCACCGGAGAGTCGGTGATCACCCCGACCGCCGCGAGCAGGCACGCGATGACGAGGAAAGCCTGGAACGTGGCGTTCCAGCGCGACTCCTCGCCCGTCCGGCCCAGCAGCTCCTGCCAGACCACGGCGTCGGCGCCCTCTCCGGGAGCGGCCTCCTCCGCGGCATCGGCCGCGTCGGACAGCGCGGTGTCCAGCGCCTCGAGCGTGATCCCGCCGGTGCGGTCGAGACGCAGCGCGCACAGCGAGTCGACGACCTCGTCGGCGGCCTCGCGGGCCAGATCGACCTCGATGAGGTCACCTTCGGGAGCCACGGCGGCGCCCCGGTGCACGATGAGGTGCGCGGTCCCGGCGTGGGCCCGCAGGAGCTCGATCGCCTGGTCGGTCTGTTCCGGCGGGCACACGGCCCTCAGGTGCAGCATCAGCTCTGAGGCTGGGCCGGTTTCGCGCTCTGGGGCTTGGCGTCGATGCCGGCTTCCTTGCGCTGCTGCGCCGTGATGGGCGCGGGCGCGGCCGTGAGCGGGTCGTAGCCGCCGCCGGTCTTGGGGAAGGCGATGACATCGCGCAGCGAGTCGGCCTTCGCCAGCAGCATCACGATGCGGTCCCAGCCGAACGCGATGCCGCCGTGGGGCGGCGGGCCGAAGGCGAACGCGTCGAGCAGGAAGCCGAACTTCTCCTGCGCTTCCGCCTCGCCGAGGCCCATCAGCGCGAACACGCGCCTCTGCACGTCGCCGCGGTGGATACGGATGGAGCCGCCGCCGATCTCGTTGCCGTTGCAGACGATGTCGTAGGCGTAGGCCAGTGCGGCGCCCGGGTCCTGCTCGAACTTGTCGACCCATTCCGGCGTGGGCGAGGTGAAGGCGTGGTGCACGGCGGTCCACTTGCCCGAGCCGACGGCCACGTCGTCGCCGATGTCCTCGACCGGCGCGAACAGCGGTGCGTCGACGACCCACACGAACGACCAGGCGTCCTCGTCGATGAGGCCGAGGCGCTTGCCGATCTCGTCGCGCGCGGCGCCGAGCAGGCCCTGGGTCGTGGCGGTCTTGCCGGCGGCGAAGAAGATGCAGTCGCCGACCTTCGCGCCCGCGGCCGCGGCCACGTTTTCGCGCTCGGTCTCCGACAGGTTCTTGGCGACCGGGCCGCCGAGCGTGCCGTCCTCGTTGACGAGGATGTAGGCGAGGCCGCGGGCGCCGCGCTGCTTGGCCCACTCCTGCCACGCGTCGAGCTGGCGGCGCGGCTGGCCGGCGCCGCCGGCCATCACGACCGCGCCGACGTAGGGCGCCTGGAACACGCGGAACGGAGTGTCGGCGAAGAACTCCGTCATGTCGGTGATCTCGAGGTCGAAGCGCAGGTCCGGCTTGTCGGAGCCGTACTTGGCCATGGCCTCGTGGTAGGTGATGCGCGGGATCGGGCGCGGGATCTCGTGGCCGATCAGCTTCCACAGCGCGGACACGATGTCCTCGCCGAGCTTGATCACGTCGTCTTGGTCGACGAAGCTCATCTCGATGTCGAGCTGCGTGAACTCCGGCTGGCGGTCGGCGCGGAAGTCTTCGTCGCGGTAGCAGCGCGCGATCTGGTAGTAGCGCTCGAGGCCACCGACCATGAGCAGCTGCTTGAACAGCTGCGGCGACTGCGGCAGCGCGTACCAGGACCCGGGCTTGAGACGCGCCGGCACGAGGAAGTCGCGGGCGCCTTCGGGGGTGGAGCGGGTCATCGTCGGCGTCTCGACCTCGACGAAGTCCTGCTCGTCCAGCACGGCACGCGCGGCGCGGCTGACCTGGCTGCGCAGGCGCATCGCGGCCGCCGGGCCACTGCGGCGCAGGTCGAGGTAGCGGTACTTCAGGCGCACCTCTTCGCCGACGTCCACGCGGTCGTCGATCGGGAACGGCAGCGGCGCGGCCTCGGAGAGGACCTCGAGCTCGGTCACGAGGACCTCGATCTCGCCTGTGGGGATCTCGGCGTTCGCGTTGCCCTCGGGGCGCTTCGACACCTCGCCGACGATCTTCACGCAGAACTCCGACCGCAGCGCGTGCGCGCGCTCGGCCATCTCGCCCTCGCGGAAGACCACCTGGGCGACCCCGCTGGCGTCGCGGAGGTCGATGAAGATGACTCCGCCGTGATCGCGCCGCCGCGCCACCCAGCCGGTGAGGGTGACGGTCTGACCGGCCTGCCCGGCACGCAGGGTGCCGGCTTGATGAGTGCGGAGCACTGCGACTGCTCTCCTTAGCCCACGGGTTCGTCGACGGGTTTTCGCCGAACACAGAGGCTAACGAATGGCGGGGAGAGGGCGGCGACCAGGCTTGAGTCGGTCTGTGCGTGGGTGTGGCCGCGCAGTGGCGCTGCGGCCCGGAACGCTGCGGCGAGGGTTCACTGAGGGACGGTGACCCGGCCGCTCGGGGGGCGTGGCGGCCGGGTCACCGCTGCTGAGCGCGCCGGTCGGGGAAGGCCGGGTGGCGCGGTCAGAGCAGGCGGAGCTGTTCGGCGGGTGGTGGGGTTTCCACCCGGGGCTCCGGGACTTCCGGTTCGGCGGCCGTGCGGGGGTTGTAGCCCGTTTTGGGGGCCAGGCCGTGGCGGCGCAGCAGGGGGCCGACGCGTTCGCCGAGCTGCTGGCGGTAGGCGCGGTCGACGTAGCTGCCGCGCGCGTAGAGGCGTTTGTAGCGCGGCACCAGCGCGGGGTGGTGGCGGCCGAGCCACGCGGCGAACCACTCGCGCGCGCCGGGGCGTAGGTGCAACGGGATGACGGTGACGCTGTCGGCGCCCGCGTCGGCGAGCTCGGTGAACAGGGCGTCGAGGGCCTCGACCGAGTCGGTGAGGTACGGCAGCACCGGGGCGACGAGCACGGAGCACGGCAGGCCGGCCGCGCGCGCCTTGCGGACGAGGTCGAGGCGCGCTTGCGGGCTCGGCGTGCCGGGTTCGAGGCGGCGTTGCAGCTCGCGGTCGAGCAGTGCGATGGACACGGCCAGGCTGACCGGCACGTCCTTCGCGACCGATTCCAGCAGCGGGAGGTCGCGGGTGAGGACCGTGCCCTTCGACAGGATCGACAGCGGCGTGCCCGAATCGGCCAGGGCGCGGATGATGCCGGGCATGAGCTGGTAGCGGCCTTCGGCGCGCTGGTACGGGTCGGTGTTCGTGCCCATGGCGACGTGCTCGCGCTGCCAGCTGGGCCGTTTCAGTTGCGCGGCAAGGACTTCCGGGGCGTTGACCTTCACCACGACCTGGGTGTCGAAGTCGTGGCCCGCGTCGAAGTCGAGGTAGGTGTGGGTGTTGCGGGCGAAACAGTTGTGGGACACCATGCCATCGGCCACGAAATCGCCGGTGCCGGTGGTGATGTCGAACAGCGGCAGCTCCAGGCCGAGCGACTCGACGGAGGTGACCACGCGCCGCACGGACCCGATCGTCGTGCCGTCGAGAGAGCGCTTCCACACGACGGCCGGATCGGTCAAATGCAGGAACCGCAACACTTCCCCGGCCCCGCCGGTCAGCCGCGCCTGGCGCCGGCCCGCGTACTCGCGGTGGCCGACGGTCTCGTACTCGAACGAGAACCGATCCAGCGCGGCGAACATCGCGTCGACCACGTCGGTCTCGTCGTGCGCGATCGAGAGCACCCCGCGCCGGTACCCGCCCGCCAGGTCGAACAGCCCCGCGAGGAACCCGCGCGCCCAGTGCGCGTCGGGCTTTGGCGGCAGGCTCATGAACCCGACGGACGAACCGAAATCGGGCAGGTACCGCAACGCCCGCGCAGCCGCATCCTTCTCCGCCGCGAAGCCGCCGGAACGCAACATGCCGCACAGGTAGCCGGCGCGGTAGCCGAGTGTGTCGTCGGGCGTGCGCACGAACTTGCCGCCGCCGACGAGCTCCGTGCCCTCGACCAGGTGCGGCCGCTGCGCCGCGCCCAGCTTGCTGCCCGTGACGTACTTCCAGCCGCGCGCGCTGAGGAACCGGTGGTCGGGCCCGGTGACGAGGACGGTGCCGTCGTCGAGCGTCACGCGATACGCC
The DNA here is from genome assembly GCF_030285625.1 of Amycolatopsis sp. 2-15. Classification (NCBI taxonomy): domain Bacteria; kingdom Bacillati; phylum Actinomycetota; class Actinomycetes; order Pseudonocardiales; family Pseudonocardiaceae; genus Amycolatopsis; species Amycolatopsis carbonis. The sequence continues at coordinate 8,814,520 of NZ_CP127294.1, forward strand.
TCGCGCACCGTCGTCCAGTGCGCCAGGACCTCCGTGGGCACCAGCCGCCGCGCGACGCCGTGGCCGCGCGTGCCGAGGATCCGCTCTCCCACCTGCAGGTCGGCGATCGGCTTGGCCCGCCCGTCGGCCAGCAGCACGGGCGTGCCGCCTTCAAGGCAATACGTGCACGCGTGGGAACACCCGCGGTACGGGTTCACGGTCCACCGGAACGGCACCTGCGACCCGTCGGGCACCCGGTTCAGCACCGACTTGGCGTGCACCTCGTGAAAGGTGACGCCGTCGAACTCCGGTGACCGCACGGACCGCAGCAAGCCGTCCAGGCCAGGCAGGATCGGCTCGCCCTCCCCCGCTCGTTGTCGTTCCCATCGCACCCATTCAGTCGAACACATGTTCTATCGAGTGTCAAACAGGTGTTCGAACGCTCACTCCGATGACGCGGCCGACCGAAGTGGCCAGGCGAATCGGCCCCGGCAGCACAGCGCCGCCGGAGTGGACCCCGGCGGCGCGTTTCCGGCGAAGAGGCTCAGATCGGGAACCGGTCCAACGCCCGGATCTTGTTCGTCGCGTCCAGGGCCGCGACCTTGTACGCCTCCGAGAGCGTCGGGTAGTTGAACACCGCGTCCACCAGGTAGTCGACGGTGCCGCCGCAGCCCATGACGGCCTGGCCTATGTGGACGAGGTCCGTGGCGCCCGTGCCGAAGACGTGGACGCCCAGCAGTTTGCGGTCCGCTGTGGACACCAGGAGTTTCAGCATGCCGTAGCTGTCGCCCGTGATCTGGCCGCGCGCGAGCTCGCGGTAGCGGGAGATGCCGACCTCGTAGGGCACCGAGGAGGAGGTCAGCTGGGCCTCGGTGGCGCCGACGTAGGAGATCTCCGGGATCGTGTAGATGCCGATGGGCTGCAGGGCGCCGAGGCCGTTCGCGGGTTCGCCGAACGCGTGGTAGGCGGCGAGCCGGCCCTGGTCCATCGAGGTGGCGGCGAGCGCGGGGAAGCCGATGACGTCGCCGACGGCGTAGATGTGCTCCACGTCGGTGCGGTAGTGCTCGTCGACCGACAGGCGGCCGCGTTCGTCGGCCAGCAGGCCGGCGTTCTCCAGCGCGAGCTCGCGGGTCATGCCCTGGCGGCCGGCGGAGTACATCACGCCGTCGGCCGGGATGCGCTTGCCGCTCACGAGCGTGGTCACGGTGGTCTCGTCGGAGACCGCGACGTTCGCCACCTTCTCCCCGAACCGGAACGTGACACCGAGGTCCCGCAGCTGGAACTTCAGCGACTCCACGATTTCCGGGTCGCAGAAGTCGAGCATCTGGTCACGCTGCTCCACTACCGTCACGCGCGAGCCGAGCGCGGCGAACATCGACGCGTACTCGATCCCGATCACCCCCGCCCCCACCACCACGAGCGACGACGGGATCGCCTCGAGCCGCAGGATCTCGTCCGAATCGAGCACGCGTACGGCGTCGAAGTCGACGTGCGCGGGGCGCGCGGGCCGCGTGCCGGTGGCGATCACGATGTGGTCGCCCGACACCGTGCGCCGGTCGCCGACGTGCTTGCCCTCGACCAGCACCGTGTGCGGATCGGCGAACGACGCCGTGCCCGGCACGAGGTCGATGTGGTTGCGCAGCAGCTGGGCCCGGACCACCTGGACCTCGCGCCCCACCACGTGCTGGGTGCGCGCCATGAGGTCGGCGATGGTGATGTCCTGCTTCACGCGGTAGCTCGCGCCGTAGAGCTCGCGCTGGTTCATCCCCGTCAGGTAGAGAACCGCCTCGCGCAGCGTCTTGGACGGGATCGTGCCCGTGTTGACGCACACCCCGCCCACCATGTCGTGGCGATCGACGACCGCCACCTTCTTCCCCAGCTTCGCGGCCGCGATGGCGGCCTTCTGCCCACCCGGGCCCGAGCCGATGACGATCAGGTCGTAGTCGTGTTCGCTCACGGTGTGAGCCTGCGCACTCACCCCGCGCACCGCAAGCCCTGGCCCGCGCCCGCCACGCCGCATTGACGCCGTGTTCGCACGCGGCGCCGGAAACAGCGGTCCCCAGCATCCTCGGGAAGCTGGGGCACCACTGTCGATGACGTCTAGCGGACGGACGCGTTCTGGGTCAGCTTCGCCGGGAACCTCGCCAGCCGGCCGGCGAGAGCGCGAAGTGGCCCCCTTCGGGATCCTTGGAGGCCCGGGCAGCCACCTCATCCAGCGGACCCGTCACAGGGAACCCGACCTCCACAAATTCCTGCTGCGGGTTCCCTGAGAACGACGACTTCCGCCAGTGGAAGTCACTTGTCCTCTCTTGTTTCCGCCTCCTCGATCAACTCGCCGATCAGCGTGACCGAATCGTCAGGACTCATCGCATCACGGCGGAGCTGTTCCGCCGCTTCCTTGGATCCCGCTGGCACAGCGGGCCGACGCGGAGCCGCTCGTGCTGGAGGACTACGAGGACCGTCAGCGGCCGAAAGTGAGGTGCTGAGCCATGCCTGCTCGCGCCCAGACCCCTGCCGCCACGTCGGGTGGCGGCAGGGCCTCCACGTCCCGGGACGCTCGGGCTGTCCGGAATCGTGTGGCGGCTGAGGGAAACCACGGTGCCGACGGTCCTGGAACTCGAACTCGTGCTGGAGCGAGCGGCGACGCTCCACGACCCCCTTGAGAAGTGCCGGGCGTTGTCGTCGAGCGGGATGGTGAACGCGGCTGAAGATCCTGGCATGTCAGAACCGGTCGAGGTCCCGTTCACAGCGCAGCCGAAGCGTCGTGCTCCCCTGCGCGGCCGCCAGCTCCACCGCCGTCTTCAGGCGGACCCGGCCCTGTTCGCGCCCGTCGTAGGCGGAGCGCAGGCGCAACACCTCGGGGAGCCACCAGAGGTCGTCGCGGGCTTGGCCGACGACGAGGGCCGCGTCGAGGGCGGCGCGGGCCGGGCCGGGGCGGTCGTGGCGGGCCAGCAGGTCGGCCTGCAGCGCGAGCCAGTAGGGCATGCGGGCGAGCGAGCCCTCGGCCTTGAGGTTGGCGACGCCGCGGCGGATGTCGGCGAGGCCGTCGGCGTCGCCGCGGACCCAGCCGCCCAGGACGAGGCCCCATTCGCGGTAGTAGGCGAAGCCGTAGCGGTCGCAGAGCTCACGCAGCTCGGCCGAATGCTCCGTCACCTCGTCGAGGTCGCCGCGCATCTGGTGGGTGATGCCGGCGTAGGCGAGGGCCACGGCGAGGCTGTACGGGTGCGTCATGGTGCGGGCCAGGCTCACGGCTTCGCGGCTGCTGCGGAGCGCTTCGTCCTCGTGGCCCAGCAGCCAGTGCGCGTGCGCGGCCCAGGCCAGGCTGTGCACCTCGGGCCGCGTGCCGATGGGCAGCGACGGCGCGCCGCGCGTGAGGCGGGCGGCGAGGTCGAAGTGGCGCAGCGCCTCCCCGGGCCGGCCGAGGCTCACCGAGGAGCCGGCGAACGCGAAGTGTGCGGAGCCGTTGAGCTCGTCTTTGGTGCGGTCGTCGTCGACGAGTTCGAGGGCGCGTTTCGCGGCCTCGTGCGCGCGGGCGGTGCGGCCCTGCACGAACCGCGACGTCCACAGCCCGACCAAGCCGACGAGTGTGGAATCCTGCTGCCCCAGGCGTTCCGCGAGCACGATCGAACGTTCGAGGGCCCGCTGGAGATCGGGAGACGCGTAGCCGAGCCGGGCGTTGAGGGGTCCGGAAAGGGCTTCGAGCACCTCCAGCTCACGCCGGTCCGTCTCCGGTCCGGCGGGGGCACCGGCGAGCAACGACAGGGCTTCGCGCAGCAGCCGGATCGCCTCGCCGTGGGCGAAGGTGCCGGCCGCGAGTTCGGCGGCCCGGCGGTAGAACTCCACGGCGCGGTCCGGCCGGCCGCCGCGGGCGTACTGCTCGGCCAGCTGCGCGGAGACGGCACCGGTGTCGCCGGGGTGCAGCAGTTCGAGGCTCTGCGCGAGCCGGCGGTGCAGCAGCCAGCGCCGCGCGCGGGTCACCTCCCGGTAGGCGGCGTCGCGGAGCAGGTCGTGGGAGAAGTCGTAGCCGTCGCGGAAGTCGCGCAGGATCCGCAGCCGCCACAGCTCGTCGACGGCGCGCACCACGGCTTCGGCGTCGAGGTCGCTGGCCTCGGTGAGCAGGTCGAGCGAGAAATCGCGGCCGACGGCGGCGGCCAGGCCAGCGATCTCGCGAGCGTCGGGGGTCGGCTGTCGCAGGCGTTCGGTGAGCACGGCGTCGAGGTCGCCGGGCGGGCCGCCGGAGCGCAGCGCCTCGACCACCGACAGCGGGAAACCACCGGTCGCGATGTGCAGGAGAGTGAGCTCGTCGCCCGAGGGCAGGAGGCCGGAGACGGACTCGGCCAGCCGCGCGGTGTCGTCGAGGTCCAGCGGGCTCAGATCCACTTCGGACAGCCGGCCGGTGGCACGCAGGCGTTCCGTCCAGCCGGCCAGGGTGCCGTCGCCGGGATCCGACCGCTGCGTGGCGGCGAGCAACAGCGGAGCGCGCGGTTCCAGGCCGAGGCAGAAGAGCAAGAACGCCAGGGTCTCCTGATCGCACCACTGCGCGTTGTCGAGCACGAGCAGCGTCGGCCGCCCGGCGCCGGTGAGGGCGCGAGCGAGGCCTTCGAAGAAGCGGTGCCGCTGCCACGCGTCGGCCACCGCACGCACCACAGGCGCCGGGCCAGTGTCCTTGCCGGCCGGGACGAGCCGGTCCACTTCGGCCCGCCACACCGGCGCGAGCGTCGCCAGAGACGGCTGGAGCACGGGGTTGCGCAGCCAGTCCGCCACCGGCGCCAGCGCGAGCCGGCCCGACGTCCCGAAGCACTGCGTCCCCGCCACCACCGCACCCTGGCTGCGGGCGAGCCGGGCCAGCTCGATCACGAGCCGGGTCTTGCCGACGCCGGCGTCGCCTCGCACGAGCGCGACGGACGGCTGGCCGCGCGCGGCTTGCTGCCACCGTTCCCGCAGCCGCGTGAACTCGCGGGCGCGGCCGACGAGGCGGGATTCGCGGCTGGGCACGGCGTCGGCCAGCAGCCGCCGCAACGCCGCCTGCGTCGCGCGGTCGGGCACCACACCCAGCTCGCGTTCGAGCACCGCCGCGCACTGGTGATACGTGCTCACGGCTCCGGCGCGGTCGCCGAGGTCGGCCTGCAGCTCCATGAGCGTGCGGTAGCCCAGCTCCTCCAGCGGCCGCAGGCGGATGCGACGGCGGGCGGTCTCGGCGGCGCCCGCGAGGTCGCCCAGGCGGCACTGGGCGTCGCCGAGCAGGTCGCACAGCGACACGCACTGTTGTTCCAGCTCGTTGCGGGGTTCGAAGAGCCAGTCGTCGCCCAGGCCGGGCATCAGCTCGCCGCGGTACTCGGCCAGCGCGGCGCCGGCGTGCACGCGCACTTCCTCGTCTTCGCCGGCGGCCAGGGCGGCCCGGCGTTCGGCGTCGAACACGCGCACGTCGACGCGGCAGCGGGGAGTGTCCTGCCAGGACAGATCCGTCGCGGTCGCGAGCAGCGCCGAGTCCTCGCCGAGGACCTGGCGCAGGTGATGCAGCTCGCGGCGCAGGTTCGTGCGGGCCTGCGCGTCGGAGGAATCGGGCCAGAACAGCGACGCGATCCGCTGCCTCGGCTGCGGCAGCCCCGCGTGTGTCACGAGGTAGCCGACGAGCGCGATCGCCCGCGGCGACCGGGTCACCGCCCGCCCGGTCGCACCGTGGGTGACCGACTGCTCGCCCAGCAGCGACACGTAGAGCATCCCGGGGTGCCTCCTGCCCAGGCACGGTAGTCGGGCGCACGCCGGCGGTGGGCGCACCGGACGACTCCCCCGCCGGGCCGGCTCGTCAGCCCGCCGTGGGTGCCGCGGAGAAGTCCTTGCAGAACGCCGAAAAGCTCGGCGACCACGCCTGCGTTCCCGGCAAAAAACTCGTCGCCCGAACGGACCTCGCGGTGAACCCGAACGCTGCGCGAACGCCCCGTACCTAGCTTCGGCGGGGCAGGCAGCCCGACCGGGAGGCCGTTCCACATCAGGGAGAAATCGCATGACCACCATCACCGCACCGTTCCCCGAGCTGGCGCTCGCGCTGAGGGGCGAGCTCGTGACGCGCGGCGACGACGGCTACGACGACGCTCGCGCGGTCTACAACGGGATGATCGACAAGCATCCCGCCGCCATCGCGCGGTGCGCGGACACCGCGGACGTCGTCACGTGTGTGAATTTCGCACGGGAGAACCGGATCGACCTCGCCGTGCGCGGCGGCGGGCACAACGCCGGCGGGCTGGGCATCGCCGACGACGCGCTGGTGATCGACCTTTCGGCGATGCGCAGCACGACCGTGGACCCCGAGACGCACACCGTGCGTGTCGACGCCGGGTGCACCTGGGGCGACGTCGACCATGCGACCGTGGGCTTCGGCATGGCCACGCCGTCGGGGATCATCTCATCGACCGGCGTCGCAGGGCTCACCCTCGGCGGCGGGATCGGCTACCTGGCCCGGCGCTTCGGGCTGACGGTCGACAACCTGCTCTCCGCGGACGTCGTCCTCGCGGACGGCAGCTTCGTGCACGCCAGTGAAAAGTCGCACCCGGACCTGTTCTGGGCGCTGCGCGGCGGTGGCGGGAACTTCGGCGTGGTCACGTCGTTCACCTTCCGCTGCCACGAAATCGGCGATCACGGCACGATCATCGGCGGCCCGGTGCTCTACGCGCTGGAGGACACCGAAGACGTGCTGCGCTGGTACCGCGAGCTGCTGCCCTCGCTGCCCGAGGAGCTCAGCGGCTGGTTCGGCCTGCTCACCATCCCGCCGGTCCCGCCGTTCCCGGAGGAGCTGTGGAACCGCAAGGCGTGCGGCATCGTCTGGTGCTACACGGGTGACCACGCGCGGGCCGACGAGGTCCTCGAGCCGGTGCGCTCGTTCGGCGCACCGCTGGTGGTGGGCCTGCAGCCGATGCCGTTCACCGCGCTGCAGAGCGCGTTCGACGGGCTCTACCCGCCGGGTCTGCAGTGGTACTGGCGCGCCGACGTGACCACGGAGATCTCCGACGACGCGATCGCCATTCACCGCCGCTTCGGTGAAATGCTGCCGACGATGCACTCGTCCATGCACATGTACCCGATCGACGGCGCCGCCGCTCGGGTCGCCGCCGACGCCACGGCGTTCCCTTACCGCGACGGCGGCTGGTCCGGCGTGATCGTGGGCGTGGACCCCTCGCCCGACAACCGGGAGAAGATCACCCGCTGGACGAAGGACTACTGGACCGAGCTGCACCCGACCTCGGCCGGCGGTGCGTACGTCAACTTCATGATGGAGGAGGGCGACGACCGCGTCCGGGCCGCCTACCGCGACAACTACGAGCGGCTGGCGCAGGTCAAGAACCGCTACGACCCGGAGAACCTCTTCCACATCAACCAGAACATCCGGCCGTCCGGTTCGTGAGCGGCCCGGCCGGGTGGCTGCGGCGCGGCGGTCGGGGCCGCACCGCAGCACTCCGCGGTCAGGAACGGAGGGAGCCGCGTCGGCGCTGGAAGTCGGTGACGGTATCCAGGGCGGCGTGGAGTTCCTGACGCAGCAAGGCGAGCTGCTGGGTGGAGACGTCCTCTCCCAGCAGCTCGCCCAGGCGGCCCTTTTCCAGCTCCGCCAGCGCTTCCCACGGCGTCGGCGCGAGCTCGCCGACGACCGTGCCCGGATCCGGCGGCGTCAGGCCGTCGGCCACGCCGGCGCAACCGGCCGCCACCAGGGCGGCCACGACGAGGTGCGGCTGAGCGTCGGCGCCGGCGAAGCGGAACTCCAGCCGGGACGACGCGGAGGTGCCGCACAGCCGGACGGCGGCGGTGCGGTCGTCCGGGCCCCAGCGCAGCACGCGCGGGGAGAACGACGCGGTGCGCAGGCGGACGTAGCTGTTCCACGTCGGTGCCCACACGGCGGTCAGCGCTCGCGCGTCGCGCAGCACACCCGCGAGGAACGCGCCGAGGCCGAAGGGGAAGCCCGCCGGACCGTCTGGAGTGGACAGTGACAGGTGCACGTGGCACGAGTTGCCCTGGCCGGTCTCCGGCGCGGCGAGGTAGTCGGCGCTCGTGTTGTGCCGGGTCGCGACGCGGCGGGTGAGCAGCTGCAGCAGCAGGGCGTCGTCGCACGCGGCGAGCGCGTCGCGGTGGCGCAGCACCACTTCGTACTGGCCGGGGTGGCATTCGGCGCGGGCGGATTCCACGCCCAGGACCGAGGCGGCCGAGCGCAGGTCGGCCAGCAGCGGGGCCAGGCGTTCGGTGCCGCCCACCGCGTAGTCCACGCCGTGGCCGGTCAGCGGGGTGCCGGAGCCGTCGCGGAACACGACCTCGTGTTCGATGCCGATCGACGGCACGAGCCCGAACTCTTCGAGCGCGGCCAGCTGCGTCCGCAGTACCGTGCGCGGCGCGAGGCCCGCCGGCGCGCCCGCGGGCAGCTCGGCGTCGCACACCACGGCCCACGTGCGGTCGCCCAGGGGCACGGCCGTCGCGGCGTCCACGCGCAGGCGCAGATCGCCGAAGCCGCCGAGGTAGGCGCCCAGGGAACCGTTGTCCGGCAATGGTTCCCGCTCCGGGGTCCAGGCGAAGACGTAGCTGCACACGCCGTAGCCGTCGTCGAGCACCGACGCGGCGAACGGCGCCTCCAGCTCCACCGCGGCGAACCGCGCGTGCGGGTCGGGCACGAGCAGCACCAGCCGCGTGCCCTCCTCGGCGAGCACGTGCCGCAGCACGGCCGCCGCGGCCGAGCCCGCCTCCGCGCGCACGGTGAGCGAGCGCGCGCCGACGGGCCGGTCGAACGGCGTCACCACGCGCCGTCCGGGTCGGGCGCGTGCAACGGGTTGGGCACGCGGCCCCAGCGGACGTCGAACTCGTCGTCGCGATCCACCTTGTCGAAGCCCTGCCCGGCGAAGTGCTCACGGTTGAGCGTGACGCGCTCGACGTCGGGCGCGAACAGCCGGCACGCGTCGAAGCGCTCGGCCACGTCGGGGTTCTCGTCGCGATAGCGGCCGACGACCTCGCGCACCAGGGCCCAGAAGTCGCCGCGCGCCAGGCCGACGTCGTCGAGCAGGACCTCGGCCCAGAACCGCAGCTGGCCCGAGAACACGGAGCTGAACAGCGACTGCGCGAGCAGGTGGGCGGGCCAGCGCAGCATGTCGGCGTCGGCCTCGGGCGGGAGGTCGGCGTAACACGGCAGCTCCTCGTCCATCAGATCCACGCCCTGCGCGAAGTCCTTGATGGCCACGCGCACGGGCCGGCTGTCGGCGTCGACTACGAGGATCAGGTTCTGACCGTGGGGGCAGAACCCGACGCCATAGCGCAGCAGCCACTGCAGCAGCGGCGTGAGCAGCAGGTCGAACAGCCACGACAGCCACACCTCGGCGCCGTCGCCGGCCTGGGTGATGAGCCGGGTGAGCACGGCTTCACCCGAAGCGTCGCGGTAGGGCAAGGCGGCGAACGAGATCGCGCGCTCACCCTCGGCCAGCGTTGCGACGAGCGGCTCGCGCCAGAGCGCGCCCAGCGTCTCGTGGAAGCGGTAGGGCAGCTCTTCGAGCGCGCCGAACAGCGGGTGACGCACGGACACGCTCGCCACCTCGCCCAGCAGCGCGAACCGGTACTTCTCCGACAGCAGCGGGTCGGCCGCGTCGACGCGGCGCAGCCACTCGGTGACCGACGGCCCGGCCAGCGTCGCCGCGGAGTTCAGGCCGCGGTAGACCAGCGTGTTGCGCACCGAGACGGCGGTTTTCACGTCGTGGCGCTCGGGCCGGCTGCGGTTGGCGAGCGTGCGCACCGTCTGGTGGGGCCGGTAGGCATCGGCGCTCTCCCCCAGCTCGATCATCCGGCCGGTCGCGAGTTCGGCGGAATACAGGGTGCCGAGGATCTCGTCGGCCTGCCACGGGTGCACGGGCACCCACGCGTAGTCGGCCGGGTCGCCGACCGCGGCGACGCGTGCGGTGAACTCCGCGCGCTGGGCGTCGTCCAGCTCGTGATGGAGCAGAGTGGCGGCGTCGAGGTCCGCGACCGAGCGGAACTGCGCCAGGTCGCGGTGCACGGCGTACCAGCGCAGGCGGACGTCCTCACCCGCCTCCGGCGCGTAGCGGGCGCGGTCCGGAGCCGAGAAGCCGACGCGGCCCTTGTTCAGCACGAGCCGCGGGTGGCCGGTGAGGTGGCCGTCGGCGAGGTTGTAGTCCATCGTGGACAGTTCGGCGGCGGTCGGGGCGCGGCGCAGGCGCGCGGCCTCGTTGGTGACGGTGGCGGTGAGCTCGGCGAGCACGTCGGCCAGGCGCAACTTCGTAAGGCCCAGCGTTTCCCGCGCGTCGACGACCAGGGTGCGCGGGTCGTCGGCGGGCGTTTCGGCGCCGTCGGCCAGCCGGACGGCGCTGCCGGCCAGCACCGTCCACGACTCGAACGCGCCGCGGCGGGCCTCGAAGCGGTATGAGACGCCGCCGGGGAGGTCGAGCAGCCAGGTGCGGTGGCCGTCGCGGGTCGGTTCGCCGGGCCGCGGGCGCAGCATCGCCTCGTAGGACAGCTCGCCGAGCATCTTGTGCGTGACGAGCGAGCCCGCGGCCCGCCAGGCGGCGGCGTCGGTCAGGGTCACTGCTCCTCCGTGGGTTCTGATCCGGTGTTCAGGCCGAACGTGGTGAACGCGGTGCGCTCGGGCAGGTCGTAGACCGGCTTGCCGCACACCGCGTTGAGGATCGCCGCGGCCCGCCAGGCGCCGAGGCCGAGGTCGGGTGCGCCGGGGCCGTGGGTGTGGCGCTCGGCGTTCTGCACGAACACCGAGCCGGTGACACCGCCGCGCAGCTCCAGCCGGTGGTCCGCGCCGACGACGAGCCGGCCGTGGCCGTCACGGCGCACGGCGAGCTCCCGCAGCAAGGGCGCGGTCGGCGTTTCGGCGTAACCGGTCGCGGCGACCACGGCGTGGGTGCGGTGCGTGGCGGTGCTCCCCTGCTCGGCGTGCCGCAGGCCCAGCTCGATCCCGCGCTCGCCGGCCGTGGCCGAGACGACCTCGACGCCGGGCGTGAGCGCCGAGCCGGGCCAGCCGCCGCCGATGCTGCGGCGGTAGAGCTCGTCGTGGATCGCGGCGATGGTCTCCGTGTCGATCCCCCTGTACAGCTGCCATTGCGACGGCAGCAGCCGGTCGCGCACCGCCTCGGGCAAGCCGTGGAAGTAGGCCGTGTAGTCCGGCGTGAACTGCTCCAGGCCCAGCTTCGAGTACTCCATCGGCGCGAACGCGGGCGTGCGTGCGAGCCAGCGCAGGCCGTCCACAGTGGACCGTGAGCGCAGGAGGTCGAGGAACACCTCGGCGCCCGACTGCCCCGAGCCGACCACGGTCACCGTCTCCGCCGTCAGCAGCTCGGCGCGGTGGGTGAGGTAGTCGGCCGAGTGCAGCGCGAGCACGTCCGGGGCCGCGACGAGGTCCCGCAACGGTCCGGGCACGCTGGGCCGGGTGCCGACGCCGAGCACGACCGACGACGCGAGGACCGGTTCGCCGGCCGTCACGCTCAGCTCGAACGCCTCCTCCGCCGCCACCCAGCGAAGGCCCGTGACCTCGTGGCCGAAGCGGCACGCGGGCAGGCGGGCGGCGGCCCAGCGGCCGTAGTCGTCGTACTCCGCGCGCGGCAGGTGGAAGCGCTCGGCGAAGTAGAACGGCAGCAGGCGGCCGCGTTCGCGCAGGTAGTTGAGGAACGAGTACCGGCTGGTGGGGTCGACGAGCGACACGAGGTCGGCGAGGAACGGGACCTGCAACGTCGCGCCGTCGACCAGCAGCCCGGGGTGCCAGCGAAACTCCGGGCGCGCGTCGAAGAGCACCACGTCGAGCTGGTCGAGCGGGTCGGCCAGCGCGGCGAGCGACAGGTTGAACGGCCCGATCCCCACCCCCGCGAGGTCGAAGCGCCTCACGAGGCGACCGGGCTCTGCGGTGCGGGCACGCCGCGCTCGGCCGCGGCCGTGGCGACGACCCGGTCGAGGAGCTCGACGTAGTCCTCGGCCGTCGTGTGCGGGTGCAGCAGGGTGAGCTTGAGCCACAGCTGCGAGGTGCCGTCCGGGCCGGTCGGCAGGGCGCCGCGGCCGATCACCGCGGTGCCGGCTTCCAGCAGCGTGCGGCGGACGCGGGCGACGAGGTCGTCGTCGGCGCCGCGCGGGCGGAAGACGACCGTGGACAGCTCCGGTTTGCCCCAGGACTGCAGTGCGGGGTGGCGTTCGACCAGCTCGTTGACCTCGGTGGCGGTGGTGCAGCAGCGTTCGACCAGCGCGCCGAGGCCTTGGGTGCCGAGCGCGCGAACGGTGACGGCCATGCGGAAGGCGTCGGGGCGCCGGGAGGTGCGGATCGAGCGGCCGAGGAGGTCGGGGAGGCCGGCTTCGGTGTCGTCGTCGGCGTTGAGGTACTCGGCGCGGACGGTCAGCGCGGAGAGGTCGGCCGCGTTCCGGGCGGCGAAGAGGCCGGCGGCGACGGGTTGCCAGCCGAACTTGTGCATGTCGAGGGCGACGGAGTCGGCGAGTTCGAGACCGGCGATGCGGGGCGCCAGGGATTGACTGCAGAGGAGCAGGCCACCGTAGGCCGCGTCGACGTGGAGACGGGCGCCGGAGAGGCGGCAGATGCGGGCGATCTCGCCGAGAGGGTCGATGCGGCCGGTGTTGGTGGTGCCGGCGGTGGCGACGACGACGGCGGAGGCGCCGAGCGGGGCCAGGGCTTCGGCGAGGGCTTCCGGGATCATGCGGTCGTCTTGGCAGGGGACGACGACAGGCGCGGGGAGGCCGAGGAGCCAGGCGGCGCGGGAGACGCTGTGGTGGGAGTTGGCGCCGCAGACGGGGCGGATGGTGCTGGCGGTCGTTTCCCGGGCCAAGAGGAGGCCGAGGAGGTTGGATTCGGTGCCGCCGGAGGTGACTACGGCGTCGGCGGTGGGATTGGCCGGGAAGCAGAGGTGGGCGATGCCGGTGAGGAATTCCGCTTCCAGTTCGCTGGCCATGGGGGCTTGGTCCCAGGAGTCCATGGAGGGGTTCATGGCCGCGGCTACTACGTCGGCTGCGACGGAGACGGCGAGGGGCGGGCAGTGGAGGTGGGCGGCGCAGGAGGGATCTGCTGGGTCGGCGGTGCCTGCGGCCAGAAGGGTTGAGTAGTGCTCCAGGGCTTGTTCGGCGCCGATGCCGGTTTTGGGAAGGCGTTTCGTGCCGCCGGCCGCGGCCAAGGATGCGGCTACGGAGGCGGGGCCGCCGGAGGGGATGGGGCCGTTGCGTTCGGTGATGCCTGCTGCCATGCCGTGGAGGGCTGTGGGGATCAGGGTGGCCAGCCGGGATGCGCCGTGGCGGCCGCCGGCCAGCCAGGTTGCTGAATCTCCATCCGATGCGCCCACAGAGCCGCCTTTCTTAGGGTAACCTTGCCTACCCTACGCAACAATACGGACACCCACCGCAAGGTGGATGGGGTGGGGGTCCTCTGTGTTCAGGATGGCGGGGGTGGAGGGGTTGATGCGTCGGCCATTTGGGGGCTCGGGGCGAGATTCAGGGGGTCGCTCGGCGCGAGGGATCTTGGGGTGATCGCGGGCGGCTCGGCGCGCGGGGCGCACCATTGCCCGGTGCGTTGCCGGGTGACCGTTGGCGAGCCGCAAGGACACGCAGAGGTGGGTGCGCGCTGGGTGATGCAGGCGGGTGGCGGTCGAGGACGGGCCGAAGCGCCCCAATGTGGCGTTGGGTGCGTTGAGTGCAACGAACGCCGCATTGGGGCGGTGGGTGGGGTCGGGTCAGCGGCGGGGGGCTAGGCCCTTGGCTAGGTCGAAGGGGTCGGTGCCGGTGGGGAGGCGGGCGATGATGGGGGTGGTGAGGCCGTTGTCTACATAGGACTGGACTTGGTCGCGGCAGGAGTCGACGGAGCCGTGGATGACGAGGGAGTCGACGACGGAATCGGGGATGACGGCGTTGGCTTTTTTGCGGTCGCCGGCGGCCCAGGCTTGGTGCATGGGGGCGAGTTCGTCGCCGCGGCCCAGCCAGTCGTGGAATTTGGCGTAGACGGGGACGGTGAGATAGCTGGAGATCATCATGCGGCCGAGGGCCCTGGCGGCGTCTTTGTCTTCGGTGGGGCAGACGAAGATGCGGGCCGCCAGTTCGACGTCGGGGCCGATGACTTTGCGGACCTTCGGGACGTCGGTGGCGGCGAGCCAGTTGGTGATGGCGCCGTCCGCCTCGGTGGCGGCGAGGCGGAGCATGCCGGGGCGAAGGGCGGCGAGCATGACCGACGGGGCGGGGTCGGGGGCGCGTTCGAGGCGGAATTTGTTGACGGAGAAGGTGTCGTAGGACTCGGTGACCTTCTCGCCCGCCAGGGCGCTGCGGAGGAAGTGCAGGGTGTCGCGGGTGCGGGCGAAGGGCTCTTCGAACGCGGCGCCGTTCCAGCCTTCGACGATGACCGGGGAGGAGGCGCCGATGCCGAGGACGAAGCGGCCCGGGGCGAGTTCGGCGAGGGTCGAGGCGCTCATGGCCAGGAGGCCGGGGCCGCGCGTATACACGGGCACGATGGCGGTGCCGAGGCGTAGCTGCGGAGCCCATTGTGACGCCAGCACCAGAGGCGTGAAGGCGTCGGTGCCGGCGGTTTCGGCCGTCCACGCGTCGGTGTAGCCCAGGTCGGGCAGTTGTTCCACGAGGGCGCGGTGCTCGAGCAGCGGCACCCCCGTGAGCGGGATGGTCAGGCCCCACCGGTTCATGCGTTCTCCTTGTCGACGGTGACGGCGGCGAGCTCACGCAGGATCCAGTCGACCTGCGTGCGCATCAGGTTTTCCGCGACCTCCTCGGCCTGCGGGGTCATGTGGGTGGCCCCGGCCAGCGGGAGGAAGACGTGGGGGCGGCCCTTGGCGAGCAGGGCGCCGGAAAGCCGGAGTGAGTGCGCCGGGAAGACGTTGTCGTCGGCGAGGCCGTGGACGATGAGCAGCGCGCGGGACAGTTCGCCGGCGTCGGCGATGAGGGAGTTGTGCTCGTAGATCTCAGGGGCGTCCTGTGGTTTGCCGAGGTAACGCTCGGTGTAGTGGGTGTCGTAGAGGGCCCAGTCGGTGACCGGGGCGCCGGCGACGGCGGCATGGAAGACGTCCGGGCGGCGCAGGACAGCCAGCGCCGAGAGATAACCGCCGTAGGACCAGCCGCGGATGGCGACGCGTTCGAGGTCCAGCTCGGGGTGGTCGGCCGCGGCGGCGTGCAGGGCGTCGACCTGGTCGGCGAGGGTGACGTCGGCGAGTTTGCCCGCGATCTCGCGTTCCCAGGCCGGGCCGCGGCCGGGCGAGCCGCGGCCGTCGGTGACGAGGACGGCGAAGCCCTGGTCGGCGAGCCACTGCGGGGTCAGGAATGCGTTGCGGCTCTGGAGCACGCGCTGGGCGTGCGGGCCGCCGTACGGGTCGAGCAGGACCGGGAGCTTGCCTTCGCTGGGTTCGTAGCCGCGCGGCAGCACCAGTGCGGCGCGAAGGCCGCGCTCGCCGAGGGTGAGCCACGTCAGGTTGGGCTCGATCTCGGGGTCCACAGTGGACGAGGTGATCTCCCCCACCTGAACACCATCGCGCAGGACCGTGACCACCGGGCCGCTGTGGGCGAGGCTCCACTCCGTGAGCACGGTCAGCTCCGTGCTGCCGGCGCCGACGTGCACGCCGTCCTGAGTGGACAGTCGCTGGACGCCGCCGGCTTCAGTACGGAAGACGTGGATCTGCGTGGAGTCGGCCTCCGACGCGGTGAAGAGCACCTGCTCGCCCGCGTGCAGGACCGCGCGCAGCTGCAGGCCCGGCGGGGTGACGCGCTCCCCCGCCACCACGAGCCGGTTGTCGCCGTCGGCTGCGCTCGTGGTGACGAGCCGGCCGTCGGAGGTCCACGCGGGCACGCCCTGCACGATGTCGACCCAGTGGTCGTCGGTCTCGGTGTGCAGCTCGGTCACGGAGCCGTCGGCCGGGTCGAGGGCCAGCACGGTGAGGCGCTTCTGGTCGCGCGGCTGCACCGCGAGCAGCGGCGCGCCGCCGGCCGACCAGTGCACCGTCACCAAGTACTCCCAGTCGCCGCGCTCGACGTCGACGCGACTGCCGTCCAGCCCCAGCACCGCGAGCGACACCACGGCGTTGGGCGAACCCGCCGACGGGTAGGCCACGACGTTGGCCGGGTGGTCCGGGTTCGCGGGGTCGCCGATCGTCCAGCGCGGCACCGGGCCGCGGTCGGAGCGCTCCACGATCAGGCTTTGCCCATCCGGCGCCCACCAGTAGCCGCGCGTGCGGTCCATCTCCTCGGCGGCGATGAACTCCGCGAGGCCCCACGCGATGTCCGCCGCGTCGCTGCCCTCTTCCTCGACGAGTGCGCGGTCGGTGCCCGTGGCCAGCTCGATCACGCGCAGGCGGCGGTCGCGGACGTAGGCGACGTGCGTGCCGGTCGGGTTGGGGCGCGGGTCGACGACCGAGCCGTCGACGAGCACCGCGGTGGCGCCGGTGGCCAGGTCGAGCGTGTAGAGCTTGCCGGACAGCGTGAAGGTGACGACGGTGAACGCGTCGTCCACGCCGTAAGCCACCACGCCGCCGCCGGTCTCCCGCGCGCGTTCGCGCCGCGCCCGCTCCTCCGGCGGCAGGTCCTCCTCGCCAGGCAGCAGCTCCGCGGCGTCGACGAGCTTGACCTCCGTACCGGTCGCGAGGTCGAGCGACCACAGGCTGTTCCGCGGGTCCGTGCCCGTCTCACTGCGCAGGAACAGCACGCGCGAGCCGTCCGGGGCCACGCGGAACTGCTTGGGGGCGCCGAGGGTGAAGCGCTGCGTGCGGGCCTGGCGGCGGAGGAACGGAACGTCGTCGAGAGCAGAGTCGGTCACGCCCGCACTCTTCCAGACGATCAGGCCGGCACGCCATCACCCTTCAGCTTCGCCAGCTGCTCGGCGACGTCGAACTGCGGCTCCGGGAACCGCGGCGCCATCTCCGTCATCGTCTCGATCAGCAGCTCGGCGACGGCCCAGTTGCGGTACCACTTGCGATCGGCCGGCACGACGTACCACGGCGCGTGCTCGGTCGACGTACGCGCGAGCAGGTCGGCGTACGCCTGCGCGTAGGCGTCCCAATGGCCGCGGGCCTCGACGTCGGACGGCGCGAACTTCCAGATCTTCTCCGGCCGTTCCAGCCGCGCGACGAGCCGGCGCAGCTGTTCCTCGGGCGAGATGTGGAGGAACACCTTGACGATCGTGGTGCCGCCCGCCACGACCTCGTTCTCGAACGCGTTGATCTGCGAGATCCGGCTGCGCCGCTCGGCCGCAGTGAGCAGGCCGGACACGCGGGGCACGAGCACGTCCTCGTAGTGCGACCGGTCGAACACCCCGATCTGGCCCGACGCCGGCAGCTCCTTGCGGATGCGCCACAGGAAGTCGTGCCGGCGCTCGGCGGGCGTGGGCACCTTGAAGCCCTTGTAGCGCACGCCCATCGGGTTCACCAGGCCCAGCACGTGCCGGACGGTGCCGCCCTTGCCGGAGGTGTCCATGCCTTGCAGCACCAGCAACACGCTGCGGCCGCCTCCGCTCGTGCCCTCGGCGTACAGCGCCTCCTGCAGGGCGTCGAGCCGCTCACCGGCGGTGGCGAGTTTCTTCTCGCCCTTGCCCTTCTTGCCCGGCCCGACCGGTGAGGACCCCGGGTCCGGCAGCTCCGCCGTGGCACGGAGCGCGTCGCGGACCCGGGTTCCGTTGTCGTTCTTCGCCATCCGGCGACGATAACCTCAGGAAGCGGCCTTCGCGGCGAAGAGTTTCAGCAGTCCGTGCCAACCGCCCTCGGTGTCCACACCGTCGTAAACCTTCTCGGCGGTGGCGCCGTGCCGCTCGAACGCGCGGTGCTCGATGGCGACTCGCGTGGTCCCGGGCCCCTCCGCGGTGAAAACGACCTCGATCTCGCTCGCGCGCGCCGGGTCCGGATCGATCTTCCAGTCCCCGTCGATGTGCCACGACAGAACCACTCGGCCGGGTGGCTCCCAGACGAGCACGTGACCCCACACGCACTCGGACCCGTCGGTGAGCCGCTCGTACCAGCGTCCCCCTTCCTTCGATTCGAGGACCACTTCGGCGAGCTCGCCCTCGCCCAGGTGGTGCTCCCTCGGCCACCAGCTGTCGAACCCCTCGGTGTAGACCTTGAACGCGTGCTCGCGCGAGCACGCGACGGTGATCGTCTTGCGGACCGGTTCCAGTGTCATGGCTCTTCGCTTCCTGAGACGGTTTCCTCGGCTTTCCTGGCGAACGAACTCAGCGCGTCCGACCACATCTCGTCGAGGTAGGCGCGCAGCGCGGCAATCCCTTCGGGGCGCAGCCGGTACAGCCGTTTCGTCCCGGCCGCCTGGTCGAGAACCAAGCCCGCCTCCTTGAGCACCTTCAGGTGCTGCGAGACCGCCGGACGACTGATCGGCAACGTCGCGGCCAGCTCCCCCACCGCACGCGGCCCTTCGCGGAGCGCTTCGAAGATCGCGCGCCGGGACGGGTCGGCCAGGGCGGAGAGCTGGTCGCTTCCGTAAGTCGCCACGAACGGTAAGTTACAGCTTACCAAGGACGGCGGTCAACGCCACGCATCGTTTCGCCGGTCAGACCACCAGACTGCGCAACAAACGGCGGGTTAAAGCAACGTTTCCCGGCTGAAGTCCCCGCTCGTTGGATCTAGCCTGAACGCATGACGACGCTCGCCGGTCGGGAGACCGCCAGCCCTGCCTCCGCCGACGGCTTCATCGAGCTCGACGAGCGATGGAGCACGCACAACTACCACCCGCTGCCCGTCGTGATCGCCGAGGCCGAGGGCGCGACGGTGACCGACGTCGAGGGCAAGAGCTACCTCGACTTCCTGTCCGGTTACTCCGCCTTGAACTTCGGCCACCGCCACCCCGCGCTGATCGCCGCGGCCGTGGAGCAGCTGGGCCGGGTCACGCTGACCTCGCGCGCGTTCCACCACGACCAGCTCGGGCTGTTCTGCCGCGAGCTCGCCGAGCTGACCGGCACCGAGATGGTGCTGCCGATGAACTCCGGCGCCGAGGCCGTGGAGTCGGCGGTGAAGGTGGCGCGCAAGTGGGCCCACCAGGTCAAGGGCGTGCCCGACGGCACGGCCGAGATCGTGGTCGCCGGCGCCAACTTCCACGGCCGCACCACCACGATCGTCTCGTTCTCCACCGACGACACCGCGCGCGCCGGCTTCGGGCCGTTCACGCCCGGCTTCGTCACGGTCCCCTACGGCGACGCGGCCGCCCTGCGCGCCGCCATCACCCCGCGCACGGCCGCGGTGCTGCTGGAACCGGTGCAGGGCGAGGCGGGCGTGATCGTGCCGCCGGCCGGTTACTTCGCCGACGTGCGCCGCGCGTGCGACGAGAACGGCGTGCTGCTCATCGCCGACGAGATCCAGTCCGGCCTCGCCCGCACGGGCACCGTACTGGCTCTGGACCACGAGGGCGTGCGCGCCGACGTGTACACCCTCGGCAAGGCCCTCGGCGGCGGCATCCTGCCCGTGTCCGCCGTGGTCGGCAGCCGCGACGTACTGGGCGTGTTGAAGCCGGGCGAACACGGCTCGACGTTCGGCGGCAACCCGGTGGCTTGCGCCGTCGGGCGCGCCGTGGTGCGGCTGCTGCAGACCGGTGAGTACCAGCAGCGCTCGGCCGAGCTGGGCGCGCACCTGCACGAACGGCTGTCGGCTTTGGTCGGCCACGGCCTGTCAGCGGTTCGCGGCCGCGGCCTGTGGGCGGGCGTGGACATCGCGCCGGGTGGGCCCACGGGGCGCGCTGCGTCCGAGGCGCTCGCCGGGCTGGGTGTGCTGTGCAAGGAGACGCACGACCACACGCTGCGCATCGCGCCGCCGCTGGTGATCAGCCGCGCGGAGCTGGACCGCGGCATCGACGCGATCGCCCAGGTGGTGCGCCGCTAGTCCGTTCGCGGGAGCGTTTCGCCCGGTTCGCTCGTTGGGTCCGGTATGGGACGAGGGGACTGGGTGGAACGCCCGCTGGTCGGCACGGACGACGTCGACCCGGCGCAGCTGTACGCGCGGGGCAAGACGCTGCGGGAGCGGGCGCCGGTCGAGGCGCACGACCACGCGGCGGCGGGCGCCGGCCGGCCGGGTGTGCGGGAGTACTTCGAGGCGAGCAACGCCGGGCGGCTGCCCGAGCTGGTGGAGCTGCGGCGGGAGCGGATGGCGGCGTCGCCGTTCACGTTCTTCCGCGGCGCGGCCGGGCTGATGGCGGCGGACCTCGCGGGGTCGCCGTCGTCGGGGCTCACCGCGCAGCTGTGCGGCGACGCGCACGCGGCCAACTTCGGGCTGTACGGCACGCCTGAAGGCCGGATCGTGATGGACGTCAACGACTTCGACGAAACCGCCCCCGGGCCGTGGGAGTGGGACCTCAAGCGGCTGTCGGCGAGCCTCGTGCTCGCCGGGCGCGAAGGCGGGATCGGCTCCGCGGCGTGCCGCGAAGCCGCGGAGGACGCGGTGAAGTCCTACCGGCGCACGATCCGCGCTCTGGCGGAGCTGCCGTTCCTGCAGTCGTGGAACGCGTTGCCCGACGCGTCGGCCGTTTCGCGGGCGCGCGCCGACGAGCTGATCGACGACTTCGCCGAAGCCGAGGAGAAGGCGCGCCGCAACACCAGCGCCAAGGTCGTGGCCAAGTGGACCCGCCACGTCGACGACCACGAGACCGGCCTGGCGCGCCACCGGTTCGTCGAGGACCCGCCCGTGCTCACGCACGTGGACGATGCCGCGGCCTCCTCGATCATTGCCGGGCTGGAGTCCTATGTGGACACCCTGCGCGAGTCACGGCGCACGCTCGTGTCGCGCTACCGCGTGGCCGACGTCGCGTTCCGCGTGGTCGGCACGGGCAGCGTCGGGCTGCGTAGCTACGTCGTGCTACTGCACGGCAACGAGGACGAAGACCTGGTGCTGCAAGTGAAACAGGCCCAGCCGTCGGCGCTGGCGCCGTACCTCGACGTGGCACCGGTCGAGCACGAGGGCCGCCGCATCGTCCACGGCGCCCGCCTCGTCCAAGCCGAGACCGACATCCTGCTGGGCTGGACGACGATCGACGGAATCCCGTTCGTGGTACGGCAGTTCCGCAACCTCAAGGGCGCCATCGACCCGGCCGCCCTGCGCAAGGACCACCTCGACGACTACGGCCGCCTCGCGGGCGCCCTCCTCGCCCGCGCTCACACGCGCTCGCTGCACCCGCAGCTGCTCGCCGGCTACTTCGCCGACGACGAGGACCTGGACGAGGCGATCGGCGCGTATGCGGTGCGCTACGCCGATCAGACGGAGGCGGATCACGCGGAGTTCACGAGCTGACCGCGACCGACTGACCCACACCTAGCCGACGAGTTCAGCCACATCCTCCGCACAGCCCCACGCCAGCGTGATCCCCGCGCCGCCGTGGCCGTAGCAGTGGATGACGTCGCCGGTACGTTCCAGACGCACGCTCGGACGGCCCGGGCGCAGGCCCACGCGCGTGCCGAGGACGGCGGCGTCGGCCAGGCGCGGTTCCAGGTCGCGGCACCGGCGCACGATCGCCGCCGCGACGGTGGGGTCCGGTTCGAGGTCGTTGCGGCCGATCTCTTCAGTGCCGCCGCACACGACGTGGCGGCCGTGGGGGATCACGTAGGTCAGGTCGCCGTCGGCTTCCTCCACCGACCAGGACGTGAGGCCCGGGTCGGCGAGGTGCACGACCTGGCCGCGCACCGGCACGAGGGTGTCGTCGCCCGCGAGGGTGCCCCCGGCGAGGCCGGTGGCGTTGACGACGACGTCGGCGTCGGCCAGCGAGGTGACCGTGCGGTACTCGGTCCGCACGCCCAGCGCGGCGACCTGCTCGGCCAGCCACGTCAGGTACACCGGCGTGTCCACGAGCGCCGTGGTGAAGGCGAGCACCGAACCCTCGCGCGACACGTCGGTCATCGCGGTGAGCCAGCGGGGATCGGGCACGTCTTCGGCAACACGGATCCAGCCCGGCAGGAACCGGATCCCGGGCGCCGCGAGCAGCGAGCGGTACACGCCGACGGTGGTCTCGGTCCAGCGCACCACGCGCTCGTCGGGCCGCGCCACCGGCGGGTAGATCAGCCCGCCGGCCACGGCCGACGTCGTCTCCGCCGGTTTGCCCGCCGTCACGACCGTGACGCTGTGGCCCGCCTCGGCCAGCCGGTACGCGCAGCTCAGCCCGACGACCCCGCCGCCGGCCACGGTGATCCGCATGCCGCTCCCTCCGCTCGTGCTCCCGCCCGTGATCGTGGCCGAAGCCGGGTCATCGGCGCCACCCGCCATCCGCGTAGGCTCGCTCCGGGGAGGGGAGAACCGTGAGCCGTGTTCTGGCGCTCGTCGCCGTGCTCTGTGCGCTGGCGACCGTCGCACTGGGACTCGCCTACGCGGGCGGGCACTCCCCCGGCGCGCTCGACGCGTGGGCCGCGCAAGCGATCGCCGGCCTGGGCCACACCACGCTGAACGTGCTCGTGCTGCCGACCGAGCCGTACGTGCTGATCCCGGCCATCGTGGTCATCGCCGGCACCTGCCTGTACCTGCGCCGCCGTACCGACGCGCTGCTGGCCGCCGCGGGCCCGGCGCTCGCCGTCGCGCTGAACACCTGGGTGCTCAAACCGCTGTTCGACCGCTGGAAGAACGACATCCTCGTCTACCCCAGCGGCCACACGGTGAGCCTGGTGACGGTGCTCGTCGTGCTGGTCCTGCTGGCGCGCCCGAAGGTGGTCACCGTCGTGCTCGGCGTGGTTCTCCTGTGCTGCGCGGCGATCGGCATGATCGGCCTCGGCTACCACTACCTCACGGACATCGTCGGCGGCACGTTCTTCGCCACCGCCGTCGTGACCGGCCTGCGGGCCGTCACACCGCGTCGCGTGCCAGCGCCGTCAGCCGGCTGACCGCGCGCAGGTACTTCTTGCGGTAGCCGCCGTTCACCATCTCCTCGGTGAACAGCTCCGGCAGCGGCACGCCCGACACCACCACGGGGATCGCGCGGTCGTAGAGCCGGTCGGCGAACGCCACGAGCCGCAGCCCCACGTTCTGGTCCGGCGCCGGCGTCACGTGCTTGAGGTGCACGCGCCGCACGCCGTCGAGCAGCTTGCCGTAGCGCGACGGGTGCAGCTTCGCCAAGTGCGCCACGAGCGCGTCGAATTCGTCCACAGTGGACCCCTCGTGCGCGGCGGCCGACGCGTCGAGCTCCTCGTCGCTCACCGGCGGCGGCGCGTCGGGCAAGCCGCGGTGGCGGTAGTCCGGCCCGTCCACGCGCACCACTTCGAAGCGGCGCGAGAGCGCCTGGATCTCGCGCAGGAAGTCCTCGGCGGCGAAGCGGCCCTCGCCGAGCTTGTCGGGCAGCGTGTTGGACGTCGCGGCGATGTACACGCCCGCGTCGGTGAGCTCCTGAAGCAGCCGGCTCACGAGTGTGGTGTCGCCGGGGTCGTCGAGCTCGAACTCGTCGATCGCGAGCAGCCGGTGCTCCGACAGGCGCCGCACGGCCTCGGCGAACCCGAGCGCGCCGACGAGGTGCGTGAGTTCCACAAAGGTGCCGTACGCCTTGGGCGAAGGCGCGTCGTGCCAGGCCGACGCGAGCAGGTGGGTCTTGCCCACGCCGAACCCGCCGTCGAGGTAGAGGCCCATCGGCCCGGCCGGGGCGGCCTCGCCGCCGCCGAAGAGCGAACGCAGGCGCGACTTCTTCGCCGGCCGGTCCCCGATGCGCCCGGCGAACGCCGAACACGACTTCACGGCCGCGGCCTGGCTCGGCTCGTCGGGGTTCGGGAGGTACGTGGAGAACCGAGCCTCGCCGAACCGCGGCGGCGGCACCAGCGAGGAGATCAGCTCGTCGGCCCCGAGCTCGGGAAACCGGTCCGTCAGGGCAGCTGGGGGCATGGCTGCAGAGCCTAGCCAGCGCCCACGTGGGGCCGGTCCGGGTGTCCGCACCCGCGTATCCCCCGGTCGGGGCGGGGTCGGTGCCCGTGCTGGGATAGCGGACGTGCGGAGCGTGTGGCCACCATCACCGGGCGGGACCGGGCCCTTGTCCGACGAGGATCTGGAGCGCGTCTACGGCTACCCCGAAGACCTGACCGGCCCGTTCGTGCAGGTCAACTTCGTGGCGTCGGCCGACGGCGCGGTGGCCGTGGATGAGCTGTCGAAGGGCCTTTCGCACCCGGCCGACCGCCGTGTGTTCCTGCTCGCCCGCGACCTCGCCGACGTGATCCTCGTCGGCGCCGGCACCGCGCGCGCCGAGAACTACCGCGGGGCCCGGACCAACGCGGTGCGTTCGGCCCGGCGCGCGCGGCTGGGCCTGGCGCCGGTGCCGCCCATCGCCGTCGTCACGCGCACGGGTGCACTTGATCCGGCGGGCCCGTTGTTCACGGACTCGCACGTGCCGCCGTTGGTCGTCACCACTTCGCGCGCCGACACCGCGGCGGTGCGGGAAGCCGGCGCCGAAGTGCTCGTGGCCGGTGACGAAGACGTGGATCTGCCGCGAGCGCTGGCGATGCTGGCCGAACGCGGCCTGCGGCGCGTGGACTGCGAAGGCGGGCCTGCGTTGTTCGCGGCGATGATCGCGGCCGGCCTCGTCGACCAGCTCAACCTCACCGTCGCCCCGCTGCTCGTCGGCGGCGACGCGGGCCGGATCGCGGCGGGACCGGCCGCGCGGCCGCCGCGCCGGATGGAGCTCGCGTCGATCCTCGTGGACGACGGCTTCACCCTGCTGCGCTACCGGCGGGGCAGCGGCTGATGGCCGACAGCGAGGCCCTCGTCGCGGCCGCGGCGGCGGGTGACCACGCCGCGTTCGACGCGCTGGTGCGCCGGCACACGCCGATGATGTACCGCGTCGCGCTGCGGATCACCGGCCGTCCGGCCGAAGCCGAGGACGTGGTGCAGGAGGCGTGGCTGGCCGCGTGGCGGTCGCTCGCGACGTTCCGCCACGAGTCGGCGGTGTCCACGTGGCTCTACCGCGTGGTCACCAACGGCGCCCTCGACCTGCTGCGCCGCCATCGCCCCACCGTGTCGATCGAAAGCGTGTCGATCGCCGAGGCGCCGGGCCTCGTCGCCGACGGCACACCCGAACGCCAGGTCGTGCACGCCGAGCAGGTGGACGCCGTGCTGCGGGCGATCGCCCGGCTCGACGTGGCGCAGCGCGTGCCGCTGGTGCTGCGCGAACTCGAGGGGCTCAGCTACGAAGAAGTGGCCGAAGTGCTCGAAGTCGGGGTCCCGGCCTTGCGCTCGCGCCTGCACCGGGCCAGGGTGGCGCTGCTCGGCCAGCTGAGGGAGCGGTGATGACGGACGAGGGCGCCGGCGGCCCGGAGGACCCCGAACGGGATCCTCGCTGGGACCTCGTGCGCGCCACCGCCCGCCGCCACGTCGCGACGCCGCCCGGCCTGGTCGACCGCGTGCTCCGCTCACTGACCGTGGTCCGCCAGGGCCCACCGCTCCAGCTGCCCGGTGACGACGGCGTGCTGACCGTTTCGGCAGCCGCGTTGCTCCGCCTGGCCGGCACCGTGGCCGCCGATCAGGCCGAAGACGTCGACGGGGTCACGATTTCCGCCGTCGCCCTGGCCGACGGCGAGCTGCAGATCCTGGCCACGATCCGGTTCGGCGTGATCGCCGACGAAGCCGCGCGCGTGCTGCAGCACTGCCTGACCACAGAGCTCACCCGGCTGCTGCGGGCGCGGCCGCCGCGGGTCAACGTCCACGTCGTCGACGTGCGTCCCGGCTGAAGAACCCGCCCTCACCGGCCAAGCGGAGCAACCCCGCGCGGTCGGCTTTCGGCCCTGGACCTGGTGGCGCTACCCTCGGTGCCGCGTCAGTCACAGTGTCTTGCCTGTCTCGCTATCAGGAGGATCGCGTGGTGCTCGAATCGGACAACACCCCCGTGGGAGTGGACCCGACCCGAGCGTTCGTCGCGCGTGTGTACGACTACCTGCTGGGCGGCAAGGACAACTTCGACGTCGACCGCCACGAGGCCGAGCGGATCATCGCCGCGATGCCGGAGGTACCCGACGTCGCCTGGGAGAACCGCAACTTCCTGACCCGGGTGTGCCGCTTCCTCGCGAACAACACCGAGGTGCGCCAGTTCCTCGACTGCGGCTCGGGCCTGCCGACCGCCGAGAACGTGCACCAGGTGGTGCAGCGCTTCCACCCCGAGGCGAAGGTCGTCTACATCGACTACGACCCGGTCGTGGCCGCCCACGGACGCGCGCTGCTGGAGGAGAACAACAACACGAAGTTCGTGCAGGCCGACATCTTCGAGCCCGAAACCATCCTCGACAACCCCGAGGTGCTCGGCGCGCTCGACTGGTCGCAGCCGATCGCGCTGCTGTTCGTGGCCGCACTGCACCACTACACGGGCGACCGGAGCCGGCCGGCCGAGGTGACCAAGCAGTTCATCGACCGCCTGCCGCCGGGCTCGTTCGTGGTGATCAGCCACGTGCTCGACCCGGACGACGGCTCCGAGTACGACTCCACGCTGCAGGCGACCCTCGAGGTCATCCGCCGCGGCTCCATGCGCGACATCACCGCGCGCACCAAGACCGAGATCCGCGAGCTGTTCCACGAGCTGGAGATCATCCCGTCCGGCGCCGCCGGCGACGCCGACGTCGTGCCCGTGGCCGAGTGGTGGCCCGACGGCCCGCGGTTCACGAAGGCGACGATCGCGCAGCAGATCATCGCGGGCGGCGTGGCGCGCAAGCTCTGAATCTCTGAGGCCGCACCTCCTGGCGGCCACGGTCGTTTCCTCGCGCAGTCCGCTGCGCGGTTCCACTCGGAGCCCAAGTGTGGCCGCCGGCAGCGATGTCGTCCTCGGCGTCGGCCACCAGTCGCGCCCAGCCGGCGCAGCAAAATTTCCGACTCACCCGGCCGCGTCCACACCGCGGCCACGGTCGTTTCCTCGCACCGAACCGACCGCTCACCGGGTCGAACTCACCCGTCCGAGTGACCCGCCGTGAGCTTTTCCCCGGTTCGGACATCGTAGGAGTGGGCAAGCTTCCGGCGCCGACACCAGCGGCGCCGTCCCCCACCGACAGCGAGGAGCGAACTCCATGGTGCAGCCGAGCCCCCGCCGGACCGATGTTCCGGGAACCGCGATCACCACGCCGCTCAACGAGGAGGGGTCCGCGGGCCGGACCACGATCTCGTCGCTGGTGGTGCAGAAGGTCGCCGGGCTCGCGGCGCGCGAGATCGCCGGTGTCCACGCGCTGGGCGGCGGGGTGTCCCGCGCGTTCGGCGCGTTGAAGGAGCGGATCCCCGGCTCCGGCACGACGTCCACCGCCGGCGTCGCCGTCGAGGTGGGCGAGAAGCAGACGGCGATCGACCTCGACCTGGTCGTGGAGTACGGCGCGCGGATCGTCGAGGTGTCGCGAGCCGTGCGGCGCAACGTGATCGAGGCCGTGGAGCAGATCACCGCGCTCGAGGTGATCGAGGTGAACATCGCGGTCAACGACGTCCACCTGCCCGACGAGGACGACGAACCCGAGTCCTCCCGCGTCGAGTAGCACTGCATAGCTCTCCGATTAGCCAGCACCAGGAGGAAACGTTGAACGCAACGCAGACCGGGATCCTCGCCGGACTGATTCTCGGCCTCGCCGCAACCCAGGGGTTCACCGCCTTCCTGGTCACGTTCGCCGTGGGGGTCGTGGGGCTGGTCATCGGCCGCGTCGTCGACGGTGAGCTCGACCTCGGCGACCTCTTCGGCCGGGGCCGCGACAAGTGACCGGCCGGCCGCTCCAGGTCGACCTGCCCCGCGGCGACCTGGCCGAACCCGAGGAGCGCGGCAGCCTGAGCATCGCGCACGCGGTGGTGCGCAAGGTCGCGCAGCACGCCGCGGACCTCGTGCCCGGCACCGTGCAGACCGAACGCCGCGTCGCCGGCCTCACGCGCGGCCGCTCGGGGGCGAGCGCGAAGGTCGGCGGCGAGGACAACGACGTGGACCTGGTGCTGGAGCTGGCATTGCAGTACCCGGCGCCGGTCCGGACCGTGACGGGTGACGTGCGTGCGAAAGTGACCGAGGAGGTCGAGCGAATCACGGCGTATCACGTGCGCTCGATCGCGGTGACGGTTTCCGCGCTGCTGCCCGACGTCCGGCCGCGGGTGCACTGATGCGGTTCCTCGTGCGGTTCCTGTCCACTGTGCTCGGTCTGGCCGTCGCGGCCGGCGGGGCCCTGCTCGCGATCGAGGTCGGGTGGCGCTCGTGGCAGCCGGGCCGCGCGCCGCTGATCGTGCCGTGGGAACGCTGGCGCGAAGACCTCGCCGGGCTGCCGTGGACCAGCACGTCCGTGCGGGTCACAGCGGTGATCGTGCTCGTGGCCGGGCTGCTGTTCGTGCTGTTCGCCCTCACCGCGGGCAGCCGCGCCGTGCGGATGACCGACCCGGCCGACGGGATCTGCGTGAGCACGTCGCCGCGGGCGCTCGCGCGCCTGGTCGGGCTCGCCGTGCGCGCGCAGGCCAACGTCACCGGCGCGAGTGTGACCGCAAGCGCCCGGAAGGTGCGCGTGCGCGCCACCAGCCGGCTGGAGAACGAGGACCAGCTGCGGCCGCGGCTGCTGGAGACCGTCGCGACGGTGCTGGACGACGTCCCGCTCGAACGCCGGCCGAAGGTGTCCGTGGTCGTCGACTCACCGAAGGACCGCCGATGAGCCGCTCCACCGCCCGCCGCGCCCTGGGCCGTTCACACAGCGCCGAACGCACGCTGACGCTCCTGACCGGTCTGGTCGCGGTCCTCGCGGGCGCGGCCGCCCTCGTGGTCGGGCAGGGTTGGCTCGGCGAGTTCCGCGCGCAGCGGCCGCTGCTCGACCCGATGGCCGTGAGCTGGCTGGCCGGGCACCAGCTGTACGCGCGGATCGGCGCCGTCGTGCTCGGTGTGCTGCTGTTCGTGCTGGGGCTGTGGTGGTTCTTCCGCTCGCTGCGCCCCGAACGCCGTCCCGACCTGGCGCTCGACGAGACACCGGGCGCCGAGCTCACGGTGACCGCCGACGCGCTCGCGGGCGCGGTGCAGACCGACGCCGAGGCCATCGCCGGCGTCACCCGGGCGAGGGCGCGCGCGGTCGGCACGTCGGCCGAGCCGGCGCTGCGCGTGACGCTGTGGCTGAGCGAAGGCACCGACGTCCGGCGCATCTGGACCGACCTCGACACGTACGTGCTCACCCGCGCCCGCGAGGCGCTCGGGCTCGACTCGCTGCCCACGGCCGTGCGGCTCGAACTCGACACGACGGGCCCGGCACGCGTGCGCTGACCGCGCGTTTCGCACAGAATGCCCGCATGGCCCTCCCCGTGCAGGCTCCGATCAAGCCCATGCTCGCCAAACCGGCGAAGGCGATCCCCGACTCCGGCGGGCTGCTGTTCGAGCCCAAGTGGGACGGGTTCCGCTGCCTGGTCTTCCGCGACGGCGACGAGCTCACCCTGCAGTCGCGCGCCGAAAAGCCGCTCAACCGCTACTTCCCCGAAGTTGTGGAGCGGCTGCTGGCGACGCTGCCCGAGCAGGTCGTTCTCGACGGCGAGCTGGTCGTGGGCCGCGGCGGCAAGCTCGACTTCGACGCGCTGACCGAGCGCATCCACCCGGCCGACTCCCGCGTGCAGCTGCTGGCGAAGGAGACGCCCGCGGAGTTCGTGGCGTTCGACGTGCTCGCGCTGGGCTCGGAGTCCTTCGTGGACGAACCGACGTCGGCGCGGCGCGCGCGGCTGGAAGGCATCGCGGGCGAGGGCGTGCACTTGACGCCGGCCACGACCGATCCGGACACCGCGCGGCACTGGTTCGAGCTGTTCGAGGGCGCCGGGCTCGACGGCGTGATCGGCAAGCCGCTCGACGAGCCGTACTCGCCGGGCAAGCGCGTGCTGTTCAAGTACAAGCACTCCCGCACGGCGGACTGCGTGTTGGCCGGACTGCGCTGGCACGTCGACGGCGAGCCGGGTGAGGCCGTCGGATCGTTCCTGCTCGGGCTGTACGACCCCGAAGGGCTGCTGCACCACGTCGGCGTGGTCGGGTCGTTCCCGGTCAAGCGGCGCCGAGAGCTGGCCGAGGAGCTGGCCCCGCTGATCACCGACGGCGAGGGCCACCCGTGGGTGGGCGACGCCGTACGCGAGGGCCAGCGGATCCCCGGCGGCATCACGCGCTGGCGCTCGACCGAGCACGAATGGGTGCCGCTGAAGCTGGAGCGCGTGGTCGAGGTCGGCTACGAGCACACCGAGGGCGGCGAGCCCGCGCGGTTCCGGCACACCGCGCAGTTCAAGCGGTGGCGCCCGGACCGCGAACCGGCGTCGTGCGGCTACGCGCAGCTGGACGAACCCGCGCGGTACGACCTGTCGGCCGTGTTCCGCGGCGAGGTCGTGCGGACCCGCTAACTTCCGCGTCACACCCGGCGTGCCAAGCTCGTCGGACAGCTCCATCGACACCACGTGAGGATCAGCCCGTGCGCCGCCGTTCCACCAGCCGCCCCCGTCTGCGTGCCCTGGTGGCGGTGCTCGTGGGTGCGTTGACCGTCGCGGGCTGCACCACGGGCCCGTCGGTGCGCCCGGCCGTGGTGGACAACGACGGTCAGGTCACCCAGCCGCCCGCGTCGAGCGCCGCGCCCGTGCCGTTGCCGCCCCTCGCGCAACCGCAGTCGCCCAGCCTGCGCTGGACCGACTGCGACGAGGACACCCGCCAGCGCATGGGCTCCCCCGCCGCGCCGGACTCGCTGCACTTCACGTGCGCGCGCCTGACCAGCCCGCTCGACGCGCCCGACGACACACAGCACCTGCTCGCCCGCATCCTCGTACTCAAGGCCGGCGACGGCCCGATCCCTCTGGTGGTCGTGAACGACGTCGGCGGCGAACCCGGCTCCGTCTTCGCCGCGCGCCTGGCCTCGCAGCTGCCCCCCGCGTTCCTGCAGAAGTTCTCGCTGATCGGCGTCGACCGCCGCGGCACCGGACTCTCGGGCGGCGTGCAGTGCGTGCCCCCGGAGGCCCGCGAAGCCCTGCTCGGCGCCGACCCGGCCCAGGGCGACCTCACCGACGTCCTCGACGCGTCCCGCCGCGCCGGCCAGCAGTGCGCCATCGACCTCGACACGGCCCAAACGGCGCTGGACAGCTGGCGCACCGCGGGTGATCTGGAGGAGCTGCGGACCCAGCTCGGCGTGCCGCACCTCAACGCCCTCGGCCGGGGTGATGGCTCGAAGGTGCTGTCGGAGTACGCCGTGCGCTATCCGGCGCAGGTCGGGCGCATGGTTCTGGACGGCTTGCCTGACCCTGGTCAGGACCGTGCTGCAGTGCTGGACGCAGTCGCTGCGGGTGCGCAGGCGACGTTGGATGCGTTCGGGGCCGATTGCGCGGCTCGTGGATGCGCGATGGGTGATCCGAAGGCGGCGCTGAAAGCCGTGACCGATCGGTTGCGCACTGCGCCGGAGACGACCCCGGATGGGGTCACCGTGACTCCCGGTATCGCGACTTATGCGGTGTACCTGGGGTTGGCCGACCGGACGCGGTGGCCGGCGCTTGCCGATGCGCTGGCCGCGGCCAAGTCCGGTGATGTGACTGCCTTGGAGTCGTTCGCGGATCCGGTGATCGTGGATGCGCAGGGGCGCACGTCGCGGATCGGTGGCGTGATGGCGACCCGGTGCAATGACGCGGCTACGCGGTTGCCTGCTGACCAGATCAACAAGGTCGACGAGGGGATGCGGACGAAGTATCCGCAGTTCGGGTCGGCCGTGGCGCAGGAGCTGGCGTGGTGTGGGGCTTGGCCGGTGCGGCGGGAGCCGTTGCCTGCCGCTGGTGCGCCCGGGGCTCCGCCGATTCTGGTTGCCGCGACGGCTGCTGATCCGGTGACGCCGGAGATCGGGACCACGCGCGCTGCGGATCAGATGCCTAGTGCGGTGACGGTTTCGTGGCAGGGGGCCGGGCATGGGGCTGTGGGACAGTCGCCGTGTGTGACGTCGGCCGTTCAGGCGTTTTTGATCGATGGGAAGGTTCCTACCGACGGGACTCTGTGCCCGGCTTGACAGGGGGTTCGGTGTGACCGGCAATGCTGTGGCCGAGGTGCTGGCCGAACTGGCCGCCCTGGAGGACCCGAGGTCTCGTGCGGTGAACGAGAAGCACGGTGATGACCACGCGGTGAATCTGAGCAAGTTGCGTGCGCTGGCGAAGAGGTTGAAGCCGCAACATGAGCTTGCTGGTGAGCTCTGGGGTACGGATCTGACGGATGCCAAGTTGCTTGCCATCTTGATCTGTCGGCCGAAGTTGTTCGAGCGTGGTGAGTTGGATGCCATGTTGCGTGAGGCTCGGACGCCTAAGGTGCAGGACTGGCTGGTGGGGTATGTGGTGAAGAAGAGCCCCCATGTCGAGGAGTTGCGGGTTGCTTGGTTCGGTGATTCGGATCCAGTTGTGGCCAGTGCTGGGTGGGCGTTGACTACTGATCGGGTTGTGAAGGCTTCTGATGGGCTGGATCTGGGTGGGTTGCTTGATCTCATCGAGGGTGAGATGAAGGATGCCCCTGAGCGGTTGCAGTGGGCGATGAATCATTGTCTTGCTGAGGTTGGGATTAGGTATCCGGAGTTGCGGGAGCGTGCGGTGGGCATTGGGGAGAGGTTGGGGGTCTTGAAGGATTATCCGACGCCGGCTAACTGTACGTCGCCGTATGCGCCGGTTTGGATTGCCGAGATGGTTTCGCGTCGATTGAAGTAGTACGGCTCGGCGCGCGGGGCGCACCATTGCCGGATATACGGGGTCGGTGGTGGGGCACCCCGATTTTTGATTGTCACGACGGTAGAGATCGGCTTGTCAAGGCGGGAAAGAGTACCTTGACAAGCCGATCTCTACCGTGTTGAGGAAAAGAATCGGGCCGGCCGGCCGGGGGAAGGTTGCGGGAGGGGTGGGGAGAGGTTCAGGTGCGTTGCCGGTGGGAGTTGGGTGGGGGCAAGAGAACGCCGCGGCGAGTTGGGTGGTGAGGTGCGTTGCCGGGTGACCGTTGGCGAGCCACAAGGACGCGCGGAGGTGGGTGCGCGCCGGGTGATGCGGGCGGGTGGCGGCTGGCGAGCGGCAAGAGCACGGGGAGTGTGAGTGGGGCGGCGAGTTGCGTTGCCGGGCGGGGGTTGGCTGGGGCGAGAGCACTCGCAGGCCGGTCGCAAGCTGAGGCGAGGCAGCGGTCGGCGGCTGGAGAGTCACACGAGAGCGCGGAAGCGGGTCGCGTGCTGCCGCGGCGCAGGCGGGCGGCGGCCGGGTAGCGGCAAAGCGCCCCAATGCGGCGTTCGGTGCATTGAGCGCAACGAACGCCGCATTGGGGCGCAGGTTGTAGGACTCTGAGTCAGCGTCTGGGATTGGGCCTTGCCCAGCCGAAAGGGCGCCGCCTGCAGGAGTGGCGAAACCACTCACACTTGGGCAAACCGGGACCACCTGAGCAGCCAGCGATTTCAAACCCACAAACCCACCCGAATTACGCCGCCCTTGCCACCACTCAACCCCCACCCGGCAACACAACTCACCACCCCACTATCCCCTCCCCGCAACCTTCCCCCGGCCGGCCCCCCGATTCTTTTCCACAACACGGTCCGGGTCGGTTTGTCAAGGTACTCTTTCCCGCCTTGGCAAACCGACCCGGACCGTAGTGACAATCATTAATCGGGGTGCCCCACCACCCACCCCTATATCCGGCAATGGTGCGCCCCGCGCGCCGAGCCGGCCAAACAAGAACAAAACACAAAAACCCTACTGCCGATACCCCTCAACCTCGCCCACCGGCCGCACCTTCGCGTCATCCGGGTTCTCATGGAACTCCACCCGCGCGCGTCGCTGCCGCAGCAGGTCCCAGCACTGGTCGAGCTCCTGCTCGACCGTCGTCAGCTTCGCCTGGTCGTCGCCCGACAACCCGGTACCGACCGACCGCGAGCGCAGCTGGTGCTCCTCCGCGATCAGTTCGTCGATCCGGCCCAGGATCTCGCCATTCGCCATGGGTGTCCTCCTCACCTCGTACTACCGGCCCATGACGCTACCCGCCGCCGGGGAATTCCCGCCCGGCGCCGTCCGTTGAGCACAGCATGAGCACCGTTGAGCTGACCACCGCCAACTTCGACCAGACCGTGACCGACAACGAGTTCGTCCTGATCGACTTCTGGGCGAGCTGGTGCGGGCCGTGTCGCCAGTTCGCGCCGGTGTATGACAAGTCGTCGGAGAAGCACTCCGACATCGTCTTCGCCAAGGTCGACACGGAGGCCGAGCAGCAGCTCGCCGCCGCGTTCGACATCCGCTCCATCCCGACGCTCGCCGTGATCCGCGACAAGACGCTGATCTACGCGCAGCCGGGCGCGCTGCCGGAGTCGGCGCTGGAGGACCTCATCCGCCAGGCCCGTGAGGTCGACATGGACGAGGTCAAGAAGGCCGCCGCCGAGCAGGCCGAGCAGGCCACCCAGGAGCAGGCCTGACGCACCACCCCGGAGCAGGGGCCGACCAACGACGAAGGCCCCCTCAACCACCGATGACGTGGTCGAGGGGGCCTTCGCATGTTCTCGGCGCTCAGGATCGGGTGATGAGCCCCCGCAGGAAAAACGCCAGGTTGGCCGGACGCTCGGCGAGCCGGCGCATGAAGTAGCCGTACCACTCGTCGCCGCACGGCACGTACACGCGCATGGTGCGCCCCTCGGCCGCGAGCTTCTTCTGCTCCTCCGGGCGAATGCCGTAGAGCATCTGGAACTCGTGGTCGCCGGGCTTGCGGCCGTTGTCGGCGGCCAGGCGCCGGGCGATGGCGATCATCCGCGGGTCGTGCGAGGCCACCATCGGGTAGCCCTCGCCCGCCATCAGCACGCGCAGGCAGCGCACGTAGGACTTGTCGACCTCGGCCTTGTCCTGGAAGGCGACCTCCTCGGGCTCCGCGTAGGCGCCCTTGCACAGCCGCACGCGCGACCCCGGGCCGGACAGCTCGCGGCAGTCCTGCTCGGTGCGCTTGAGGTAGGCCTGCAGCACCGCACCCACCCACGGGTACTCGCCCCGCAGCTCCCGCAGGATCTGCAGCGTCGAGTCCGTGGTGGTGTGGTCCTCCATGTCGAGCGTCACCGTCGCGCCGACGGCCTCGGCCGCCGCGCAGATCTTCCGCGCGTTCTCCAGCGCCACACCCTCGCCGTCGCCGGGCAGAAACTGCCCGACAGCCGAGAGCTTCACCGAGACGTCCGCGCCGGCGGCGAGGCCCTGGTCGGCGAGCGCCGAGAGCAGTTCCTCGTACGCCCGCACAGTGCCGGCCGCCTGCGTGGCGTCGGTCGTGTCCTCGCCGAGGTGGTCGATGGTGATCGACCGGCCGTCGGCAGCCAGCTCCCGCGCGGCGCGCACGGCGTCGGCGGTCGTGGACCCGGAGACGAAGCGGCGCACGACGGATCGCGTCGCGGGCACGGCTTCGATCAGCGCACGCATCCGCTTCGATCGAGCAGCGGCGAGCAACGGGGCACGAAGCATGGCGGTCTCTCCCTCAGCCCTGGTGCGGGTAGCGCACGGTGGTCGGCGGCACGAACGTCTCCTTGATCGAGCGCGGGCTCGTCCAGCGGAGCAGGTTGAAGACCGAGCCGGCCTTGTCGTTGGTGCCCGAAGCACGGGCCCCGCCGAACGGCTGCTGCCCGACAACGGCGCCGGTCGGCTTGTCGTTGACGTAGAAGTTGCCCGCCGTGTAGCGCAGCGCCTGCGAGGCCTTGGCGACCGCGGTGCGGTCGTTGGCGATCACGGAACCGGTGAGCGCGTAGGCCGCCGTCTCGTCGATGACCTTCAGCATCTCGTCGAACTGCGCGTCCTCGTACACGTGGACCGACAGGATCGGGCCGAAGTACTCGGTGCTGAAGATCTCGTGCTTCGGGTTGCCCGACACGAGGATCGTCGGCTGCACGAAGTAGCCCACGCTGTCGTCGGCGGTGCCGCCGGTGAGGATCTCCACCTCGGCGTCGCCCTTCACGCGCTCGAACAGCGACGCGTGCTTGTCGAACGCACGGCGGTCGATCACGGCGCCACCGAAGTGCGACAGGTCGCTGACGTCGCCGTAGGTGATGGCCTCGGTCTCGCTGACCAGGCCGTCCTTCAGCTGCTCCCACAGGCTGCGCGGCACGTACGCACGCGAAGCGGCGGAGCACTTCTGGCCCTGGTACTCGAAGGCGCCGCGGACCAGCGCGGTGCGCAGCACGTCGAGGTCGGCCGACGGGTGCGCGAGCACGAAGTCCTTGCCGCCGGTCTCGCCGACGAGCCGCGGGTAGCCGCGGTAACCGGCGATGTTCGCGCCGACGGTGCTCCACAGGTGCTGGAACGTCGGCGTGGAACCAGTGAAGTGGATGCCCGCGAGGTCGCGGTGCGTGAGCGCCACCTCGGACACGGCCTTGCCGTCACCGGGCAGCAGGTTGATCACGCCCGGCGGCAGGCCGGCCTCTTCGAGCACCCGCATCGTCAGGTGCGCGGCGAAGCTCTGCGTCGGCGAGGGCTTCCACAGCACGGTGTTGCCCATCAGCGCGGGCGCGGTGGGCAGGTTGCCGGCGATCGCGGTGAAGTTGAACGGCGTGATCGCGTAGACGAAGCCCTCGAGCGGGCGGTGCTCCATGCGGTTCCACACGCCGGGCGAGCTGGCGGGCTGCTCGGCGAGGATGCGGCGGCCGAACTCGACGTTGAAGCGCCAGAAGTCGGCCAGCTCGCACGCGGCGTCGATCTCGGCCTGCGTCGCGGTCTTCGACTGGCCGAGCATGGTGGCGGCGTTGAGCGTGGCGCGCCACGGGCCGGTGAGCAGGTCGGCGGCGCGCAGCAGCACGGCTGCGCGGTCGTCGAACGACAGCGCGCGCCACTCCGGCGCGGCCTTGCCGGCGGCCGCGATGGCGTCGCGGGTGTCTTCCTTCGACGCGCTGGAGATGGTGCCGAGAACGTGGCCGTGGTTGTGCGGCTCGACGACGTCGATCTTCTCGCCGCCCCCGGCGCGCTGCTCGCCGCCGACGGTCACGGTCAGGTCGACCGGACCGGCCTGACCCAGTTTCTTCAGCGCCCCTTCCAGCTCGGCGCGCTCGGCGCTGCCCGGTGCGTAGGTGTACACCGGCTCGTTCTTCGGGGTGGGTGTCTGGGTCACGGCGTCCACGGCGGCTCCCTCTGGTCTTTCTTCTGCAGTGCTTCTAGGTACTGGTGCTCTGTACTGCTGGGATGCCCGAACGGTAACTCCGGAAAGCGCCGGCAGGTTTGTCCGACCGGCTAGAATCAGGGTGATGAACTTGTTCGATCGGATGAAGGTGATCCGGTGACTGCCGAAGCGTCCGACGGCCTGCCCGCCACCTCGCTGCGCCACGTGCTGGCGACCCTGGGCGAGCCGCTCGTGCGCGTGCTGGTGGCGCCCCAAGGGCTGGGCGTGCGGGTCGACGACGTGGTGATCCTCGACCCCGAAGACCCGCCGGAGGCGCACCCGGGCGACCTCGTGCTGGTGATCGGCGCGCGCGGCCGGGCGGCGGCCGCGGCCATCCGGGCGGCCGGGCGCGGCGGAGCGACCGCGGTGGCCGTGAAGGGCGAGGGCGGCACGGACGTGGCGGCCGACGCCGGCGTCGCGCTGCTCACCGTGGGGGCCGAGGCGCGGTGGGAGCAGGTGGAGGCGCTGGCGCGCGGGGTCGTCGACGCGGCCCGCGCGGGTGGCGAGGCGGAGACCGGCGAGGTGCTGGGCGACCTGTTCGCCCTGGCCCAGACGGTCGCGACGCTCACCGGCGGCCTGGTCAGCATCGAGGACACCGCGAGCCGCGTGCTGGCGTATTCGCGCTCGTCGGACGAGGTCGACGAGCTGCGCCGGCTGTCGATCCTCGGGCGTGAGGGACCCGAGCGGTACCTGGCGATGCTGCGGGAATGGGGCGTCTACCAGCGGCTGCGCGCGGGCGAGGGCATCGTGCGGATCGACGAGCGGCCGGAGCTGGGCATCCGCCGGCGCATCGCCGCCGGCATCCACGCGGGGTCGCAGCCGCTGGGCACGATCTGGGTGCAGGAGGGCGCCACGCCGCTCACCGAGCAGGCCGAAGTCGCGCTGCTCGGCGCCAGCCGCACGCTGGCGCCGCAGCTCATCCGCGCCCGCACGCTGCCCAGCCCTCAGCTGCGGCTGCGTGAAGACCTGCTGGCCGGCCTCTTGGAGGGCCGCGTCGACGCCGAGTCGGTGGCCGACGACATCGGCGCCGATCCCGCGCGGCCGGCCCAGGTGCTGACGTTCGCGCTGTCGTCGGCCGGCCCCGCCGCGTCGGATCGGCTGCTGCGACGCGCGGAGCTGGTGCACCTGATCGCGGTGCACACCGCCGCGTACCGGCGCAGTGCCCTGGTGAGCGTGCTGGGCGGGCGCGTCTACGCGTTGCTGCCCGACCTGCCGGAGCATTCGGACGCGGCAGTCCTGGCTCTGGCCAAGGAGATCGTGACGGCGGCGGAGCGGCACCTCGACGTGCCCGTGCGCGCGGCGCTCGGCGGTGTGGTCCCCCGGCTGTCCGACGCGGCGGCCTCCCGGGGCGACGCGGACCGCGTGCTGCTCGCGATGGCGCGCGGGCGTTGGCCCGATGCCGTCGCGTCGCTGGCGGATGTCCGCGCCGACGTGCTGCTGTCGGAGGTGCTGGCGTACCTCGCGGACCAGCCGCGCATCCGCGACCCGCGGCTGACCGAACTGCTGGCGCACGACGTCGACCACGGCGGGATCCTCGTGCCGGCGGTGCTCGCGTACCTCGACGCGTTCGGGGATGTGCGCGCGGCCGCGAAGGCCTTGAACATCCACCCGAACACCGTGCGGTACCGCGTGCGGCGGGCGGCGGAGGTGTCCGGTGTCGATCTCGGGGATCCGGCGCAGCGGCTGCTCACGCAGCTGCAGCTGCGGCTGTAGAAACCTTGTGCGGACCGGAGTGCGGCCTCGCTAGGGTGCGGCATGGATCTTTTCCCCCGGGCCTGGGGCGCCCTTCAGGAAGCCGTCCACTCCCTCGGCGACGCGCAGTGGGTCCAGCCGTCCGGCTGCGCCGGTTGGCTGGTGCAGGACCTCGTGTTCCACCTGATCATCGGCGCGCAGGACATCCTCATCACGCTCGTGACGACCACCGACGCGCCCGCGACCCGCGACGCCGTGACCTACTGGGAGCCCGGCGAACCCGGTGACGGCACGGACGCGGAGTCGGCGTTCATCCGCCGCAGCGCCGGGGCGTACTCCGGGCCGGCCTCGCTCACACACCACTTCGACGACCTGGCCGTCGCCGCCGGGAAAGCCGCGGCGGCCGCGGATCCCGCCGCCCGCGTGGAAACTCGCGACCAGGTGCTCACGATCACGGACTTCCTCACGACGTACGTGGTCGAAGCGACGCTGCACCACCTCGACCTGACTTTGCACCTGTCCGGTGTGGACGGTCCGCCGGCGTCGACGCTGGCTGCGACGCGGGCGATCGTGGAGGGCGTCGCCGGCCGGCCGCTGCCGTCGGACGACGACCGGGAGGCGCTGGTGCTCGCCACCGGCCGGCTGCCCGCTCCCGCGGGGTTCACTCCGGTGGCGTTGGGATGATCTTCTGGCTGAACGGCACGTTCGGCTCCGGCAAGACCACGACCGCGCGTGAGCTCACCGGCCTGCTGGGTGCGAGGGTGTTCGACCCGGAGTACGTCGGATACCTGCTGCGCGTGCCGTTTCCCGAGCCCGAGGGTGATTTCCAGGACCTCGACCTGTGGCGTCCACTGGTGGTCGAGACCATGGCGCGCGTGCACGCGCACACCGGCGGACCGCTGGTGGCACCTCAGACGATCCTCGTCGAGCACTACGCGCGGGAGATCTTCGACGGTCTCGAGACGCGCGGCATCACCGTGCACCACTTCGTGCTGCACGCGGACCGCGACGAGCTGCACCGCCGCATTCAGGCCGGCGAGCCGAACATTCGGCAGTGGCGCCTGGATCACCTCGACGCGTACGAGAAAGCCCTGCCCTGGCTTGAGAAATCGGGCACCGTGCTGGACACGATGGGCACGCCGCCGGCCGAGGTGGCGCGCGCGATTGCGAATGGGGTGTGAGGGCTGGGGCAGCAGCGCTTCTGCCCCAGCCCCCGCGTGTCACGCCGTGACGAGGCTGAAGCGACGGCGTTCGACGTCGATCCGCTCGATGCGCACCGACAGGCGCGTGCCGGCTTCAGGGGCGGCGCCGCGGTTGGTCACGAGCAGGCCGTGGATGCCGGGGGCCACTTCGACGAACGCGCCGAACGGCAGTTGCTGCACGACCACACCGTCGAGCACTCCGCCCGCGGCGCGCTCGGACAGCCAGGAGCGCCAGGTGGTTTCCGCGGCGCTGGGTTCCGATGTGGACATACGATTTCACCTCCCTTCGCGAACCGCAGGAGTGTCCTCGGAAGTTCGCTGAGGAGGGGCGGGCCACGGGCCCGCCGGGGGGTCACGGCAAGGCCGGGTACCCCGTCTGCTCACGGCTCTCGGCCGACCCGGCAGTCATGCGTTCACCGTAGCAGTGTGTTTCGCCGCGGAGCAGCGTTTTTAGGCCGAGACCGAGAGCCCCGCCAGCTCGGCGAGCGCGGCGAACGACTCGACGCGGGCGGACTGGTCGTAGGTGCTCGTGCTGACCAGGAGCTCGTCGGCGCCGGTGGCCTCGACCAGCTCGCCGAGCCGGTCGGTCACTTCGGCGGGGGTGCCGCCGATCTGGCTCGCGACGATGTCGTCGAGGCGCGTGCGTTCGCGGTCGGTCTTGGGCAGGGCCAGGATGTCGTCGACGGGTGAGAGCGGCGGGAAGATGCCGTGGCTGCGCGAGTACACCGTCGACCACGCCTCGGGCACCAGCAGCCGGCGCGCCTGTTCGCGGGTGTCCGCGACGGCGACCGAGGTCGACACGACGACATACGGCTCGGTTCCGGTGAACGTGTCGCGGTAACGGCGGATGGCCTCGACCATCGCCCGCTCCCCGCGCGCCGGCGCGATCACCAGCGGCAGGCCCAGCTCGGCGGCGAGGTCCGCCCCGGAGCCGGTGGCCAGCAGGAATGTGGGCAGGCTCAGCCCTTCGGCCGGGATCGCGTGCACGCCCGGGTAGGCGGCCTGGTCACCACTGAAGAAGGCAAGCAGCTCGCGCACCTGGTCACCGAAGTCCGCGGCCGCCTCGCGCCCCTGCCCCAGCGCTTGCCGTACGCCGTCGGTGAAGCCCACCGATCGCCCCAGCCCCAGATCGATCCGGCCCGGGAACAGCGACTCCAGCACCCCGAACTGCTCTGCCACCACCAGCGGCCGGTGGTTCGGCAACATCACGCCGCCCGTGCCCACCCGGATCCGCGATGTCACCGACGCGACCGCCGCCGCCAGCACCGTCGGCGCCGACCCGGCCACCCCGGGCACGCTGTGGTGCTCCGACACCCAGAACCGGTGGTACCCGAGCCCCTCGATGTCCCGCGCGAACGCGACGGTGTCCCTCAGCGCCTGCGCACTACCCCGCCCGCGCCTGGCGGGCGACCGGTCGAGCACGGAGATCCGGAACGTCACCCCAGGATCAACACGACCGTGTGGCCGCGGATTCCCCGACGCCGGGCGTCAGATCGGCCACGCACCTGTGATCTTCCGCTAGCCGCGGGCGAAGCGGCGAGCCGTACCGCCGCACCCGGCGTGCCGCGCTACGGACGCCAGCGTTCGCTGTAGTCCGGGTGGTCCGCGTACGGCAGGGCGAGCAGCCGCAGCGTCAGGCACCAGTTCGACCCCGCCTCATCGGCCGGGACGTGACAGGTCTCGCACCAGTATTCGCTGCCGTACAACGGAAAACCGGGGACCTTCTCGGACACGGTGGTGCGGTGGGCGAGCATGATGCGGCGCGTGACCTCGACCTCGTTGATCATCTGGTTCACGACGTCGAGCTCGATGTCGCCGAGGGCGCGCACACGTTGTTCGACCGCGACCTTCGCCTCGCCGCGGTTGAGCGCCTCGCCGGTTTTCGCCTTCTGCACCGCCTGCATGATCAGCGCCTGCCGCTGACCCACCCGCGCGGCGAGGAACGCGATCAGGTCGTCCACGAAAGGCCTCCCTCCTCGAGCCGGGCCCCTCCGGCGCGGGGTAGTCGCCGCGCGGCGCCGGGGCGTTACGCGCCGGAGGTGCCACCAGGGGCACCCCGAGCCCGCAGCACGCTACTCCGCTCCCAGTCTGACCTGCGGGAACGTTACACAGCCGTAAAGGTGGGAATTCTTCGTGTTCGTCGAAGTTGATCACGGACAGTGAGCACCCTCGGCAACCGGGCGATCACTCGGTGTCGGGCCGCGCCTTGCTCGGCTGCACGCGCTTGGGCTCGCCCGGCATCTTCGGATAGTCCGGCGGATACGGCAGCTCCGCGCCGCCGAGGTCGCGGTCGTCGCGTTCGTACCACTCCAGCAGGGTTTCGAGGCCGAACGCCGTTTCGTCCATCGGCGCGTGGAGGTCGCCGTGCTCGGCCAGGAAGGCCGGCACGGTGAGCACGTCGAAGTCGTCCGGGTGCACGTCGTCGAGCATCGCCCAGGTCAGCGGCGTGGACACGGTCGCGCGCTGAGTGCCGCGTACCGACCACGTGGACGCGACGGTGCGGTCGCGCGCCGCCTGGTTGTAGTCGAGGAACACGCGGCCGCCGCGTTCCTCCTTCCACCAGGAAACGGTGGCCTTGTCCGGGATGCGGCGTTCGACCTCGCGCCCCAGCGCGATCACCGCGTGGCGCACGGCGATGAAGTCCCACTCCGGCCGGATGCGCACGAGCAC
Source organism: Amycolatopsis sp. 2-15 (assembly GCF_030285625.1). Lineage (NCBI taxonomy): Bacteria > Bacillati > Actinomycetota > Actinomycetes > Pseudonocardiales > Pseudonocardiaceae > Amycolatopsis > Amycolatopsis carbonis. The sequence continues at coordinate 8,857,056 of NZ_CP127294.1, forward strand.
GTGGACCCCGCGTCCGCCGGAGGTCTTGGGGTAGCCGGTGAGCCCGGCGTCGGCCAGCACCTCGCGGACCACGCGCGCCACCACGACGGCGTCGTCGAAGCCGGCCGAGTCGGGCGGGTCGACGTCGATGCGCAGCTCGTCCGGATGGTCCACATCGGACCGCCGGACGGGCCACGGGTGGAAGTCGAACGTGCCGAGGTTCGCCGCCCACGCGAACACGGCGGGTTCGGTCGGGCAGACCTCGTCGGCGGTGCGCCCGGACGGGAACGTGATCCGCGCGGTCTGGACCCACTCCGGCGCACCCTTGGGCACGCGCTTGGCGTAGAACCACTCGCCCGCCACGCCGTCGACGTAGCGCTTGAGCGTGGTGGGCCGCTCGCCGATCGCGCGCAGCAGCGGCTCGCCCACGGCGAGGTAGTGCTCCACCACCTGCCGCTTCGTGATGCCGCGCTCCGGGAAGTACACCTTGTCCGGGCTCGTGACCCTGACGGTGCGCTCCCCCACCTGGTACTCGACCGGATCGCCGTTCTTGGGCATGGGCCCACCGTAGCCGGATCCACGCCGATCGCCCGCCGATCACGCCGTGCCCTACCTTGGAAAGCGTGTCCGGCAGAACCAAGCTGATCCTCGCGCTCATCGTGCTCGCCCTCCTCGCGGCGGCCGCGGTGTTCCTGCCGATCCCCGGCCCATCCGACCTGCGCCGCTGGGCGCAGGCGACCGGTCCCGCGACGCCGCTGGTGCTGCTGGTCGGGTACTCGTTGCTCACCGTGGCGCCCATTCCGCGCACCGTGTTCAACCTCGCCGCGGGGCTGCTCGTCGGCAGCGTCGCGGGGATCGCGATCGGCCTGGTGGCGACGACGATCGCCGCGGGCCTGTCGTTCGGGCTCGCGCGGCTGCTGGGCCGGGACCTGGTGCTGCGGCACCTGCACCGCGCCCCCGTGCGCATCGTGAACGAACGGCTGTCCGGCGGCGGTGTGCTGGCGATCACGTCGCTGCGGCTGATCCCCGTGGTCCCCTTCGCGCCGTTGAGCTACCTGTGCGGAGTGTCGACGGTGAAGCTGGTGCCGTACCTCGTGGGCACGCTGCTGGGGAGCATCCCCGGCACGGTCGCCGTGGTGGTGCTGGCCGACGCGCTGACGGGCGACACGCCGCCCGTGCTCCTGGCTTGTTACGCCGTTTTCGCCGCGGCCGGAGCCGTCGGCCTGGTCAAGGTGCTGAAGAAGCGCACTCCCGCTGCCTAGGAGGAAGAGCCCGCCGCCTCCGCACCGGCTGGCTGACGGCGGCAACATCCACTCGACCGCTACACTCGTTCGGGTGCGCGAGGGGTATCCGCGCTGAGTAAGGCCACGATCACCGGGATTTCGTCAGGAGCGGTCGCCATCGACACCGGTCAGCTGATCGCGGGGCACTACCGCCTCGTCGAGCACATTGGTAGCGGTGCCATGGGTGTGGTGTGGCGCGCCGTCGACGTGCGCCTGGAACGGTCGGTGGCGATCAAGCAGATCCTCCCCCAGCCGGGCGTCTCCGAGGCCGAACGCGACAACATGCGCCAGCGCGCCATGCGCGAGGCCAAGAACGCGGCCCGCTTCCAGCACCCGAACGCGATCGTCGTCTTCGACATCGCCGAACACGGCGGCGATCCCTGCCTCGTGATGGAGTTCCTCGACGGCCCGAGCCTCTCGGCCGTGCTGGCCGAGCAGGGCACGCTGCCCGTGGGCCAGGTCGCGCGCATCGGGGAGCAGGTAGCCGCCGCGCTCGTCGCCGCGCACCGCTCCGGGATCGTGCACCGCGACGTGAAGCCCGGCAACATCCTCATCGACGAGACCGGCACCGCGAAGATCACCGACTTCGGCATCTCGCGCGCGGCCGGCGACATGACGCTCACGCAGACCGGCCTCATCGGCGGCACGCCCGCGTACCTCGCGCCCGAGCTGGCGCGCGGCGCCGACCCGGTGCCCAGCTCCGACGTGTTCGCCCTCGGCGCCACGCTCTACCAGGCCATCGAAGGCCAGACGCCCTACGGCAACACCACCAACCAGCTCGCGCTGCTCTACGCGGCCGCCAACGGCCAGATCAACCCGCCGACCCAGGCCGGCCCCGCCACCGCGCTGCTGATGAGCCTGCTGCGCAGCGAACCCGGCGAGCGCCCCAGCATGGCCGAGGCCCGCGAAGGCCTGGCGAAGCTCGCGTCCGGCGAACCGGCGGGCCCCGAGCTGCTGTCGTCGGGCCCCACCGAACGCCTCGACCGCGGCGGCTCACGCCCGCCGTGGCAGCGCGTCGACGGCCCGAAGCCCAGCGCCCCGATCCCCGCACAGAAGGCCCCGTCGAACCCGCCGCGCACCCCGACGGCGGCGTTCATGCCGATGCGCTCGCCCGCCGCACCGCCCAACACGCCGCCGCGGCCCCAGCCCGCCCAGCCGGCTCCCCCGGCCCGGCCGACGCAGCAGCAGCCCCGCCCGGCCCCGACGGCCGCCGCGCCGAACTATCGGAACGCGTCGAGCACGCCGCCTCCGCCGTCGGACAACAAGCGCAAGTTCGCCCTGCTCGCGGGCGGTGCCGCGGCCGTGGTCGTGATCGCGGTGGTGGTGTTCCTGGTGCTGAGCTCTGGCAACGGTGACTCTGGTGGTTCGAACACCGCGAACCAGCCGCAGCAGACGAACTCGACCGGCGCGCCGAACACCCCCAGCACCGGTCCGTCCGCATCGCCGCCGGTTGCCGACCTCGGCCAGACGCCGAACGACGGCGGCAAGCTCGCGCTCTCACCCGCCGGCCAGCGGGTGATCGACTTCTACAGCTTCCCGCAGGACACGGCGGCGGCGTGGGCGATGCTCACCCCGGCCGCCCAGCAGGTCTACGGCAGCCAGGCGGCGTTCGACCAGTACTGGCAGCAGTTCGGCAACGTGAGCAGCAGGGTCGCCCGAGGCAGTTACAACGCCGACAACTCGGTGACCATATCGGTCACCGTGGTGTTCCCCGACCACTCGGAGAGCCGCGTGTTCCGCGTCGTCAACTCCGGCGGGCAGATCCTCATCGACTCGAACACGAAGAGCCAGAAGGACGCCACTCAGGGCTGACTCGCGCCCGCGTCGACACGGAATCCCGCTCACCGCGACACAAATCGGAATTGTCACCCGTCCGACGCCTTACGCAACCAGGCCGACGCGTCGCCCCGTGCCGTGACCAGCGGAGCGCCGGGCGCGATGGTGACCACCTACGAGGCCGCCAACATCCGGCAAACTCCGTGGTCGACCAGCAAGAAACAAGGCAGTTACCCCGCCGACTACACGGTGCTCGGCATCTGCTGGGCAGATGGGGGACCCATTTCGGACAATGGTGTCGTGAGAAATGACATCTGGGTTTCCACCGGCGTCGAGAACGGCGTGCATTCCTTTTTCATCAGTGCCATTTACCTCAAAGGTGATTCTCTGGGCGGCATGCCCGTAGGCGCGCAGTGTCCTTGACGCGCCGACCACCCGCCGTCACCTGGAGCGACGCCTCTGTTGCGAACCAGTGAGACTCGCCGCGCGGGGAGTGTGGTGAGCAGGGGTGATGGCCTACCGTGGAGCCATGGCCGAGAGCGGAGCTGTACAGCCGGGCTGGAATCCTCGGTTCCACGAGGATCTCGTCGGGCTGGATCCGTACGACCCGGAGGCGCGCGCGTTCGCCGCGCACCTCGACCGGATGGAGCGCACGGGGCCGACGTTCACCGTCGAAGCGTGCCTCGACCAGGTCTCCGACTTCGCCGATTCCAGCAGCCGCGCGGGCGGGCTGCGCTACTGGGTTTCGGCGCTCATCGCGGCGTTGATCGTGTTCGGGGTGATCGTGACCGCATGGCAGATCGTGACCCACGCCATCGCTTTCCTGGCGGGGTAACGTGGGCGAAGTGAAAGGTATGAAACCCGTGGTCGGCACCACGCCCCGTGTGGTGAAGTCCGAGCAGGAGTGGCGCGAGCAGCTCAGCCCCGAGGAGTACGCGGTGCTTCGCCAGGCCGGCACCGAGCGGCCGTTCGTCGGCGAGTACACCGACACGAAAACCACCGGCGCGTACGAGTGCCGGGCTTGCGGTGCCGAACTGTTCCGCAGCGACACGAAGTTCGAGAGCCAGTGTGGCTGGCCGTCGTTCTTCGACCCGGCGGACTCCGACGCCGTGCTGCTGCGCGAAGACCGCACGCTCGGGATGAAGCGCATCGAGGTGCTCTGCGCCTCGTGCCACAGCCACCTCGGCCACGTCTTCGAGGGCGAGGGCTACGACACGCCGACCGACCAGCGCTACTGCATCAACTCGATCTCGCTGAAGCTCGTTCCCGAGTCCGAGTAACACCGACGTTCACCAAGAAGGCGCCCTCCCCCACCGGGAGGGCGCCTTCTTTTCGGCAAACACGGTTCTCGGGAAACTCCAGGCAACCACAGCGCCTTCTCCCGCGTGCACCAGGCACGACGCACCGGGGAGGCGCCATGACACTCATCGCCACCATCGCCGGGACTCTTCTCGGCGTGCTCGGGTTCCTCGACGGCCTCCGTCGCGACCGCCGGGCCCGGGCCGGCTTCCGCGGCGCCGCCCGCCTGGTTTCCCTCGCGCAGGTCGCGTTCCTCCACCGGCGGCCCGCGCCGGACCGGCGAAACCGTGGTGGCGGCGATGATCGAACGCGAGCAGCTGCGGCTCGACAGCAGCGGCCGGCTGTACCGCACTCCGCTGGCGCCGGCCGACGCGCTGGGCGTGGCGGCGGCCGAGCTCGTGGGCGTCCGGGCACCGGACTTCGCCGACGTCGTCCGACGGCTGTCCACGACCGACGTGATGGCCGAGCTCGCCGGGGACCTCGTGGCGCGGGGACTCGTCGTCGACACCGCCAAGCTGCGCGGGCGGTGGTGGTGGGCGGCCACCGCGCAGGCCGCGCTCGCGGTCGGTGGTGTGGTGCTGGGCGTGGCTTCCGGGAGCTGGTCCGTCGCCGCGGCCGTGGCCGTGGTCGCCGTTCTCGGGGTGCTGGCGGTCATGCGTTCCTGGCAGGCGCCTGGGCGCACCGACGCGGGTCACGAAGCCGTGCGCGCGGCGTGGGCCGACCGCAGCCTCGTGACGGGAGCCGCGGGCGCCGTCGCGGTCGGTGGGCTGGGCAGCCATCCCGACCGCGAGACGCGGATCGCCTTCAGCAGCGGCCGGAAAACCCGGTCCGGTCAGCACCACAGCGGAGCCGGCTCCGCCGGTGGCTGGCTTTATCCAGGCTTGGCCGGCGGCGGCTCGGGATGTGGCGGCGGGTCGAGCTGCGGTGGCGGCTCGGGATGTGGCGGCGGCTCCGGCAGCTGCTGACGGAACCGAGGCGCCGCGGACGGCGTCAGTTGTGCCGACCCACCCGGTGAACCGGGTCGGTAGGGTCCGGCGACTGCGAGGGTGAGGGAGGCACACCGTGGACGAAACCTGGGGGATTTCGGGACCGCAGTTCCTGGCGTGGTACGGAATCGCGCTGGCTGTGGTGTTCGTGGTGCAGGTGGTGGGGCCGCGTGTCGCGCGCACGCGGACGGTCGAGCACACCGGTGAGCTGCCGGACGTCTACCAGCTCGCGTACCTCGCCGGCGGGCCCGAGCGCGTAGCCGACACGGCGATCGCGGCGCTGGTGGACCGCGGCCTGCTGCGGGTGAACAGCGAAGGGCTCGTGACCGCCGCGGGGAAACGCCCGTGGCACAAGATCGAACGCTCCATGCACGAAGGCGCCAAGGGTGCCACCGGCGGCACCACTCGCAGCCTGCGGGCCAAGGCCGCGCGGTCGAAGGCGATGAGCGACCTCGAGGCCGACCTCCGACTCCGCGGCCTGCTGACCTGCGGCGAGGACCTGCGCGCTTTCGATCGCACGATCTCCCTGGTGTACTTGGCTCTCCTGGCGGTTGGCGTCGCGCGGTTCGTGACGGGCCTGGTGCGCGACCGGCCGGTCGGCTGGCTTGTCCTGCTGCTCCTGGCCGCCATCGCGCTGAGGATCGTCGTCGGCGTCGTACTCGGCCGCCGGCGCGTGCGGATCTCGCCGCTGGGCCACGCGGCTCTGACACGCGCGCGGGTCTTGAGCCGCTCGCAGGACCCGGGGCAGCTGGGCCTGCTGCTCGCCGGCGCAGCCGGGGCCGTGGCGCTGGGCGGGCTCGCGATGTACCCGGACCACGAGCTGAGCGCGGCACTGGTGCCGCCGTTGCAGCCCTTCTCCGGTTCCGGCGGTGGCTCGTCGTCCAGCGGCTCCTCGTCCTGCAGCAGCAGCTCGTCGTGCAGCAGCAGCTCGTCGTGCAGCAGCGGATCCTCCTGCAGCAGCGGGTCCTCCTGCGGTTCTTCGTGCGGTGGCGGGGGTTGTGGTGGTTGACCGGCTGGGTGTCGGCATCGGCTGGCGGGCCGAGCTGGACCTGTCGATCGCGCGGCTGCCGGGCGTCGACTGGGTCGAGGTCGTCGCCGAGAACCTCCACGCGCCGCACCTGCCCGAGAGCCTGCTGGCGCTGCGGCAGCGCGGCATGCCGGTGCTGCCGCACGCCGTGTCGCTCTCACTCGGCGGGGCCGAACCGCTGGACACCCACCGCGTGGAGCACCTCGCCGAGCTGGCGCGGGCGCTCGACGCGCCGCTCGCGAGCGACCACGTGTGCTTCGTCCGCGCGGGCGGGCTCGACTCCGGGCACCTCATGCCGCTGCCCCGCACGCGCGAGGCGCTCGACGTGCTCGTGGCCAACGTCCGCCTGGCGCAGTCCATTGTGGACGTCCCGTTGGCACTGGAGAACATCGCGGCGGTGCTCCAGTGGCCGGAGAACACGTTGTCGGAAGAGCAGTTCCTCACCGAGCTGACCGAGCGCACGGGCTGCCTGCTGATCATCGACGTGGCGAACCTGTATGCCAACGCGCGCAACGTCGGCACCGACCCGGTGGCGTTCCTCGACGGGATCCCGTGGGAGCGCCTGGCCTACGTGCACATGGCGGGCGGGGTCGAGCGCGACGGCGTCTACCACGACACGCACGCGCACCCGGTGCTGCCCGAGGTGCTCGACCTGCTCGCCGAGCTGCGCCGCCGCACCGACCCGCCGGGCGTGCTGCTGGAGCGCGACGACGACTACCCCACCGACACCGAACTGGCCGCGGAGCTCGCGGCCCTGCGCGCGACGGTGACGGTGTGAGCCGCGAGGAGCTCGCCGCCCGGCAGGCCGCGCTGCTCGACGCGCTGCTCACCGGCGCCCCGCCCCCGCCGGGCTTCGCGCCCGACCGGCTGCGCGTGGAGGCCGACGTGCTGCTCACCAAACGGCGCCGGCTCATGGCGTACCTGCGGCCTGACCTGGCCGAACGCCTGGGTGACCGCTTCGCCCCGCTCTTCGCCGCCTATGCCGCCGCGCACCCGAAAACCGACACGATCCGGGCGCGCGAGTACGCCGACGCGTTCGCTGTCTGGGTCGGCGACCGAGAACCCGCGAAGCGCCGGCGCTGGTTCAGGAGCTGACCGGGTGCCACACCGCGCTGTCCGCCCCGGGCAGGTGCGAGGCGTGGTCCCAGTGCGGCTGGGCGCCCGGCAGGTCGCCGGACATCTTCACGCGCGTGAGCTTGCCGAAGTCGCTGTCCACTTCTTCGACGAGGTCACTGAAATCTACTGTGTCTTCACTCGACACAGCCGGCTCCTTGCGTCCCAAGGAATCCAGCCACCGGCCCGTACCCGCGAGCGACAACCGCACGTGCCAGCTGCCACCCTCGACGACCGTGCGGCGCACCGCCGTCATGATCGCCGCGGCCGCGAGCCAGCCCGTGGTGTGGTCGAGCGCCTGCGCGGGCAGCGGTGTCGGCCGGTCGGTGCCCGCGACGCGAGCGCCTTCCTCGGCGATGCCCGAAGCCATCTGCACCAGGCTGTCGAAGCCGCGGCGGCGGGCCCACGGGCCGGCCCAGCCGTAGGCCGACAGGTCGGCCGTGACGAGACCGGGGCGCAGCTCCGCCATCTCTTCCGGGCCGAATCCGATTCGGGCGAGCGCGCCGGGACGGAACGACTGCAGCACCACGTCGGCACGCGCGATGAGCTTCTTCAGCCGCGCGCGGCCGCCCTCGGTGTCGAGCGCGACGAACCCCGACCGCTTGCCGTGGCCGGTGTCCATGGTGAGCGCGGGGATGCGCGGCAGGTGCGCGGCGCCGACGTGGAGCACGTTCGCGCCGTGGGCCGCGAGCACGCGGCCGGCGACGGGCCCGGCGAGCACGTGCGTCAGCTCCAGCACTCGGACCCCGCCCAGCGGCCGGTCGGAGTCGAACAGCGTGTTCTTCGGCGCGTCGCCGATCTGCCGGAGCTCGGCGAGCGGCAGGCCCGCGGCGGCCTGGCCCTGCGGGTGCGCGAGCCACTCGTCGCGCGAACGCAGGAGCGCGGCCGCGCCGCCCGCCGTCACCACGGCCGACTCGACCTCGGCGGCCGTCTTGGCGGCCACGGTTTTCGCCACGGCGTCGCGCTGCGCGGGCACGCCGAGCGACCAGCACACGGCGGCCTCGTGGCGGGGGTAGTTCGCGTGGAGCTTGACCCAGCCGTCGGAAGCGAGGTAGTCGCCGGCGATCGGCCCCCACGGGCTCGGCGGCAGCTCGCCGTCCACACGCAGGAAGGCTTCGCTGCGCACGGCGGCCGCGGCGTGGCGCGTGTCGGCGCCCACCGTGCCGGGGTCGATGCCGCGCAGGCGCAGCAGCTCGCCGGCCGCCAGGGTGGCGGCCGCGATGCCCGCCGCCGCGGCGGCCTCGACCCGGAAAGTGCCGGGCAGCAAGGATTCGTCGCCGGTCAGCGACACGGCCGGGAGGGATTCGCCGGTGAGCGTCTGCCACACCCCGGCCAGCACGTCCTGCACGGCGGTTACGGCAGTGCCGCGACGAGCTCGGCGGGCGCCACGCGCGTGCCGGTGTAGAACGGGATCTCCTCGCGCACGTGGCGGCGGGCCTCCGTCGCGCGCAGGTGCCGCATGAGGTCGACGATGCGGTGCAGCTCGTCGGCCTCGAACGCGAGGATCCACTCGTAGTCGCCGAGCGCGAACGACGCCACGGTGTTGGCGCGCACGTCCGGGTAGTCGCGGGCTTCCTTGCCGTGGTCGGCGAGCATCTTGCGGCGCTCCTCGTCCGGCAGCAGGTACCACTCGTAGGAGCGGACGAACGGATACACGCAGATGTACTTGCGCGCTTCCTCACCGGCGAGGAACGCCGGGATGTGGCTCTTGTTGAACTCGGCCGGGCGGTGCAACGCGACCTGGCTCCACACCGGGGTCGACGCGCGGCCCAGCGGCGTGCGCCGGAAGCCGTTGTAGGCGGCCTGGACCTGCTCGATCTCCTCGGCGTGCCACCACACCATGTAGTCGGCGTCGGCCCGGAGCACCGACAGGTCGTAGACCCCGCGCACCACCACGCCCTTGTCGGCGAGCCCGTCGAGGAACTCCGCCGTCTCCTGCCCCGCGGTCCCGCGGTCCTCGCCGAGGCGGCCGGGCTCGACCCGGAAGACCGACCAGGCGGTGTAGCGGATGCTGTCGTTGAGCTCGTTGTAGTTCAGCCGCGCCATGGCTCCATCCTCGCACCGCACGGCATTCGGGCGCCAAGCGCCTCCGTCACGTCACACTGTGAAGCTCGCCGCGATCCGCTTCGCGGCGGCATCGGCGGTGGCGACGCACGCCGGGAGGCCGACGCCGTGCAGCGTCGCGCCCGCCACGGCGAGGCCGGGGAGCTCGTCGACGGCGGTTTCGATCCGCGTCACGCGCTCGAGGTGCCCGGCGCCGTACTGCGGCAGGCCGCCGCCCCACCGCGTGACCAGCGTGTCGAGCGGTTCGGCGGTGACGCCGGTGAGGCGGGCGAGGTCGTCGCGGACGGCGTGCACCAAGGCTTCGTCGTCGCCGTTGAGCGCGCCCGGCTCGCGGAAGCGGCCGACGGAGCCGCGGACGAGCACCGGCCCGGCGGCGCCGTAGTGAGCCCACTTGTTGGCGGAGAAGGTGAAGGCTTTCGACGCGTAGGGCACGCCCTCGGCGTCCTGCTCGCCCGCGCCGATGAGGATCCCCGACGCGTCGGGCAATTCGGTGCCGGGCGGCAGCGCCAGGGCGATCACGGCCATCGAGGCCAGCTCGACCTCGCCGAACGCCTGCGCCGCGGCCGGAGCCACGTCGGCGAGCAGCTTGCGTGCGGCGGGCGCGGGCACGGCGAGCACGACGGCGTCGACGTCGACCGGGGTGTCCTCGGGGGCGTGGGCCGGGGCGGCGGCGCCGACGTCGAGGCGCCAGCCGTTCGCGGTGCGGGTCAGCGCGCGGACGGTGGCGGCGGTGCGCACAGTTGCTTTCGACAGGGTCAGCAGCCGGTCCAGCAGGGTGGTCAGGCCGCCGGTCAGCGTGCCGAACACGGGCGCGGTGCCGGGGGTCTTCGGCAGCAGGGAGGCCGCGGCGTCGGTGAGCGAGCCGGCGCCCTCGGCGACGGCCTTGGCCAGGCCGGGCATGGTGGCGCGCAGGCCCAGTCCGTCGGCGCCGCCCGCGTAGACGCCGCCGAGCAGCGGGTCGACGAGCCGGTCGACGAGCTCGTCGCCGAAGCGGGCCCGCAGCAGCGGGCCGAGGGCCAGGTCGGCGGCGGTGAGCTCGACGGGGCCGAGGGAGCGTTCCTTTTCGACGGCGAGGCGGCCGTCTTCCGAGAGCACGCCGGCCACGGCGTCGGCGGAGGCGGGCACGCCCATGACCGTGCCGGGCGGGAGGCCCGTGACGGTGCCACCGGCGTGGATCTTCGCGCGCGCCTTCGTGGGGTGGACGAGGTGCTCACCCAGCCCGACCTCGGCGACCAGCGCCGTGACCTCGGGACGGCGGGCGAGGAACGCTTCGGCGCCGACGTCGTAGGGCACGCCCCCGACCTCGGCGGTGCGGAGCTTGCCGCCGAGGTCTGGGGTGGCTTCGAAGACGGTGATCGCGACGGCGTCGCCGAGCAGCGTCCGCAGGCGGTAGGCCGCGGTCAGGCCGGAGATGCCGCCGCCGACGACGGCGACGTGCTTCACAGCGAGTGCACCAGCTCGACGACGCGGGTGAGAACCTCGGGCTCGACGCTCGGCAGCACGCCATGGCCGAGGTTGAAGATGTGCCCGTCGGCCGCGCGACCCTCGTCGACGATCCGGCGGACCTCGGCCTCGAGCACCGGCCAGCCGGCGTAAAGCAGCGCCGGGTCGAGGTTGCCCTGCACCACGGCCTTGCCACCGAGCCGGCGCACGGCCTCGTCGAGCGGCACGCGCCAGTCAACCCCGACGACGTCGGCGCCCGCGTCGCGCATCGCCACGAGCAGCTCGCCCGTGCCGACGCCGAAGTGGATCCGCGGCACGCCGTAGCCCGCGACGCCGGCCAGCACCTTCGCCGAGTGCGGCTGGACGAACTCGCGGTAGTCGCGCTCGGACAGCGCGCCCGCCCACGAGTCGAACAGCTGGATGGCGTCGGCGCCCGCGTCGAGCTGCGCGCGCAGGAAGGTGAGCGCGATGTCGGCGAGGCGGCCGGCGAGCTCGTGCCAGAGCTCGGGCTCGGCGTGCATGAGCGCCTTGGTGTGCTCGTGGTTGCGGCTCGGGCCGCCCTCGATGAGGTAGCTGGCCAGCGTGAACGGCGCTCCGGCAAAGCCGATCAACGGCGTGTCGCCCAGGCGTTCCACCAGCAGGCCCACACCCTCGGCCACGCGCTCGACCTGCTCGGCTTCCAGCAGCGGCACGGCCCGCACGGCCGCGACGTCGCGCACCGGCTTGGCCACCACGGGCCCCGTGCCGGGCACGATGTCGATGTCCAGGCCCGCCGCCTTCAGCGGCACCACGATGTCGCTGAACAGGATCGCCGCGTCCACCCCGTGCCGGCGCACCGGCTGCAGCGTTATCTCGGCGAGCATCTCGGGGTCGAAACACGCGTCGAGCATCGCGACGCCCTCGCGCAGCTTCCGGTACTCCGGCAGCGACCGCCCGGCCTGGCGCATGAACCACACAGGCGTGCGCACGGGCTTCTCCCCGCGCGCCGCAGCCAGGAACGGCGACTCGGCCAGCACCCGCCGCGCAGCGGGGGCGGTTTCGGACGCGGAGGACTCAGACACAGACGAAAGCTCAGGCACGAAGCCCATCGTCCCACGCCTGGTGCTCCCGCCTGGCCGGGGCGGTGCCCGCGCCCGCTTCGGCCGTATTCGTCCTTCTTCGCTCGTGGGTGGCGGGCTGGTCGGTGGGCTCGGGGCCAGGCCCTGTCACCGAGGGACCAGCGGCCCCACCGCAGACGGCGACTCAAGCCAGGCTGACTTGCTGCCCGCGGGCCACTCGGTGGGCTGAGGGCCAGGCCCTGTCGCCAGCAGTCCCACCGCAGACGGCGGCTCAAGCCAGGCTGACTTGCTGCCCGCGGGCCACTCCGTGACCGCGGTGCCCAGCCCTCCGGATCCCGAACGCCCGGCTCCGTTCCGCCCGCGCCGGGTCGGCTCCGCCGCTGCCCCGGCCCGCCGCTTGGACCGTCGGAGCCGCGACCAGCGCTCCCACACACGAGCGGCCTGATCAAGCCTCCGCGTCCGATTCGCCCGGCCCTGCGTCCCGTCGGCGGGCGGGCAGTGGACCACTGGGCCGGTCGGGTCGTCCCTCGGCGCGCCTGCGTCCGCAACGGGGCGTCGCCGCCCTACAGTCGTTGCGTGACCGCGATGACGCCAGTGCCCGAGCTCTTCCGCGAAGCCGTCGCGGCGCTGAAGTCCGTGCGGCCGCGTCCCGAGGTGCGGCTGGAGACCATGCGGGCGCCGCAGCGGCTGGCGCCGTGGTCGTTCGCCGTGAGCTGTGAGGTGGAGGGGCCGTCCGACGTGCTGGCGTCCGGGCGGCTGGTCCTGCTGCACGACCCCGACGGGCAAGAAGGCTGGGACGGCGTCCTACGGCTGGTCATGTACGTGCGGGCGGAGCTCGACCGCGAGCTGGCCACCGATCCGTTCCTGCCGGCCGTCGGCTGGTCGTGGCTCACCGACGCGCTGGAAGCGTCCGGCGCCTCGTGGACGGCGCTGGGCGGCACGGTCACCGAAACCTCGTCGGCGCGGTTCGGCGACATCTCCGGGCCCTCGCGCACCGACGACCTCGAGCTGCGGGCGTCCTGGACGCCCACCGACGCCGCGCTGCGCACCCACGGCTACGCGTTCTGCCAGGTGATGGCGAGCGTCGTGGGGCTGCCGCCGGTCGGCGTCACGCTGTTCGAACAGCGCCAGAGCTCCTGATCCACCGAAGTTCACCCGGACGGGCCGCCCGTCCGGGGCTTTCCCGCGCCCTCAGCACGCCCAGGAGCGCCTGGGGTGGTCTGGACAACTGACGGCACCGGCGGTCGACCGAACGCGATTCTGAGAGCCGTTCACGTCCGTCCACCTGGGACCGCACGCGCTAGCACGCGCGGATGCCCACGTTCGTGAAGACCCCATGATCACGGGCTGTCATGCCCTGGTCACGCCCGCAAAGCCACCCAAGGTGCCCGGGGCACCCCCACGGACCCCATCGGACCCCACGGAGACCCCCTTGAAGCCCCACTGTGCAAACGTGAAGAAAGTTGATCTTGCCCCGGCGGAGGCCGATTTCCGACGTCTGGTGGACTGCTCACGAGACGTCCAGGCGGAAGCACCCGCAGGTGCACGGCCCACCTGCACGGGCGTTTCGGGTTCGATAACTCTGTTGCATCGCCTCCGGAAGCCGTTCCGTTAACAACGGGCTCAGCACTAGCCCGATCGTGTGACGGTGAACGCCCTGAGTGACGAGTCGTTTCAGATAGATACCCATTCGATCCCCCCGAAACAGCCCTGGGGCGGCTACAGTGCCTTCGACGACACCACTTTCGGTCTAAAGCTGGCGCGGCTGAACGGCCGAAGGTCCCGGTGCCGGTCGGGGGGCACGACCGACTCCAGGGAGGTAGTGACGTGGCTACCGTCGGCTTATCTCAGGCCGTTCGATCCACGCCAGCCGGTGCTTTGCCGGCGAGCATGGTTCCGCACCCGCGGGAAGAGCTTTTTTCCGTGTTGGTGGTCGATGACCACCCGCTGTTGAGGGAGGCAATCGCAGCACGACTCGCACAAATGGGTGCGGGCACGGTTCACGAGGCCGCCACGGTGGCCGAGGCGAGGGCGCGAGCACAGGCCACCGGCCCGTGCGACTTGGCGATCCTCGATCTCGGACTGCCGGACGGCAGCGGCATCGAGCTGGTTACGGAACTCCGTAGCCACGGGTGGCCGCGCGTGGTGGTGCTCGCATCGTCCGACGACCCGTACGCGGTTCGGTCGGCGTTCCAGGCCGGTGCCCAGGCGTACCTGTTGAAGTCCGCTTCGCCGGTGGTTGTCACCGACGGTGTGCGCAGGGTCCTGGAAGGCGGCGTGTACGCCGACCCGAGCGTGGCTCCGGTTCTGGCAACCGGAACGCGGGTCGCGGGCACCGACAACACCCCGCGTGAGCTCTCGGCCCGTGAGGTCGAGGTGCTCCAGCTCGTCGCCGACGGGCAGTCGAACAAGGAGATCGGGGAGGAACTTTCCCTCTCCGCGCTCACCGTGAAGTCGCACCTCTCCCGCATCGGGCGCAAGCTCGGCACGGGTGACCGGGCACAGATGGTCGCATTGGCTATGCGCGCTGGTGTGATCCGCTGACGAAGGCAGACAGAGGCCCTGCGGGGCGGGCGGACCAGGCGCGGTACGCCCGTCCCGTAGGGTCGTCAGCTATGGGAAGTGCACAGGCGGACGGCGCCCGGACCGGAGAGACCACCACCGAGGACGCCGGATCGCCCGTGCTGCTACGCGAGCCCGCAGAAGGCACACCCCCCGTGGTGACCGATCCGGCGGCGCTCGCCGAGGCGTGCGCGCGGCTCGCCGCGGGAACCGGCGCCGTGGCCGTGGACACCGAACGAGCGTCCGGCTACCGCTACTGGCCCAAGGCCTACCTCGTGCAGCTGCGCCGCGAAGGATCCGGCACGGTGCTGCTCGACCCGATAGCGCTGGCCGACGACCTCGCGCCCCTGCGCGAAGTCCTCAACGACACCGAGTGGGTGCTCCACGCCGCATCCCAGGACCTGCCGTGCCTGGCCGAGCTGGACCTGCACCCCAAGAGCCTCTTCGACACCGAGCTGGCCGGCCGCCTGGCGGGCTACGAGCGCGTGGCGCTGGGCACTCTCGTCGAGCTGCTGCTCGGCTACACGCTCGAGAAGGGCCACAGCGCCGCCGACTGGTCGAAGCGGCCACTGCCCGTCGACTGGCTCAACTACGCGGCCCTGGATGTCGAGCTCCTCAACGAGCTGCGCGAACGGCTCGAGGTCGAGCTGGAGTCCCAGGGCAAGCTCGAATGGGCGCGGCAGGAGTTCGAGGCCGTGCGCACCGCGCCGCCGCCCGCCCCGCGGGCCGAGCCGTGGCGCCGCACGTCGGGCGTGCACAAGATCCGCAGCCCGCGCGGCCTCGCCGCCGTGCGCGAGCTGTGGCAGGCCCGCGACGAGCTCGCCCGCAAACGCGACCGCGCGCCCAGCCGCATCCTGCCCGACAGCGCCATCGTCAACGCCGTGACCGCCGACCCGAAAACCGTCGAGGAGCTGCAGGCCCTGCCGGTGTTCAGCGGCCGCGTGCAGCGCAAGTACACGGCCAGCTGGCTGCGGCACCTGCAGGCGGCCAAGGCGCTGCCCGCGAGCGAGCTCCCCAGCCCCACCCAGCCCTCCGACGGCCCACCCCCGGTCAACCGCTGGGCCGACAAAGACCCCGACGCCGCCGCCCGCCTCTCCGCGGCGCGCGCGGCCCTGGCCGCCATCGCCGAGGACCGCCGGCTGCCGGTGGAGAACCTCATGCTGCCCGACCTCGTCCGCCGCACCTGCTGGCGCCCGCCCGCCGACCTGTCGGAAGACGGGGTGGAGGAAGTGCTGCGGGCCGGCGGGGCTCGGCCGTGGCAGGTGGAGCTGACAGTGGGGGCGCTGAGCAAGGCGTTGCACACGACGGCCACGGCCTGACGGCACCGGTTCGGGAACAGGACCCAGACCGCCGGAAGTCCAGGTTCCCCACCGGATCGAACACACCCGTATGAGTCGACAGCGGCTGCGGCACCCGATTCGCCCGCGGCTTGCCGAGGAGAACCACCTCCGCCGGCTTGGCGCGGCCGGCCAAGGCCGCTCCCGTATCTGCGGCCCCTCGCAGCATCGCGCCTTGGTCTTGCGGCGGGTCACATCTCGTTGAGCCAGGCGGCGGCCTCGAATGTCCGCGAGTGGGTGGGGGCCCAGGGCTGCGGTGAGGGCGGCGACCACGGGTTCGAGGTCGCGAAGGGCCTCCTCGTGGTGGCCGCGGCGCGCGGCCACGCGCGCGAGGGTCGCCTGCGCCCGAGGAAGGTCGGCCGGCCAGACACCGGCGGTCAGCACAACGCCCGCTTCGTGTTCGGCGGCGTAGAGGTTGCCCGTCTCCAGCCAGGCGCGGGCGAGCGAGGTGCGAACCAGCAGAGACTCGCGGGAGTGTTCCGGGCGGCCGGCGAGGATCGAGCACAGAACGGCGGCGGTTTCTCGGCTTCGCCCCGCGCGGAGCAAGGCCGCCGCCGCTCGGTCTGGGCACTGCAGCAGTCTGCCGGGCGTCAGCCCCAGCGGCCCAGAACCTCTTGCGCAGCAAGCACTTCCGGGTGCCCCACCGGCCACGCCACTGCCGCGAGCACGGCGCGGGCATGGAACGCCGCCACCTGAGGGTCCGGGTGGATCTGGGCCAGCGTGCCGCGGTTGCGCAGCGTCTGGCGCCAGCCGCTCCACGACTCGGCGACCAGGTTGGTCAGCAGGGCGGCCGCCTCGGTGTGGTCGTCGGTCAGGACCAGCACGTCGGCGAGGCATTGGCGGAAGAAGCCGTGCCGGGGGTGCCGGGCGGCGAGTTCGCGCAGGGGTGGCACCGCAAGAACAGCGTCGCCCTGTTCGGCGCCGATTTCCAGGCGCGCGGCTTCCGCCCAGTCGAGGTCGAACGGTTTGCGCAAAAACGGCACGATCTTCTCTGCCAGCTCGCGCAGCGCCTCGTCCTGGCGGTCGGCGTCGCACAACGCGATCAGGTCGCCGAAGCGGACTTCGCGCGTCAGCGGATCCGCGTCGCCGAGTTCGGTGGCGCAGTAGCGGACCAGGGAGGCCGACGCGGCGACGCGCTCGTCCACGCGGTTGGCGACGCTCAGGGCCTCGACGAGCATGCGGCGGCACCAGATCGTGGCGGCCTCGGCGCCCCAGGTCTGCTCGTAGACGTCCTCGGTCTCGGCCAGCAGCGGCACGGCCTCGTCGGGGCGGCCTTGACCGGACCACGAGAGCGCCAGGTGCACCCACGCGCCCAGCGTTTCCTTGCTGCGCGGACCGAACTCCGCGGTCATCGGCGGGATCAGCTCACGGAAGACCGGCTCCGCGTCCCGCCATTCGCCGAGCTCGCCCAAGCGGACAGCGATCCCGAACCGCTGGAGCAGGTCACGCGCGCCTTCGCGGCCGCGCGACCACGCCGCCGAGCCGCGCAGCGCGGCTGCCTCGTCGAACGGTCGCGAACGGAAGAACTTCACCGGCACCACCGAAGCGACGTGTCCACAATGCGCATTATGTCCGACCAGCCACTTCCAGCAGCGAGCGGGCCGCCGCCCGCAGCGGGTCGTCGGGCTCGCCCGCGCCGGCCAGGCGGAGGACGGCGTCGGCCGCTTCGCGGGCGTGGGCCTCGACGTCGAGCGCGGGGTCGTCGCGGCGCGTGATCGCGGTGCTCTCCACCAGGCCGAACACCAGGTCGGTGCGGATCGCCGAAACACTCTGCCGGGCGGCGGCCACGAGCGTGCCGTACGCGGCCTTGAGCTCGGCGCGCTCCGCGCGGAACCCCGCGAGGTTCGGCGACGAGACTTCGGGCAGCAGGTACAGCGCGCCGATGTTGTGCCGCGCCCCGCCCAGCAGCCGGACGTCCGCGTAAGCCAGTGCCCACAGCCGCACACTCGCCGGCTCGAGCGAGGGCGAGGAGACCAGGCCGACCGCGACCGCCAGCGACGGCCGGACGGTGGCCGCCAGCAGTTCGGCGAGGATGTCCTCCTTGGCCGGGAAGTGGTAGTACAGCGACGCCTGCCGCAGGCCCGCGCGCTCGGCGATCGCGCGGGTGGTGGTCGCCGCGTACCCCGCGCCGGTGAACAGCTCCCCCGCCGCGTCGAGCACCGCCTCGCGCGCGTCCTGACGGCTCGCCGCCGCGCCGCTCGCGCGGGGGCGCCCCACTCCCGTCGCCTTCCCGTCCACGCAGCCGATCCTGCCAGGCGCCCGGCCGTGTTACGCGCCAGCACCCCTTCCGGAAACACCCGTTAACACTCGCCTTACGAGGGCGAGACGGCACCGACCCACCGGCGGCTTAATTTCGGTCAACCGATCGAAATCCCCGCCAGCAGACGGGAGCCCCGCATGCCCGCGCCACCGGTCCCCTCCGACGACCTCACCGAGTTCGGCTACCGCCAGGAGCTCCGCCGCAGCTTGGGCGGCTTTTCCGCCTTCGCGGCCGGCTTCTCCTTCGTCTCGATCCTCACCACCGTGTTCCAGCTCTTCGGCTTCGGCTACACCTTCGGCGGCCCGCTGTTCTTCTGGTCGTGGCCGTTCGTGCTCGCCGGACAGGTCCTCGTCGCGCTCGTCTTCGCGGAGCTGGCCGCCCGCTACCCGCTCGCCGGATCCGTCTACCAGTGGGCCAAGCAGCTGGCGCGCGGTTTCGCCGGCTGGCTCGCGGGCTGGATGATGCTGCTCGGCTGCGTGGTCGCGCTCGCCGCCGCGGCGATCGCGCTGCAGATCGTGCTCCCCTCGGTGTGGAGCGGGTTCCAGCTCGTCGGCGGCGACCCGTCGGTGACGTCGCCGACCGGCGCCACCAACGCCGTGTTGCTCGGCACGCTGCTGATCTTGTTCACCACGGTGGTCAACGCCGCCGGCGTCCGTGTGATGGCCCGGATCAACGACGTCGGGGTCGCCGCGGAGCTGATCGGCGTCGCCGTGCTCATCGGTGGCCTGGCGCTGTTCGCCGTGCGCGGGCCGCAGGTGGTGGTGCACAGCGTGCCGGTGAGCGACGGTGCCTCCGCGGCCGGGATCGGCGGCGTGCTCGCTTCGGCGCTGATGGCCGCGTACGTGCTGTACGGGTTCGACACCGCGGCCTCCGTCGCGGAGGAGACGCGCGACGCCCGCCGGGCCGCCCCGCGAGCCGTGCTGCGCGCGGTCCTGGTTTCCGGACTCGGCGGCCTCGCCGTGGTGCTCACCGCGCTCATGGCCGCCCCGAGCCTCACCGACGGCGAGCTCGCCGGGCACGGCCTGCCGTACGTGATCACGGCGGTCTTCGGCGACACTTTCGGCCGGATCTTCCTCGCCGACGTCGCGATCGCCGTGATCGTCTGCACGCTCACCATCCAGACCGGCACGATCCGGCTGATCTACGCGATGGCCCGCGACAACGCGCTGCCGTTCTCCGCACGACTGTCCGGCGTCAACCCGCGCACCGGCACCCCGCTGTGGCCCGCCGTCGTCTCCGGTGCGCTGGCGATCGCGCTGCTCGGGGTGAACGTCGGCAACCCGACCCTGTTCAGCACCATCACCGGCACGTCGGTGGTCGTGGTCTACCTCGCGTACCTGCTGGTCACCGGCCCGCTGCTGGTGCGCCGGCTGCGGGGGCGCTTCCCCGCCGAGCCCGGCCTGTTCTCGCTGGGACGCTGGGCGCTCCCGGTGAACGTCGCCGCCGTCGCCTACGGCGTGGTCATGATCGTCAACATCGCCTGGCCCCGGGCGGAGATCTACGACCTCGCCGGCTCGGGTTCGCCCTGGCTGCTGCTGTTCCCCGTCGAGTTCGTCGGTGCCGCCCTGCTGATCGGCTGGTGCTGCTGGCTGCGGCTGCGCCAGACCACCGCCCCCGCCCTCGAACCCGCGGTCTGAGAGGACGTCCATGAGCACCACGGCAACCACCTACGGCGCGCGCGACCACGCCCGCGCCCAAGCCGGCACGGTCGTCGACACGATGCCGACGATCCCGGCGACCGGGGCGCCCGCACCGCCCGGCGTCGATCCGGCCGCGCTGACCTGGGCCGAGACCGTGGCCGGCGGCGGCTACACGCACAAGGTCCTCGCCCGCGGCACGCGGCTGCGGCTCACCGACCTCGAGGGTGACGCCTGCGCACACCTGCTGTTGTTCAACGCCGAGGGGCCGTGGGAACGGCTCAATGTCGCCGACACGGTGAAGGTGCAGTGGAACGCCTACCTCGGCGAGTCCGTCGCGCTGCTCTCGGACCAGGCGCGGGTGCTCGCGACCGTCGTGGCCGACACCAGCGGCCGGCACGACGCGTTGTGCGGAACGTCCACTGTGGACCACAACACCGAGCGCTACGGCGACGGCGCGCCCGAGGGCCCCTCTCCGGCCGGGATGCCGTTGTTCACCTTGGCGGCGGCGAAAAACGGCCTGGGGCCACGGGATCTGCCGCCCAGTCTGTCGTTCTTCCAGGGCGTGCGGGTCGACGCGGAGGGTGGGCTCGAGTTCACCGGCGCCGCGGGCGCCGGGGCTTCCGTGGACCTGCGGATCGAACTGCCGGTGGTCGTGCTCCTCGCCAACACCGCGCACCCGCTCGACCCTCGCGAGGACTACACCGTGAGCCCACTGCGGGTCCTCGCCTGGCGCGACCGGCCCACCACTCCGGACAGTCCGGAGTGGACTCACACGCCGGAAGCGCAGCGGGCTTTCGAGAACACCGCCGACTACCTCACCGCCCGGGGGCTCGCATGACCACGACCGTGCTCGACGTCGAAGTCCCCGCGCGGGCGCCGTTCTCCACGGTGCTGCGCCGCAGCCAGGAGCTCTCGATCATCGACCTCGGCGGCAACCAGGCCGTCGACTTCCTCTGCTACGACGCGGCGGACACCGCGAAGCGCTACAGCGCCGCCGCGACAGTCGCCGCACAGCACAACATCTTCCTCACCACTGGCAGCGTGCTGCGCACCGGCGAGGGCACGCCGCTGGTCACCGTCGTCGCCGACACCTGCGGCCGCCACGACACGCTCGGCGGCGCGTGCAGCAAGGAGTCCAACAGCCTCCGCTACGGCCAGCACACCCGGTTTCAGCACGCCTGCGCCGACAACTTCCTCATCGAGGGCAGCAAGTGGGGACTCGGCAAACGCGACCTGGTGAGCAACGTCAACTGGTACATGAACGTGCCCGTCGAGGCCGACGGCACGCTCGGTATCGTCGACGGCCTCTCCGCGCCGGGCCTGGAAGTCCGGCTGCGCGCCGAGACTGACGTGCTCGTGCTCGTGTCCAACTGCCCGCAGATCAACAACCCCTGCAACGGCTTCGACCCGACGCCGGTGCGGATGGTCGTGACCGAACCGGAGCGTGCGGCGTGAAACTGCTGGTCGCCAACCGCGGCGAGATCGCGGTACGCCTGTTGCGCGGCGCCCGGGAGCTGGGTATCCCGACCGTCGCGGTGTACTCCGACGCCGACCGCACCGCACCGCACGTCCGCCTGGCCGACGAGGCGGTGCGGCTCGGCCCGGCGCCCGCGGCCGAGAGCTACCTGCGGGCCGACGCGATCATCCGGGCCGCACTCGACACCGGTGCGGATGCGATCCACCCGGGTTACGGGTTCCTCAGCGAGGACACCGCGTTCGCCCGCGCGTGCGAGGACGCCGGGATCGCGTTCATCGGCCCGGCGCCGGAGCACCTGGAGGTGTTCGGCAGCAAGCACACCGCGCGCGAGGCCGCGATCGCGGCCGGAGTGCCGCTGCTGCCCGGCACCGGGCTTCTGGCCGACCTCGACGAAGCCCTGGCCCAAGCGGCCGGGATCGGCTACCCGGTGATGCTCAAGGCGACCGGGGGCGGCGGCGGGATCGGGATGCGCGCGTGCGCGTCGGCCGACGAGCTGTCCGACGCATGGGAGACCGTGCGCAGCGTCGCGGCCAAGAGCTTCGCCAGCTCCGGAGTGTTCCTGGAACGGCTGGTGACGAGCGCCCGGCACGTCGAGGTGCAGGTGTTCGGCGACGGCGCCGGTGAGGTCCTCGCGCTGGGCACGCGCGACTGCTCGCTGCAGCGGCGCAACCAGAAGGTCGTGGAAGAGTGCCCGGCGCCGGGCCTGCCGGACGCGGTGCCCAGGCAGCTCGCCGACGCGGCGGTGGCGCTGTGCTCGTCGGTGCGCTACCGCTCGGCCGGCACGGTCGAGTTCGTTTACGACCCCGTGCGTGAGGAGGCGGCGTTCCTCGAGGTCAACACCCGGCTGCAGGTCGAGCACCCGGTGACCGAGGCGGTGTACGGCGTCGACCTGGTCGGCTGGATGCTGCGGCTGGCGCAGGGCGACCGCGGGATGTTCACCACCGCACCCGAGCCGCGCGGACACGCGTTCGAGGCCCGCGTCTACGCCGAGGACCCGAGCGCGAACCACCGCCCGAGCGCCGGCCTGGTCACCGGCGTGACTCTGCCACCGGACGTCCGCGTGGACACGTGGATAGAGGCCGGCACCACCGTCACCACGCACTACGATCCCTTGCTGGCCAAGGTGATCTGCACGGGCACCGACCGCGCGGACGCACTGGCGAACCTGCGGGCGGCGCTCGCGGTCACCTCCGTGGGCGGCGTGCGCACCAACCTCGGTCAGCTCCGCGCCGCGGCGGGAGATCCCGCGTTCACCAGCGCCACCCACGACACCGCGACGCTCGACGGCGTCACCGACGACGAGCCGCGGATCGACGTCGTGCGCGGCGGCACGATGACCACCGTGCAGGAGTGGCCGGGCCGCACCGGGTTCTGGCACGTCGGAGTGCCGCCGTCCGGCCCGATGGACGACCTGTCGCTGCGGCTCGGCAATCTGGCGCTCGGCAACCCCGAGGGCGCGGCCGGCCTGGAGTGCACTGTGGACGGTGTCACACTGCGGTTCTCCACCGACACCACCGTCTGCGTCACCGGCGCCACCGCACCCGTGCTCCTCGACGGCGCCCCGGCTCCCACGTGGACGCCGATCGTGGTCCCGGCCGGCGGCACGCTCGACGTGGGCGCGGGCACGGCCGGACTGCGCAGCTACGTGCTCGTGCGGGGCGGACTCGCCGTGCCCGAGTTCCTCGGCAGCGCGGCGACGTTCACGCTCGGCCGGTTCGGCGGCCACGGCGGCCGGGCGCTCGCGGCGGGCGACGTGCTCACCCCCGGGCCGGAGCCCGCGGACCCGGTCGCCGGTGCCATCGGGGACCGACCCCTGATGAGTTCACAGTGGACGATCGGTGCGTTGGAAGGCCCGCACGCCGCACCGGAGTTCTTCACGCAGGCCGACATCGAGACCTTCTACCGCACCGACTGGCAGGTGCACTTCAACTCCGCGCGCACCGGCGTCCGGCTCGTCGGGCCGCGCCCCGAGTGGGCGCGGGAGGACGGCGGTGAGGCCGGGCTGCACCCGTCCAACATCCACGACACGCCGTACGCGATCGGCGCCGTCGACTACACCGGCGACCTGCCGATCCTGCTCGGTCCCGACGGCCCGAGCCTCGGCGGGTTCGTGTGCCCGGCGACGGTCGCCACCGGCGAACGCTGGAAGCTGGGCCAGCTGCGCCCGGGTGACACCGTGCGCTTCGTCCCGATCGATCCCGACCATGCCGCGGCCCTGCGCCGGCGGCCGGCGGTGCCGCTGCTCCCCAGCCGGGGCGTCCTCGACGACGGCGGCGTGCTCGCCCGGCGGACCGCGGCGGACGGCGAGCCGTCGGTGACCTACCGGCGCAGCGGCGACGACAACCTGCTCGTCGAATACGGCGACATGACTCTCGACCTCGCGCTGCGGATGCGCGTCCACGCGCTGGCGGAGCGGCTCGCCGCCGAGGGCGTGCCGGGGATTGTCGACCTCACGCCGGGTATCCGGTCGCTGCAGGTGCACGTCGACCCGGACGCGCTGCCGGTCGGCAAGGCCCTCGGCCTGGTGCGTGAGCTGGAGGGCGACCTGCCGGTCACCGCGGACCTGGTGGTGCCCAGCCGCGGTGTGCGACTGCCGCTGTCGTGGGACGACCCGGCGACGCGCGAGGCGATCGAGCGGTACATGACGGGCGTGCGCGACGACGCCCCGTGGTGCCCGTGGAACATCGAGTTCATCCGCCGCGTCAACGGTCTGTCTACTGTGGACGAGGTCTACCGCACCGTGTTCGACGCCGAGTACCTCGTGCTCGGGCTCGGCGACGTCTACCTCGGCGCGCCCGTCGCGACCCCACTGGACCCGCGCCACCGCCTGGTGACCACGAAGTACAACCCGGCCCGGACGTGGACGGCCGAGAACTCGGTCGGCATCGGCGGCGCCTACCTGTGCATCTACGGGATGGAAGGGCCGGGCGGCTACCAGTTCGTCGGCCGGACCGTGCAGGTGTGGAGCGGCTGGCACCAGCGCGGCGCGTTCGAGCCGGGCTCGCCGTGGCTGCTGCGGTTCTTCGACCGGATCTCGTGGTACCCGGTGTCGGCCGACGAACTGCTGGACCTGCGGGCGCGCGGCTCGGCCGGGCAGCTCGAGCTCGACATCGCCGACGGCGAGTTCCGCCTCGCCGACTACCAGCGGTTCCTCGCCGACAACGCCGAGAGCATCGCCGGGTTCCGCGCGACGCAGTCGGCGGCGTTCGAGGCGGAACGCCGCGCCTGGGCGGCCGCGGGCGAGTTCGACCCGAAGCCGGAGCCGGTCACAAGGCCGCCGGCCCGCGTGCAGGCACCGCCGGGCGGGCACGTCGTCGAGGCCCCGTTCGCCGCCACCGTCTGGCGGGTGGACGTCGAGGCGGGCACGCGGGTGGACCACAAGCAGTCGCTGGTCACGCTGGAAGCCATGAAAACCGAGGCGCGCATCCCCGCGCCCGCCGACGGAAAGGTGCTCGAGGTGCTCGTGTCCCCCGGCGACCAGGTCGCGCCCGGCACCCCGCTGGTGGTGCTCGGATGATCCGCGAACGCGTGCGCGCCGCCTACCGCCGGATCGAGCAGGTCGACCGGCCCGAGATCTGGGTGGACCTGCGGCCGGAGGCCGACTTGCTGGCCGAAGCGGCGGCGCTCGAAGACCGGTTCGCCGCCGGGGAACCGCTCCCGCTCTACGCGCGGCTCGCCGCGGTCAAGGGCAACATCGACGTCGCCGGGTTGCCCACCACGGCCGGATGCCCGGCCTACGCCTACGAGCCCGCGGCGGACGCCCCCGTCGTCGCCCGACTGAAAGCGGCGGGTGCGCTGGTGCTCGGCACGACGAACCTCGACCAGTTCGCGACCGGGCTGGTCGGCACGCGCAGCCCGTACGGCGCGGTGCGCAACGCCGTCGACCCGGCGTACGTGTCGGGCGGGTCGAGCTCGGGGTCCGCGGTCGCCGTCGCGCTGGGGATCGCGGATCTCGCGCTCGGGACGGACACGGCGGGCTCGGGCCGGGTGCCGGCGGCGTTCAACGGGATCGTGGGGCTGAAGCCGACGCCGGGGCTGCTGCCCACGGACGGCGTCGTGCCGGCGTGCGCGAGCATCGACTGTGTGTCGATCTTCGCGCGCACGGTGGGCGAGGCGGAACTCGCGCTGCGGTGCCTGTCGGACGAGGGCGCGTTCCGGATCGGCGTCCCGGCCGCCTTGGGCCCGCTGCGGGACGGCTGGGCCGAGGCCTACGCCGCCGCCGTGGCGGACTACGCCGCGGCCGGTGCGGTGGTGACCACTGTGGACTTGTCGCCTTTTCTCGCCGCGGCACGGCTGCTGTACGAGGGTTCGTTCGTCGCAGAGCGCTACACCGCCGTCGGCGAGTTCGTCGAGAAGCACCGCGACGACGTCGACCCGACCGTCTCCGCCATCATCACCGCGGCCCGCGACCTCCCGGCGCACCGGTTGTTCGCCGACCAGGCCACGCTCGCCGAGCTCAAGCGCGAGGCCGACGCCGTGCTCTCCACAGTGGACGCCCTGCTGCTGCCGACCACCACCGGCCACCCGACGCTCGCCGAGGTGGCCGCGGACCCGGTCGGCGCGAACGCCGCGCTCGGCCGCTTCACCAACTTCGCCAACCTGCTCGGCCTGTCCGCACTCGCCGTGCCCGCCGGGACGGTCGGCGGGCGGCCGTTCGGGGTGATGCTCGTCGGCCCGGCGAACGCGGACGCGAAGCTGGCCGCGCTGGCCCGCGGCGTTGAGGACCGCGTCCGTCTCGCCGTCGTCGGGGCGCACCTGCGGGGGCAGCCGCTCAACCACGAGCTGACCTCCCGTGGCGGCCGCTTCGTCGCCGAAACCGAGACCGCGCCCGAGTACCGGCTGCACGCGCTGGCCACGACCCCGCCCAAACCCGGGCTCGTGCGCGTGGCCGAAGGCGGCGTCGCGATCGCGGCCGAGGTGTGGGACCTCCCGGTGGCCGGCTTCGGCGCGTTCGTGGCGGCGGTCCCGGCGCCGCTGGCGATCGGGCGGGTGCGCCTGCGCGCCGGTTCGGAGGTCTCGGGCTTCCTGTGCGAGCCGGCGGCGCTCGCCGCCGCCGAGGACATCTCCGCGAAGGGGGGCTGGCTCGCCCACCTGCGTTCCTGAGGGCCGGGGCCGCCCGGCAGTGTGCCGTCGCCCACTCGTCCGGGCCACTCCCCTGGTTACCCGTGGGTAACAAGGGCTATCGTGCGGACAGGATTTCTGTCTACTTCAGGAGCATTCGTGGCCGCACCAGCAACGCCGCCCCTTGCGCCGACCGCGCGTGGGGTGCGCAACGTCGTGTTCGTCGAAGGGGTACGCACCCCCTTCGGCAAGGCGGGCGACAAGGGCATCTACGCCGGGACCCGGGCGGACGACCTGGTCGTCAACGCCATCCGTGAGCTGCTGCGGCGGCACCCCGAGCTGCCGCCCGAGCGGGTGGACGACGTCGCCATCGCGGCGACGACCCAGATCGGCGACCAGGGCCTCACCATCGGGCGCACGGCCGCGCTGCTGGCCGGGCTGCCGAAGTCCGTGCCGGGCTTCGCCATCGACCGTATGTGCGCGGGCGCGATGACGGCCGTGACCACGGTCGCGAGCGGCATCGGCTTCGGCGCGTACGACATCGCGATCGCCGGCGGCGTCGAGCACATGGGCCGCCATCCGATGGGCGAGGGCGTGGACCCCAACCCGCGCATCATCGCCGACAAGCTCGTGGACCCGACCGCGCTCGTCATGGGCCAGACCGCGGAGAACCTGCACGACCGGTTCCCCGAGATCACCAAGGAGCGCACCGACGCCTACGCCGCGCGCAGCCAGGAGCACTACGCCGAGGCCGTGAAGACCGGCAAGATCGGCCCCGAGCTGGTGCCGGTCGCGATCCGGTCGAAGGAATTGGGCTGGGGCCTGGCGACCGAGGACGAGCCGCCGCGGCCGGGCACGACCGTGGAGCAGCTGGCGAAGCTGAAGACGCCGTTCCGGCCGCACGGCCGCATCACCGCCGGCAACGCGGCGGGCCTGAACGACGGCGCGACCGCGTCGATCCTCGCCGACGAGGAAACCGCCCGTGAGCTGGGCCTGCCCGCCGCGATGCGGCTGGTCGGCTACTCGTTCGCCGGGGTCGAGCCGGAGGTCATGGGCATCGGCCCGGTGCCGGCCACGGAGAAGCTGTTCAAGCGCACCGGCCTGTCGATCGACGACATCGGCCTGTTCGAGATCAACGAGGCGTTCGCCGTGCAGGTGCTCGCCTTCCTCGACCACTTCGGTATCGACCAGGACGACCCGCGCGTGAACCAGTGGGGCGGCGCGATCGCGTGCGGCCACCCGCTGGCCTCGTCCGGCGTGCGGCTGATGACGCAGCTGGCGCGCCAGTTCGCCGAGCGCCCCGACGTGCGCTACGGCATGACCACCATGTGCATCGGCATCGGCATGGGCGGCACCGTGATCTGGGAGAACCCGGCGTTCGAGGGGGCGAAGTAAATGACTTTCACCGCTGAAGAGGCCAAGGCCGCGTTCCCCGACGAGGTCGTGACCACCGCCGTCACGCGCCTGGTGAAGGTGCCCGGGCTGGCCAAGCCCGTCGCGCTGATCACGCTCGACAACGGCCACGACCACACCCGGCCGAGCACCTTCGGCCCGCAGGGCCTGGTGTCGCTCAACGCGGCGCTGGACGTGGCGTTCGAGGCCGAGCCCGCGGCGATCGCGGTCACCGGCAAGCCGTTCATCTTCGCCGTCGGCGCGGATCTGTCCGGTGTGGAGGCCGTGTCGGACCCGGCGCTGGCCCGGAAGATCGCGCAGACCGGCCACGACGTGTTCCGCCGGCTCACCGAATCGACGATCCCGACGTTCGGCTTCGTCAACGGCGCGGTGATGGGCGGCGGGCTCGAACTGGCCCTGTCGTGCCATTACCGGACGCTCTCGGAGAACACTGCCGCGATCGCGTTCCCCGAGGTGTTCCTCGGCCTGTTCCCGGGTTGGGGCGGCACGCAGCTGCTGCCGAACCTCATCGGAGCCGACGCCGCCGTCACGGTGATCATCGAGAACGCGCTGGCGCAGAACAAGATGCTCAACGTGAAGCAGGCGGCGGAACTCGGCATCGTCGACGAGGTGTTCGGCTCGGCCGACTACCTCGAGCAGTCGCTGCTGTGGCTCGCGAAGGTCGTCAACGGTGAGATCACGCCGGCGCGCCGCGAGATCGACCGCGGCGCGGGCTGGGACGCGGCGATCGCGCGCGCGAAGGCCATCGTGGACGGTCGAACGCACGGCGCGTCGCCGGGCGCGACGAAGGCTGTGGAGCTGCTGGAGCTGGCGCGGGACAACGATCTCGACCGCGGTTACGCGGCCGAGACGGACGGGCTGGCCGAGCTGCTGATGTCCGACGTGCTGCGCGCCGGGCTGTACTCGTTCAACCTCGTGAACAAGCGCGCGAAGCGGCCGGCCGGTGCACCGGACAAGTCGCTGGCACGCAAGGTGAACAAGGTCGGCATCGTGGGCGCGGGCCTGATGGCCAGCCAGCTCGCGCTGCTGTTCGTGCGCCGTCTCAAGGTGCCGGTGGTGCTCACCGACGTCGACCAGGAGCGCGTCGACAAGGGCGTGGGTTACGTCCACGACGAGATCGACAAGCTGCTGGCCCGCAAGCGCGTGTCGCCGGACGGCGCCAACCGGCTCAAGGCACTGGTGACCGGTTCGCTCGACAAGGCCGCGTTCTCCGACGCCGACTTCGTGATCGAGGCCGTGTTCGAAGAACTGGATGTGAAGCAGGCGGTGTTCGCCGAGCTGGAGCAGCACGTGTCGCCCGAGGCGATCCTGGCGACGAACACGTCTTCGCTGTCGATCAGCGCGATGGCCTCGAAGCTGCAGCACCCCGAGCGCGTGGTGGGTTTCCACTTCTTCAACCCGGTGGCCGTGCTGCCGCTGCTGGAGATCGTGCGCGGCGAGAAGACCGACGACGCCACGCTCGCCACGGCGTTCTCGGTCGGCAAGCAGCTGAAGAAGTCGAGCGTGCTGGTGAAGGACGCCACGGCGTTCGTCGTCAACCGGCTGCTGCTGCGTTTCCTCGGCGAGGTGCTGGTGTCCGTGGACGAGGGCACGCCGTTCGAGGTCGCGGACTCGGCGCTGGAGCCGCTGGGCCTGCCGATGTCGCCGCTGAACCTGATGCAGCTCGTCGGTCCGGCCATCGCCCTGCACGTGGGTGAGACGCTGCACGGGTCGTTCCCGGACCGCTTCACGGTGAGCGAGAACCTCGCCAAGTTCGTGAAGGCGGGCAAGAAGGGCGTGTGGACCTGGGACTCCTCGGGCACCGCGTCCGTCGACCCGGAGGTCGACGCCCTGTGGACCCGAGGGGACAACCCGTCCACGGCCGAGCAGGTGCGGGACCGCGCGCTGAACGCCATCGCCCAGGAAATCCGCCTGATGCTCGACGAGGGTGTGGTCGCGGAGGCGCTGGACATCGATCTGTGCCTGCTGCTGGGCGCGGGCTGGCCGTTCTGGAACGGCGGCATCACGCCGTACCTGGACCGGGCCGGGGTGTCGGAGCGGGTGAACGGGAAGCCGTTCCTGGCACCGGGTGTCGCTTCGGTGCCGGTCGCCTGATCAAGGCCGAGGGCGGTGTGTCCGATGTGGACACACCGCCCTGTTTTTCACGGACAGGACGGGCCGCGAGTGCCCGATGGAAAGATCTGCCGGAAGAAATCCGGCGGCACGGCCTGCACATTGTGTGCGGCGGGGATCTGCGCCTGCAGTTGCCGTGCCAACGCGCTCGTGTCGGTGCCCGGTCGCGCAAACGCGGTGATCATCGGTGACACGTCTTCCGCACCGCGTCCGAGTGCACGGCGCCGCCGACGAGGAAGGCCCGGCCGGCCCCCGCACCGAGGGCGAGGACCAGCACCGGGGCCAGCCAGCGCCACATTCGGTTTCCCGTCACCCGATCAGAACTCCCCCGCGCGCGGGCAGACCGGGCCGCGCTTGTCCTGGGACCTTGTCGCGCAGGGCGTTGACGTCGAGGTCCTCGGCCCGTCGCGTGTTCGGGAACCGCCGCCCGAGCTCGGCCGCGTAGGCCTTCAGGTCGGTGCCCGGAAACGGAACCACGGTCACCGAGCCGGGGATGGCGCTCGGATCCGTCGTCGCCAGCAGGTCGGGCTCGTCCTTGAAAATCTCCTTGAAGCGCACCCAGGCTGCAGCCTTCGTCTCGGTGTACACCCGCCGGGCCTTCGGGTCGTTCCGCACCTGGTCGGCCGCGAACCGCATCGCCTGGTCGTCGTCGAACCACACCTCCACCGCGGCGCACGGCCGGTGCCCGGCCAGCGGCACGGGCGTGCGGTCCACCGGCAGCGGATCCGGCCGCACGGCCGCCCCGACGACAACGGCCAGCCCGACGCCCGCGCCCAGTGCGACGACCAGCACCGGGGCGAGCCAGCGCCAGATGCGAATCCCCATGGACAGATCATCACACACCGAGCCGGGACTGGTCCCCGGTCAGCGTTCGCGGTGTGGCTACGCGCAGACGAAGCCCTGCACCCCCGGGTGGTACTTCTTCCACGTGGCCTCGACGTCGAGCTGTTGGACCTTCCGGGCGTCCGGGAACCGCTGCTTCAACTCGGCGGCGTAACCGTTGAGATCGGTGCCCGGAACCGGAATCACCACCACCGTCGCCGGCATGGCACTTTCACTCGTCGCGGCGATTTTCGCCGGGTCCTGCTTGTAGATCTTCTTGAACTCCGTCCAGGTCAGGGCCTGGGGGTCGAGGTCGACCCGGCGGGCTTTCGGGTCGTTCCCGAGCTCGGCGGCGGCGCGGCGCATCGAATCGTCGTCGCGGAAGTACACCTGCACGGCCAGGCACGGCTGGCGCCCGGTCGACGGCGCCGATGGCCGGGCCACCGGCAATGCCACGGCCCGCACCGACCCGGCGACCAGGAAAGCGGCCCCGGCCCCCACCCCGAGCGCGACCACCAGAACCGGCGCCAGCCAGCGCCACAAACGAATCCTCACGGTCTTTTCCTCTCGCCCCGGAAGCCGGGGTCAGCGTTCGCCGGCCGGAGGGCAGGCGGGCCCGCGTTTGTCCGCGGGCAGGGTCTTCGCGAGCGAGTCGACGTCGTATGGAGTCGCGTCGTCGGCGTTCGGGAACCGCTGTTTCAGCTCGGCGGCATAGGCGCTCAAGGCAGTGTGCGGAACCGGGATCACGGTGATCACCGCCGGCATGCCACCGGCTTCACCTGTGGCTTGTGCCCGGCCGGCGGCACGGGTGTCCGGTCCACCGGCAGCGGGTCCGGCCGCACGGCCGCCCCGAAGACGAACGCCAAACCGACGCCCGCACTCAGCGCGAGCACCAGCACGGGAGCAAGCCAGCGCCACAGGCGGTTCCCCATCACCTGATTTTCACCCAGCCCTGATCAGTACTCGCCCGCGCGCGGGCAGGTCCGGCCGTCGCGGGGTTTGCCGAACATCTTGTTGAAGGCGTTGACGTCCATGGAGTAGACCTCCTGCGCCTGCGGGAACCGGGCCTTCAGCCGGGCGGTATAGGCGACGAGGTCGGTAGCGGGCGGCGGCAGGACGGTGACGACCGCGGGTGAGCTCTCCTCGCCGCCCAGGCCGTTCAGCATCTCCGGGTGGTCCTTGAAGCCGTCGCGCAGTGCGAGGAAGGACTCGTGTTTGGTCTCGACGAAGACAAGCCGCGCGTCGGGGTCGTCGTGGAACGAGGCCGCGGCGCGCCGCATCTGCTCGTCGGTGTCGAAGTAGACCTGCACATCCCGGCACGGCTGGTGCGCGGCGAGCGGCACCGGCGTGCGGTCCACCGGCAGCGGGTCCGGCCGCACCGCCATCCCGACCACGAAAGCCAAACCGACGCCCGCGCCGAGCGCGACCACGAGAACCGGCGCCAGCCAGCGCCACAAACGAATCCCCACGCACGATCATCATCCGGCGGGGCGGGAACGTTACGAGCTCAAAGCGCCGGAATCCCCTGCGGTCCCGCCGGCAGGTGCACCGTCACCGTCAAGCCGCCGCCCACCACCGGTTCCGCGGAGATGGCGCCGCCGTGGGCCTGGACGGCGGCCCGCACGATCGACAACCCCAAACCCGCCCCCGAACGCGCGGTGCGGGCGACGCCGGCGCGGCGGAACGGCTCGAACAGCTCGGGTACGGCCGCCGGGTCGAGCAAGCCGCCCGACGAGCGCACGCGCAGGGTGGACCACTGGGGGCCCGGTGTCGTGGTGACCTCGAGCCAACCGCCCTCGACGTTGTGGCGCACGGCGTTCTCGACGAGGTTGCCGGCGATGCGTTCGAGCAGCGCGGGGTCGCCGAACGCGGGCGCGGCGACGGTGGCGAACTCGGCCCGCAGGCCACGAGCCGAAGCCTCCGCGCGCACGGCCGCCCACGCGCGCCCGACGAGCACCGCCAGGTCCACCGGCTCGCGCATCACCAAGCCGGCGCCGTCGGTGCGGGCCAGCAGCAGCAGGGAGTTCACGAGCTGGCCGGCGCGTTCGGTGGCGTCGCGGACCACGCCGCCCATGCGGCGCAGCTCGGCTTCGTCGGCTTCCTCGTCGGACAGCGTGACGTCGAGCTCGGTGCGGATGACCGAAAGGGGCGTGCGCAGTTCGTGGCTCGCGTTGGCGACGAAGTGGCGCTGCGCGTCGAACGCGGCCTGCAGGCGGTCGAGCATGTCGTCGAAGGTCTGGGCCAGCTCGGCCAGCTCGTCGCGCGAGCGGATCTCGCCGATGCGTTCGCCCATCGACTCCACCGACAGCCGCCGCGCGGTGCCGGTGATCTCGCGCAGCGGCAGCAGCACGCGCGAGGTGAAGGTCCACGCGAGGATCGCCGCCGCGGCGACGACGAAGCAGAACGCCAGCGAGCCGAAGATCAGCACCCGGTTCACGGCGTGCGTACGCAGGTGCTGAGCGAGCGTGGACGCGTCGACGTCGACCCCGTCGACCCGCACGATCGTGCCGGGCGGCATGTGCGGCACGGCGTCCACCGCGTCGCCCACGAGCGACCACGCCAGCCACAGCAGGAGCAGCCCGGCCGCGGCCACCAGCACGGTCGCGAGGATCGTGACCCGGGCCCGCAGGCTGCGTATGCCGGGCAGGTTCACTACGCGCCGGCGTCCGCGACCGGCACGCGGTAGCCCGAGCCCACCACGGTCTCGATGATCCCCGGCTCACCCAGCTTCTTGCGCAAGGTCATCACGGTGACCCGCACCGTCGTGGTGAACGGGTCGGCGTTCTCGTCCCACACACGCTCCAGCAGCTCCTCGCTGCTGACCACCGACCCCGACGCCGACAGCAGGACCTCGAGCACGCCGAACTCCTTGCGCGTCAGGTCGATCGGCCCGCTCGCGCGGCGCACGATGCGCTTCGCCGGGTCCAGCTCCACGTCGCCGGCCGTGAGCAGCGGCGGCGCGGCCGGGGTCGCCCGGCGGCCGAGCGCGCGCACGCGGGCGACCAGCTCGGGGAATGCGAAGGGCTTCGCGAGGTAGTCGTCCGCACCGAGGGACAGCCCGTCGACCCGGTCGGAGACGGAACTGCTCGCGGTGAGCATGAGCACCCGAGTGAGCTCACCCGACGCGACGATCTCGCGGCACAGCTCGTCACCCGACATCCCGGGCAGGTCGCGGTCGAGCAGCACCACGTCGTAGCGGGTGACGGACGACTTCTCGTGCCCGTCGTCACCGGTCAACGCGACGTCCACCGCCATGCCCTCACGGCGCAGGCCGCGCGCGATCGCATCGGCCAAGGGCTCTTCGTCTTCGACTACCAGAACACGCACGAGACCACAATCCCACAGTTTCCTGAGAGCACCTGAGAGACCTGAATGGACACTCCGGGCCACCTCACGCGCAGCTCACGCCAAACCTCACGACCAGCGCAGCGCGAACCACAACCGCATCCTCGTCTCCGGGTCCGCAAGATCCACGCCCAACGCCCGTTCGGCCTGCCCGATCCGGTGCCGGACGCTGTTGCGGTGCACCCCGAGTTCGGCGGCCGTGCGGTCCCAGCCGCCGTGGTGCG
This sequence comes from Amycolatopsis sp. 2-15, assembly GCF_030285625.1. Classification (NCBI taxonomy): domain Bacteria; kingdom Bacillati; phylum Actinomycetota; class Actinomycetes; order Pseudonocardiales; family Pseudonocardiaceae; genus Amycolatopsis; species Amycolatopsis carbonis. The sequence goes on from NZ_CP127294.1 coordinate 8,891,337, forward strand.
CGAGCCACGTCCGCAGCGTCGGCACCAGCTCCCGGTCGTGCGCGCGGTCCAGCTCCCGCAACGGCGCCAGCACCCGCTCGGCGAACCCCGCCGCGGCACCGGGCGCGACGAGCGCGTCGAAACCCAGCGGATCCGCCGCCGCCACCGGCCGGCCGAGGGCCTGTGCCCGGGCCAGCAGCAGCTGCGCCTCCGCGAGGGCGCCCGGCAGCCCGTCCGCGGTCACGGGCGAGCCCGCCACCGCGAGCCAGCCGTGCTCGCGCAGCCCGCCGAGCTCCGGCGACGCACCCACCACCGCCAGGAACCGCGGCCCCGGCAGCACCTGCACGAGCGGGGTGTCGAGCCGCGCGCGCAGCCAGTCGTGGCGCACGGCGACCTCGTCCGGGCCCAGGCGGTGCGCGACCCCGGCCACGAGCCGGCACTCCCCCGTGCCCAGCAACGTCGTCAGCACGTCCGCGCCGCCCTGCCCCAGCAGCAGACCGGTGGCCGCCGCCCCGAGCTCCGCGGTGTCGGAGCCGGCGCGGCCGACGAGCCCGAGCAACGCCGCGCCGACGGCGAGGATCGCGCGGTCCCCGCCGCCGAACCGGCGCCGGCGCCCGAGCACGAGCAGGTGCGCCGCCGTCGCCTGCGGGTACACCGGCTGCGCCACCACGTACGTACCGTCCGGCAGCTCGGTGGTCGCGCTGCGGACGCCGGTGCCCGCGCGCAAGGTCGTGAGCAGGTCGGCGACCTCGGGCGGCAGCGGTTGCGGTGCGTCGTGGCTGGCCACGAGCGCGTCCGCGGGCCCGACGAGCGCCACCCAGCCCCGCAGCCGCTCGGCCAGCGCCGTCACGAGCGCACCCATGCCGTCGCCCGCGGCGCGCGTGAGAGCCTCCCGCGCGATCGCCGTGCGGCGCTGTTCACGTTGGCCCGCTTCGGCGAGCGCGACGGCCACGGCCCGGCTGATCGCGAGAAACGGCGTACGCGGCGGCACGACCACCAGCGGCAGGCCGTGGCGCACGCACGCGTCGCGCAGCGGCTTCGGCAGCGTCTCGGACACGGTCGGCGTGAGGCCGAAGCCCAGCGCAGTCACGCCGGCGTCGCGCAGGCGGCGAACGTAGTGCCCGGGCTCGCGCGGCAGGTTCACGCCGGCGGTGAGCACCAGCTCGGCGCCGAGCAGGTAGGGCGCGGGATCGTCGAGCTCGCTCACGTGGGCCCAGCGCACGGGCGCGTCGAGCGCGCCCGGCACCAGCGTCTCCCGCACGACGTCGAGCGCGAGCTCCGGGTTGCCGACGACCGTCCGTAACGGAACATTCACTTCCGCGCACTCGCGCTCGAGGTTCTGGGTCATTTCATCCCGCCTTTCGACGGTTCCTGGATGGATCGTCCCATGCCGCAGCGGTGGCACCCGAACCTACGGTGGCCCGAACAACCCCGCAGAGAACCGAGGAGGACCCCGTGGGCGGCGACTACGCGGTGATCACGCTGTACATCGCGGGCATGATCGGAGTCGGCTGGATCGGCCTGCGCCTGGCGAAAACGAAGTCCGACTACCTCGTGGCGGGCCGGCGGCTCGGCTGGTTCATGTACTCCGGCACGATGTCGGCCGTCGTGCTCGGCGGCGCGTCCACGGTCGGCGGCGTGAAGCTCGGCTACACCTACGGCGTCTCGGGCGCGTGGCTCGTGGTCACCATCGGCGTCGGCATCCTCGTGCTCCACGCCGTGTTCGCGCGGCGGTTGGTGAAGCTGCGTGTGTACACCGTCGGCGAGATGCTCGACCTGCGCTACGGCGGCCGCACCAGCGCCGTGTCCGGGGTCGTCATGTGGGGCTACACGCTCATGCTCACCGTGACCTCGACGCTGGCGTTCGCCTCGATCTTCAAGGTCCTGTTCTCCATCCCGAGCTGGGCCGGCATCGCCATCGGCGGCTCGATCGTGGTGCTCTACTCGGTGCTGGGTGGCATGTGGTCGATCACGCTCACCGACATCGCGCAGTTCGTGATCAAGACGATCGGCATCCTGTTCGTGCTGCTGCCCATCGCGCTCGTCTCCGCCGGCGGCTTCGGCGGGATGGCCGACAAGCTCGACGCCACCTACTTCGAGTTCACCTCGATCGGCGGCGAAACCATCCTCACGTACTTCCTGATCTACACCTTCGGGCTGCTCATCGGGCAGGACATCTGGCAACGCGTGTTCACCGCCCGCACCCCGCGCATCGCGACCGGCGGCGGCATCATCTCCGGCGTCTACTGCCTCGTCTACGGCGTGGCCGGCGCGCTCATCGGCACGGCCGCGAAGGTGCTCTACCCCGACCTCGGCAGCGCGCAGGATGCGTTCGCCACCATCGCCGAGCGGCTGCTGCCCACCGGCGTGCGTGGGCTGGTGCTGGCCGCGGCGCTGTCGGCGCTCATGTCGACCTCCAGTGGCGCGCTGATCGCGTGCGCCACCACCACGACGTCGGACCTGCTGCGCAAGATCGTCTCAAGGGCGGTGAGGTGCTGCGCAACCGCGTCACCACGCTGATCCTGGGCATCGTCGCCATCGGTATCGCGATGATCGTGGACGACGTCGTCAATGCGCTGACCATCGCCTACGACATCCTGGTGGGCGGCCTGCTGGTCACGATCATCGGCGCCCTGTTCTGGAAGCGCGGCACACGGCAGGGCGCGTACGCGTCGATGGTGGCCGGCACGGTGTTCGTGGTCGCGTTCATGATCATCGACGGCGTCGCGGCCAACAGCCCGATCTACTGGGGCCTCGGCGCGAGCCTGATCGTGTACGTCGCGGTGAGCCTCGCGACGCGGCGCACCCCCGAAAGCATCCTGTCCGTCTGGACGCGGCGCCTGAACGGTTCCGAGGAAGAAGCCGCGGCGCGGGAGACCCCCGCCGCCGCGCAGGCCTGAACACCCCCGACCACGAGGAGCACACCGCAGTGAGTGACCTGCCCCCGATCGGCCCGCTCGACTCGTCGCGCGTCCCGCGCTTCGCCGGCTTCGCGACCTTCGCGCGGCTGCCGCGGATCGACGAGGTGGACCACGCCGACGTCGCCGTGGTCGGCGTCCCGTTCGACTCCGGCGTGTCCTACCGGCCGGGCGCGCGCTTCGGTCCCGCCGCCGTGCGCGAGGCGAGCCGGCTGCTGCGGCCGTATCACCCGGCGCTGGACGTGTCGCCGTTCGCCGAGCGGCAGGTTGTGGACGCGGGGGACATCGCGGCGAACCCGTTCCACATCGGCGAAGCCATCGAAAAGGTGCAGCAGGACGCCGAAGCGCTGATGGCCGGCGGCACGCGGCTGGTGACGGTCGGCGGCGACCACACGATCGCGTTGCCGCTGCTGCGGGCCACGGCGAAGAAGCACGGCCCGGTCGCGCTGCTGCACTTCGACGCGCACCTCGACACGTGGGACACCTATTTCGGCGAGCCCTACACGCACGGCACCCCCTTCCGCCGCGCCGTCGAGGAACGAATCCTCGACACCGCAGCGCTTTCGCACGTCGGCACGCGCGGCCCGCTGTACGGCAAGCGCGACCTCGACGAGGACCGCCGGCTCGGCTTCGGCATCGTCACCTCCGGCGACGTGCTGCGCCGCGGCATCGACGAGACCGTGGACGCGTTGCGGCAGCGGATCGGCGACCGGCCGCTGTACGTCTCGGTGGACATCGACGTGCTCGACCCCGCGCACGCGCCCGGCACCGGCACGCCCGAGGCGGGCGGGATGACCAGCCGCGAGCTGCTGGAGATCCTGCGCGGGCTGCGCGAGCTGCACCTGGTGGGCGCCGACGTCGTCGAGCTGGCCCCGGCCTACGACCACGCCGAGATCACCGCCATCGCCGCCTCGCACGTGGCCTACGACCTCGTGAGCCTGCTGGCGCTGGGGAAGAGCGAATGACGCGCATCGGGGGCGACGTCGTCGTCGAGACGCTGCGGGCACTCGGCGCGGACACGGTGTTCGGGCTGCCGGGACAGCACGCGCTGGGGCTGTTCGAGGCGCTGCGGCGCGCGGACGACGTGCGCGTTTTGAGCTCGCGGGTGGAGAACAACCTGGCGTTCGCCGCGGACGGGTTCGCCCGCGCGCGGCTGGCGGCGGACCCCCGCGGCCCGGTGCCGGTCACGCCGATGATCGTGTCGACCGGCCCGGGTGCCTTGCTGACGCTGGCTTCGCTGCAGGAGTCGCGGGCCGCATCGGTGCCGGTGCTCGGGATCTCCAGCCAGATCCCCGTCGCCGGGCTCGGCGGCGGGCGGCACGGCTACCTGCACGAACTGCCCGACCAGCAGGCGAGCTTCCGCGACATCGTGAAGTCGGTGCACGTGGTCCGGACCGTCAGCCAGATCCCGACGGCGCTGCGTGAAGCGTGGACTGTGGCGGCCACCGCGCCGTACGGACCGGTGTGGGTGGAGATCCCGCAGGACGTGCTGCTGGCACCGGCTTCGTTGCCACCCCTGCGCGAGGTGACCGCGACGCCGGTGCCGCTGGAACCGTTGCCGGAGCTGGTCGCGGAAGCTTCGAAACTGCTGGCCGCGGCGGAGAATCCGGTGATCCTCGCCGGTGGTGGCGCGCTGCGATCCGGTGCGCACGCCGCATTGCCGGCGCTCGCCGAGGCGTTGCGGGCGCCGGTGGTGTCGACGTTCGGCGGGAAGGGTGTGTTCCGGTGGGATCACGAGCTGTCCGCGCGCTCGTGGCTGGAGGACTGGCACACCACGGAGTTCCTGGCCGGCGCGGACGTGCTGCTGGTGCTCGGGTCGGGGCTCGGCGAGCTGTCGAGCAACTACCGCGAGTTCGCGCCGCGCGGGCGGGTGATCCAGGTGGAGGCCGACCTCGGGAAACTGGAGTCGAACTACCCCGCGCTGGGCATCCACGCCGACGTACGGCTGTTCCTGCGGGCGCTGGAAGTCCCGCCGAGGGCCGCGGACGGACGGGCCGAAGCCACCGTGGCCGATTTGCTCGCGCGGGTCGAGTCCCGATTGGACAGTCAGGACCTGGCTGCCGAACGCAAGCTCGTCGACGACATCCGCGCGGCAGTGCCGGAGGGCACGCAGACGTTCTGGGACATGACGATCGCCGCCTACTGGGCGTGGTCGGCGTGGCCGCCGGACGGCGCGCCGATCCACACCGCGCAGGGTGCGGGCGGCCTCGGTTACGGGCTGCCCGGCGCGCTCGGCGCGGCCGCCACCGGCAGCCCCGCGCTGGCCGTCTCCGGCGACGGCGGTGCGATGTACGGCCTGGCCGAGCTGGCCACCGCGAAGCAGCACGGCCTCGACGTCACGTGGCTCGTGATCGACGACGGCGGCTACGGCATCCTGCGCGAGTACCTCACCGGCGCGTTCGGCGAGACCACCGCGACCGAGCTGGCGCGGCCCGACTTCGTGGCGCTGGCGGAGTCGTTCGGGGTTCCGGCCGTGCGGTCCACACCGGACTCCGTCGGCGCCGATCTGGCGAAGGCCGTGCGCACGCCGGGGCCGTCGGTGGTCGTGCTGCCGGCCGTGCTGAAGATGTTCGCCCCGACCCACCTGGAGAAGCGGTGACCCACGCCCTGAAGTCGACAAAGCGATGACCACTGTCCGGTGTGGACTACGGGCCGCTCACCGCGGAAATGCCCCACGGCGGCTTCGGCCACCCCGGCGCGAGCTGGACCTCTCGGCGTACGCGCTCGCCGAGTACACCCGCGTGAAGCACGTGATGACCCGGTTCCAATGAGGTGCGGATGAGCGGGCCGACACGTTCGCCACATCATCCTTGGCACACTGCCCAACGCGTACGGCCTGCGCTTCTGGGCCGCGCTCACCGCGACTGCGGCCGGCGTGGTACTGGGCGGGCTCGTGCTGGCGCCGATGGCGTTGTGTACGGCCCGGTGACGCGCACGAACAACGCGGTGTCCTCCGGCGCGCACTTCGGCGTGGTGGGCAGCTGCGTCGGCTCGTTCCTGTCGCTGCTCACGGCGATCACGTTCTTCGCGATCTCTCCGTGTGGGGTGGACCTTAGCCTTGTGGTGAAGCAATTGCGGAAGGCAACCGGCGGCCGACGAAGTGGACCCGAATGAGCTCGTGCAATGAGCCGATTGCCCTAACCTCACCCGGCGATTTTGTCGTTGCGACAACAAAAAAGCGGTGGCGCCACGGAGATCACCGTGACACCACCGCCTGAAACCAGGCCAGAAAAACTCAGCCCCGCGGATTCTCCAGCGGTACATCCTGCGCCACACCCAACCGCCCCGACGCCCACTCCGTGATGCGGCGCGCCACGTCCTGGGCGGTCAAGCCGACGCGGTCCAGCACCTCGTCCCGCGAGCCGTGGTCGTGGAAGCTCTGCGGCACGGCCAGGTCGCGCAGCGGGACGTCGCAGTCGGCGTCGCGGAGGACGGCGGCCAGGGCGGAGCCGAAGCCGCCGTGGCGGCCACTGTCCTCGACCGTCACCACGAGCTTGTGCTGTTCCGCGAGGGCGACCAGTTCGGCCGGCACGGGGACGACCCAGCGCGGGTCGACGACCGTGACGCCGATGCCCTGGTCGGCCAGGCGGTCGGCGGCCGCGAGGCCCAGTTTGCCGAACGAGCCGACAGCGACGAGCAGCACGTCCGGGGTGCAGGACTCGCGCGGGCGGCGCAGCACGTCGACCGTGCCGAGGCGCTCCACGGCGGGCAGGTCGGCACCGACGGTGCCCTTGGAGAAGCGCAGCGCGGTCGGGCCGTCCTGCACGGCGACGGCCTCGCGTAGCTCCTCACGCAGCGTGCCCGGGTCTCGGGGCGCGGCCACGCGCATGCCAGGCACCATGCCGAGCAGGGACAGGTCCCACATGCCGTGGTGGCTGGGGCCGTCGGGGCCGGTGATGCCGGCGCGGTCGAGCACGAACGTCACCGGCTGGCGGTGCAGCGCGACGTCCATCAGGACCTGGTCGAACGCGCGGTTGAGGAACGTGGAGTAGACCGCCACCACCGGGTGGTAGCCGCCCATCGCGAGACCCGCCGCCGACGTCACGGCATGCTGCTCGGCGATGCCGACGTCGAACCAGCGGTCCGGGAACTTCTCGGAGAACTTCTCCAGGCCGGTGGACCGCAGCATCGCCGCGGTGATCGCCACCACGTCCTCACGCTCGGCGCCGATCTTCGCCAGCTCGTCGCCGAACACGCCGGTCCAGCTGGGACCCTTCACCGGCGGCAGGCCGGTCTCCGGGTCGATCGGGTCGGTCTGGTGCATCTGGTCGGCCTGGTGGTTCACCGCGGGCGCGTACCCGTGGCCCTTCTCGGTGACCACGTGCACGATCACGGCGCCGCCGTACGCGCGGGCGCTCTGCAGCGCCTTCTCCAGCGCCACCAGGTCGTGGCCGTCCACCGGGCCGAGGTACTTCAGGCCCAGGTCGGAGAACATCACCTGCGGGCTCAGCGCGTCCTTGATGCCGGCCTTCGCGGCGTGCAGCGCGGCGTAGATCGGCCGGCCCACCACGGGGGTGTTGCGCAGGATCTCGCGCCCGCCGTCGAGCAGTCGCTCGTAACCGGGCTGCAGCCGCAGCGCCGCCAAGTGGTCGGCGAGCCCGCCGATGGTCGGCGAGTAGGACCGGCCGTTGTCGTTGATCACGATCACGACCGGGCGGTCCCGGTTCGCCGCGATGTTGTTGAGCGCCTCCCAGCACATGCCGCCGGTCAGCGCGCCGTCGCCGACCACCGCCACGGCGTGGCGCGGGGCACCACCGGACAGCTCGAACGCCTTCGCCAGGCCGTCCACATAGGACAGCGCGGTGGACGCGTGGCTGTTCTCCACCAGGTCGTGCTCGCTCTCGGCACGCGACGGGTACCCCGTCGGCCCGCCGAGCTGGCGCAGCTTGTCGAACTCGCTGTGCCGGCCCGTCACGATCTTGTGCACGTACGCCTGGTGACCGACGTCCCACACGATCGCGTCGCGTGGCGAATCGAACACCCGGTGCAGCGCGAGCGTGAGCTCCACGACACCCAGGTTCGGACCGAGGTGACCCCCGGACCGCCGCACCTTCTCGACGAGGAAATCCCTGATCTCGGCGGCCAGCTCGTCGAGGTCCTCGACGCTCATGCGCTTCAGGTCCGCCGGTCCGTGCACGGAGTCCAGCATCGTCACAGCTCCACCTCGCCTGGTTCCCTTCGCTCCCGCCAGTTCGGGCCAGTCTACGGATCCGCGCCACCACCGCCGCGCCGCCCGCGTCCCGGATCACACGCCGACGCCCCGCGCAACTCCACGGTCGGGTGTGAACATGGAGTCTTCGGCCAAGTCGCGGCTACCGCGAGTGGCCCCGATAATCCGAACCGGACCAAGATCGAGAGGACCTCATGGCGGACTTGTACATCGGCGGCGAATGGGTGGACGCGAAGGCAGGTGGCCGGCGCGAAATCCGGTGCCCGGCCGACGGCTCGCTCGTCGCCGAGGTGGCCGAGGCCACGCGCGAGGACACCGAGGCCGCGATCGCCGCCGCCCGGCGCGCGTTCGACACCGGCCCGTGGCCCTCGACGCCCGCCGCGCACCGCGGTGACCTGCTGCTGCGCACGGCCGACCTGCTCGACCGCGACGCCGAGACCTTCGCCCGCGCCGAGTCGCTCGACACCGGCAAACGCCTGGTGGAGAGCCGTTACGACATGGCCGACATCGCCGCCTGCCTGCGGTATTTCGGCAAGCTCGCGGCCAACGACGCGGGCCGGGTGGTCGACACCGGCAGCGCCGAGGCGTTCAGCCGGATCGTGCACGAACCGGTGGGGGTGTGCGGGCTCATCACGCCGTGGAACTACCCGCTGCTCCAGACCATCTGGAAGGTCGCGCCCGCGTTGGCCGCGGGAAACACGTTCGTGCTCAAGCCGAGCGAGCTGACGCCGCACACGTCGATCCTGCTCATGAAGCTGCTCACCGAGGCCGGCCTGCCCGGCGGCGTCGCCAACCTCGTGCTCGGCGCGGGCCCGGAAGCCGGCGCGCCGCTTTCGGAGCACCCGGACGTGGACCTGGTCTCGTTCACCGGTGGTCTGGCCACCGGCCGCGTGATCGCCGCCAACGCCGCCGCGACGGTGAAAAAGGTGGCCCTGGAGCTCGGCGGCAAGAACCCCAACGTGGTGTTCGCCGACGCCGACTTCGAGACCGCCGTGGACTACGCCCTCACGGCCGTGTTCCTGCACTCCGGCCAGGTCTGCTCCGCGGGAGCGCGGCTCATCGTCCAACGGGAGTGGCACGACGAGTTCGTCGACGAGCTGGTGCGCCGCGCCGAGCGGATCCGTCTCGGCGGGCCGTTCGACGAGCACGCCGAGACGGGACCGCTGATCTCGGCCGCCCACCGTGAAAAGGTCGAGCGCTACGTCGCCACGGCCCTGGCCGAGGGCGCCGTCCTGCGCACCGGTGGCAACCGGCCCGACGACCCCGAGCTGCGGAACGGTTTCTACTACCTGCCGACGATCCTCGACAACGTCGCCCAAGGCAGCCACGCCGTGGTCGAGGAATCGTTCGGACCGGTGCTCACCGTCGAGACTTTCACCGACGAGGACGACGCCGTGCGCATCGCGAACGACACCCACTACGGGCTGGCCGGCGGCGTGTTCACCTACGACGCGGCGAAGGCACAGCGCGTGGCGAACCGCTTGCGCCACGGCACGGTCTGGATCAACGACTACCACCCGTACCTGCCGCAGGCCGAGTGGGGCGGCTACAAGCAGTCCGGCTTCGGCCGCGAGCTGGGCCCGACGGGCCTGGCCGAGTACACGGAGGCCAAGCACATATACCAGAACCTGCGTCCCGGCCCGCAGAAGTGGTTCGCAGGCTGACACCCGCGCCCTCGAGAAGCGCCTTCAAGCCCTAGTCCGATCGAGAACCACCGAAAGGACCAGTGCCCGTGAGCACCGACACCGGCGGCCGCGCCGGCGCGGACACCAGCGACAGCGGCGACCGAGAACTCGGCGAGTTCGGCTACACCAACCAGCTCAAGAGAACGCTGGGCAGCTTCCACACCTTCGCCGCCGGCATCAGCTACATCTCGGTGCTCACGGGCGTGTTCCAGCTCTCCTACCTGGGGATCTCCGAGGGCGGCCCGGCGTACTGGTGGTCGTGGCCGATGGTGTTCGCCGGGCAGCTCATGGTGGCGCTGAGCTTCGCGGAGCTGGCCGCGCAGTACCCGGTGGCCGGGTCGGTCTACAACTGGGCGAAGAAGCTCGGCAACGGGCACGTGGCGTGGCTGGCGGGCTGGATGATGCTGCTGGCCTCGATCGTGTCCATCTCCGCGACGGCGCTGGCCTACCAGCGCACGCTGCCGCAGATCACCTCGTTCTTCCAGTTCATCGGCGACGGTTCGGGCACCAGCGACGCGGCCAACGGCGTGTTGCTCGCCGCCTGCCTCATCGTGTTCACGACGCTGGTCAACGCGTTCGGCGTGAAGCTGATGGCCCGGATCAACAGCGCGGGCGTGTTCATCGAGCTGCTGTTCGCGGTGCTGCTGGTGGTGTTCCTGGCGTTCCACTTCGTGCGCGGTCCCGGCGTGGTCACGGAGACGAACGGCACCGGCGCCGGGCACGCGGGCGGTTACCTCGGCGCGTTCCTCATCGCGGCCATCGCGTCGTCCTACGTGATGTACGGGTTCGACACGGCGGCCTCGCTCGGCGAGGAGTCGGTGGACCCGCACCGCAACGCGCCGAAGGCGATCATGCGCGCGCTGGTGGCGTCGTTCCTGCTCGGCGGGCTGATCATCCTGTTCGCGCTCATGGCCGTCGGCAACATCCACGCACCCGAGCTCGGCACGGTCGGCCTGCAGTTCGTGCTCACCGACGCGCTCGGGCCGGCGATCGGGCGGATCTTCCTGTTCGTGGTGTTCATCGCGATCACGGTGTGCGTGCTGGCCGTGCACACGGCGGCGATCCGCATCGCGTTCGCGATGGCGCGGGACAACGCGCTACCCGGCGGCTCGAAGCTCGCACGGGTCAACAAGAAGACGGGCACACCGGTGCTGCCGGCGATCGTGATCGGCGTGATCGCCATCGCGCTGCTGCTGGTCAACATCAACTCGTCGCAGATCTTCTCGGCGGTGACGAGTCTCGCGATCATCCTGATCTACGTGGCCTATCTGCTGGTGACCGTGCCGATGCTGGTGAAGCGGCTGCGCGGGCAGTGGCCGCGCAAGGACTGTCCGCCGGGGCGGTTCTCGCTCGGGCGCTGGGGCCTGCCGGTGAACGTGCTCGCGGTGCTGTGGGGCCTCGGGATGACGGTGAACCTCGCGTGGCCGCGCACGGAGATCTACAACGCGTCGCCGCCGTTCCACTGGTACCTGCGCTGGAGCTCGGTGCTGTTCGTCGGCGTGTTCGCGGCCGGCGGGTTCGCCTACTACTGGTTCGTGCAGCGCCACCGCATCGGGGTGCTCGCGGGCCACGCTTCGGTGCCGTCGTCTCAGAAGGAGGAGTCCAGGTGAACGAGTTCGACTACGTGGTGGTCGGCGGCGGCACGGCGGGTTCGGTGGTGGCGGCGAGACTTTCGGAGGACCCGGACGTCACCGTCTGCCTGCTGGAAGCCGGACCGTCCGATGTGGACGACGCCGCCGTGCTCGAGCTGACGAACTGGATGGCGCTGCTGGAATCCGGCTACGACTGGGACTACCTGGTGGAGCCGCAGGAGGCCGGCAACTCGTTCCTGCGCCAGGCTCGCGCCCGGGTGCTCGGCGGGTGTTCGTCGCACAACTCGTGCATCGCGTTCTGGGCACCGGCCGAAGACCTCGACGAGTGGGCGTCACTCGGCCTGCCGGGCTGGTCGGCCGCCGACATCTTCCCGCTGTACCGGCGGCTCGAGACCAACGACGGCCCCGGCGAGCACCACGGCCGCTCCGGGCCCGTGACGATCCGGTCCGTGCCGCCGCGCGACCCCGCGGGTGTCGCGATGCTCGCCGCGTGCGAGCAGGCCGGCATCCCGACCATGGAGTTCAACTCCGGCAAGACGGTCACGCACGGCGCCAACTGGTTCCAGATCAACGCGCGCGAGGACGGCGTGCGGTCCTCGGCCTCGGTGTCGTACCTGCACCCGATCCTGGACACGCGCAAGAACCTCGAGGTGCGCACCGGCGCACGGGCCAAGCGGCTGCTGTTCGACGGCCGTCGCTGCACCGGCGTCGAGCTGCAGCACCCGGACCTGATCCACCACACGACCGTGACCGCGCGACGCGAGGTGATCGTGAGCTCCGGCGCGATCGACACGCCGAAGCTGCTGATGCTCTCGGGCATCGGGCCCGCCGGGCACCTGCGCGAGGTGGGCGTGGACGTGCTCGTGGACTCCCCCGGCGTCGGCTCGAACCTGGAGGACCACCCCGAGGGCCTGGTCCAGTGGGACGCGCTGCAGCCGATGGTCACCGAGTCCACGCAGTGGTGGGAGATCGGCATCTTCACCACCACCGAAGAAGGTCTGGACCGGCCGGACCTGATGTTCCACTACGGCTCGGTGCCCTTCGACCTGAACACGCTGCGCCACGGCTACCCGACCACGGAGAACGGTTTCTGCCTCACGCCGAACGTCACGCGCAGCCGCTCGCGCGGCACCGTCCGCCTGCGCACGCGCGACTTCCGCGACAAGCCCCGCGTGGACCCGCGCTACTTCACCGACGAGCACGACCTGCGCGTGATGACCCACGGCGTGAAGCTGGCCCGCCAGATCGCCGCGCAGCCGGCGCTCGATGAGTGGGCGGGCGTCGAGCTCTCGCCGGGCCGCGACTGCGTGAGCGACGACGAGATCGCCGACTACCTCCGCAAGACCCACAACACCGTCTACCACCCCGCGTGCACCGCCCGGATGGGCCCGGACGGCGACCCGGACGCGGTGCTCGACGCTCGCCTGCGCGTGCGTGGCGTCGAGGGCCTGCGCGTGGCGGACGCGTCGGTGATGCCGTTCCTGGTGACGGTGAACCCATGCATCACCACGATGGCGATCGGCGAGAAATGTGCGGACCTGATCAAGCAGGACCGCGCCTGAGATCACCATGCGAGCCGGGTTTCCGGTGAGCGGGCCCCGACCACAAGCGTCCGTCCGGAGGCAGTGGAACCGGTCACGGCGCCCTACACTCGGGTCCCCGGGCCTGGTGGAGGTGTCGTGAGCGGTGGGTCGCTGCGCAGGACGCGGGCGGTGCTGGTGGCCGGCACGGCCGTGGCGGGCGGAGTGGCCCTCGTCCTGCCGACGGCCCACTCCCTGCCCGGCAGGCTGCCCGCCGACGACCTCGGCCCCGAGCTGAGCCTGGCGCTGAGGATCGTCTGCGCGGTGGCGCTGGCGGCCGCGTTCGCGCTCGCGTGGGTCACGCTCAAGCGCCACAGCGACGAGCCGCTGGCGTTCGCGATGCTGCCCGGGCTCGTCATCGCCGGGATCGCCGTGCGCTACCTCGTGCGGACGCTGCCGGCGTTCGCGGACGAGTTCCCGGCCGCGGGCATCGGGCCGGCGCTGGGCGCGTGGCTGTTGCTCGGTGTCGGCGGGCTGCTGACGGTGACGGGGCTCGCAGCGGGCTTCGCGCTCAGGGCCCGCTGACGCCGTTGCAAAAATAGGCAATGCTTACCTAATATCCCGCGCATGACTTCTGCTCTGGTGGGGCGGCGTGGGGTACTCAAAGCCGCGGTGGGGGTGTCCGCGGGGCTGGCCCTGGCGGCTTGTTCGAGCTCCGGCGAGACCCCAGCCGCGAGCGGTCCGGCCGCGCCCGGCTTCCCGGTCGACGTGAAGGGCGTCGAAGGCACCACGACGATCCCCCGGCCGCCGCAGCGCGTGGTGTCGGTGGGGCAGTACCGCGACTCGGACGCGGCCATCGCGCTCGGCGTCGTGCCGCTCATCACCCCTGACCTGGGCAAGTTCCTGCCGGGCGGGATGTCGCCGTGGCTCAAGGTGAAGGCGGGCGCCCACCCGCCCGAGCTGTTCGCCGACACGCAGCTGCCGTTCGAGCGCATCGCCGCGCTCAAGCCCGACCTGATCCTCGGCACCGACCGATCCACCCTGGCCCAGGACTACAAGACGCTCAGCGCGATCGCCCCGACGCTGTCGTCCGCATCCGGCTACAACAAGGACACCTGGCAGGTCACCACGCGCCGCGTCGCCACCGCGCTGGGCCGGGTCGACGCGGCCGAGAAGCTCGTCACCGACGTCGAGGCCCAGATCAAGGCCGCGAAGGACGCCAGCCCGAGCTTCGCCGGCCGCACGTTCACCATCGGCCCGGTCACCGGCGACGGCACGATCACCACGATCAGCAGCGCCCAGGACGCGTCCGCCCTGTTCTTCGCGCAGCTGGGCCTGGTGCTCTCGCCGAAGGTGACGGCGCTGCCCCAGACCTCGATCCCGGGCCGCTCACAGATCAGCCCGGAACGCCTGGACCTCATCGACGCCGACGTCCTCGTGCTCACCTACACCACGCCGGGCAGCCGCGCGCAGACCGAGGCGCTGCCGCTGTTCCAGCAGCTCCCCGCCGTCCGCCGCGGCTCGTACGTCGCCCTCGACCTGACCACCGCGCTCGCGCTGGCGTTCCCCTCGGCGCTCAGCGTGCCTTACGGCCTGAACGAGGTCGTGCCCAAGATCTCGGGCGCGATCAAAGCTTGAGCACGCTCAGCATCTCGCTCGGCTCCGCACCAACGCCACCACAGCGCGAGATCGCCTGCTCAAAGGCGATCTCGCACGCCCCGGCGGAGCCGGGGCCAAAATCACTGCAGCAGCGCGACGCACTCCACGTGGTGGGTCATCGGGAACGCGTCGAACGCCCGCAGGTCGGTGAGCGAGTACCCGTGGTCGGCGAAGGTCGCCAGGTCCCGGGCGAGCGCGGCGGGGTCGCAGGCGACGTACACGATCCGGTCGGGCGAGCCCGCCGCGATGGCGTCCACGACGGCGCGGCCGGCGCCCTTGCGCGGTGGGTCGAGGACGACCACGTCGACGGGCTTCGGGGCGTCTTCCAGGGCGTGTTCGACGCGACCCGCGCGCCACGACACCTGGGGCAGGTCGGCGAGGTTGCGCTCGCCGTCGGTCACCGCCTGGCGGCCGGACTCCACGGCGAGCACGCGCCCGTCGGGGCCGACCTGTTCGGCCAGCACGGACGCGAACAGCCCGACGCCGGCGTAGAGGTCCCATGCCACCCCGCCGCGCGGGGCCTCGGCCCACTCGCGCACGAGCTGTGCGAACGTGTCGGCCGCGAAGGGGTGCACCTGCCAGAAGCCGTGGGCGTCGAGGCGCCAGTCGCGGCCGGCGGCGTGCTGCACGGCGAGGCCGCCGGAGAGCTGGCGGGACTTGTTGCGGCCGTGGACGGTGGAGAGCTCCCGCAGGTGCGTGTGCCCGTCGCCGTCGGTGGTCGTCTCCAGCTCGGTGCCCGGGCGCCAGCGCTTGGCCAGCGCCACGTCGAGCGTGCCCGGCACGGCGATGGGGCAGGCGTCGAGCGCGACGACGCGGTGGCTGTGGTGCGCGCGCAGCCCGGCGCGGCCGTCACGGCCGGCCACGAGCCGCACGCGGCTGCGCCAGCCGAGCGGGCCACCGTCGAGCGGCTCGACCACGACGTCGCGCGTGATGCCCGCCAGCCGTTCCAGCTGCTCGGCGACCACGGCCGCCTTCAGGGAACGCTGGTACGCCGGGTCGGCGTGCTGCCAGTCGCAGCCGCCGCAGCCACCCGGCGTAGCCAGCGGGCACGGTGGAGTGACGCGGTGCTCCGAGGCGTCGAGCACCTCCACCGCATCCGCCCGGCAGAACGAGCCGCCCTTGTCCTCGGTCACCTCGGCGCGCACGCGCTCGCCCGGCAACCCATGGCGCACGAACACCACTCGTCCGTCCACACGCGACACGCAGTGGCCGCCGTGGGCGACCGGGCCGATCTCGAGCTCGAGCACGCGGCCGAGCCAGTTCTCCGTCATTCAGCAGTTTCCTTGGCCGGTTTGGGGGTTTCCACGGGCTTCGCGGCACCACCGGCGCTCGCCGCGAATCCACGTCGCACGTCGCCGGCCGCGGGTCGGGCCCGGCGTTCGCGCTCGGCCGCTTTCGCCGAAGACTCCAGCTGCCACGGCACGCTCGCGACGATGACACCAGGTTGGAACAGCAGCCTTCCCTTGAGCCGCAACGCGCTCTGGTTGTGCAGCACCTGCTCCCACCAGTGGCCCACCACGTACTCGGGGATGAACACGGTGACCACGTTACGCGGATTGTCGCCGCGCACGCGCTTCACGTAGTCCAGCACCGGCTTCGTGATTTCCCGGTAGGGCGACTCGACGACCTTCAGCGGCACCTTGAACTTGTGCGCCTCCCACTCGGCGGTGAGCCGGCGGGTGTCGGCGTCGTCGACGTTCACGGTCACGGCCTCGAGCACGTCGGGCCGCATCGCCTTGGCGTAGGCCAGCGCGCGCAGCGTCGGCCGGTGCAGTTTGGACACCAGCACGATCGCGTGGTTGCGCGAGGGCAGCACCGTCGGGGTGTCACCGAGTTCCTTCAGTTCCTCGGCCACGCGATCGTAATGCTTCCGGATCGCCGTCATCAAAACGAAAATCGCCACCATGGCCGCGATCGCGATCCACGCGCCGAGCAGGAACTTGGTGATCAGCACGATGATCAGCACGGTGCCGGTCATCGTGAGGCCGATCGCGTTCACCGTCTGCGAACGCCGCATCCGCCGCCGCACCGCGCCGTCGGTTTCCTTGGCCAGCAGGCGGTTCCAGTGCCGGACCATGCCGGTCTGGCTGATCGTGAACGACACGAACACACCGACGATGTAGAGCTGGATGAGCCGCGTGACCTCTGCGTCGAACGCGATGATCAGCACCAGCGCGAAGATCGCGAGGAACAGGATGCCGTTGGAGAACGCCAGCCGGTCGCCGCGCGTGTGCAGCTGCCGCGGCAGGTACCGGTCCTGCGCGAGGATCGAGCCGAGCACCGGGAAACCGTTGAACGCCGTGTTGGCCGCCAGCAGCAGGATGATGCCGGTGGCGAAGGAGATGTAGTAGAACGCCGGCGGGAAGCTGGCGAACACCGCCTGGGCGATCTGCGTCACGATCGTCTTCTGCTGGTACCCCGCAGGGGCGCCCTGCAGCTGTTCGGCCGGATTATCGGCGAAGTTCACCTTGGTGATCACGGCGAGCGTGATGATGCCGATGAGCATGACCACCGCGAGCACGCCCATGAGCAGCAGCGTGGTGGCCGCGTTCTTCGACTTCGGCTTCCGGAACGCCGGCACGCCGTTGCTGATCGCCTCGACCCCGGTCAGCGCCGCGGCGCCCGACGAGAACGACCGCAGGATCAGGAAGACGAACGCGAAGCCCGTCCACGTGCCCTCGGAGTGCAGCGTGAACCCGGCGCTCTCCGCCCGCATCGTCGTGCCCGTCGCGGCTTCGATCAGCCCCCACACGACCATGACCAGGATGCCGATGATGAAGCCGTAGACGGGGATTGCGAAGGCTTTGCCCGATTCGCGCACTCCGCGCAGGTTCAGCGCGGTCAGCACCGCGACGATCACCACAGCGGTGATCACCTTGTGCTCGGCGACCCACGGGATGGCCGAGCCGATGTTGGCGACACCGGACGAAGTGGACACTGCGACGGTCATCACGTAGTCCACGAGCAGGGCGCTCGCCACCGTGAGGCCGAACTTGCTCCCCAGGTTGGTGCCGGCGACCTCGTAGTCACCGCCACCGCTCGGGTAGGCGTGCACGTTCTGCCGGTACGACGCCACGACCGTCAGCATGACCAGCGCCACGGCCACCCCGATCCACGGCGCGAACGCGTACGCCGACAGCCCGGCGAAGCTCAGGGTCAGGAAGATCTCCTCCGGCGCGTACGCGACGCTGGAGAGCGCGTCCGACGCGAAGATCGGCAGCGCGATGCGCTTGGGCAGGAGCGTGTGGCCGAGGCTGTCACTGCGGAACGGACGTCCGAGCACCAGGCGCTTCAGCACGGTCGGGAACTTCGACACCACGGAAGACTAACTGCCACCCCGCACGGTAGGTTCGGCGCTGGTGCGCGAGGGTACCTACGGACGGGTTTACCCCCACCTACGAGGAGGCAGGGCGTGCACGTGGTGATCATGGGGTGCGGCCGGGTCGGCGCATCCCTGGCCGCGGCGCTGGAGCGTCTCGGCCACGAGGTGGCCGTCATCGACAAGAACCCCCAGGCGTTCCGCCGGCTGGGCAGCGACTTCCACGGCCAGCAGATCGTCGGCGTCGGGTTCGACCGGCAGGTGCTGATCGAGGCCGGTATCGAGCAGGCCGGCGCGTTCGCGGCGGTCTCGAGCGGTGACAACTCCAACATCATCTCCGCGCGGGTCGCGCGCGAGAACTTCGGCATCGAGCACGTGGTCGCGCGGATCTACGACCACAAGCGCGCCGCCGTGTACGAGCGGCTCGGCATCCCCACCGTCGCGACGGTGCCGTGGACCACCGACCGCTTCCTGCGCACCCTCCTGCCGGACGGCGTCGCCTCGGTGTGGCGTGACCCCTCGGGCAACGTCGCGCTGCTGCAGCTGCCGCTGAACGAGGGCTGGGTCGGGCGCAGCGTGCGCGAGCTCCAGGAAGCCACCGGCGCGCGCGTCGCGTTCATCATGCGGTTCGGCAACGGCGTGCTGCCGGACAACAAGACCATGGTGCAGGCCGACGACGTCGTGTACGTCGCAGCCCGCTCCGGCACCGTCAGCGACGTGACGAGCGTGGCCGCTCGCGCTCCGGAGGAGGAGAACTGATGCGGGTCGCGATCGCGGGTGCCGGCGCCGTCGGGCGCTCCATCGCCGTCGAGCTGATCGACGGACGGCACCAGGTGATGCTGATCGAGCGCGAGGCGGACCAGTTCGAACCCGACACCGTGCCGCAGGCCGACTGGGTCCTCGGCGACGCGTGCGAGGTGTCGATCCTCGAGGAGTCGGGGATCGAGCGCTGCGACGTGGTGATCGCCGCGACCGGCGACGACAAGTCCAACCTCGTGGTGTCGCTGCTCGCGAAGACGGAGTTCGCCGTGCGCCGCGTGGTGGCGCGCGTGAACAACCCCGCCAACGAATGGCTCTTCACCGACGCCTGGGGCGTGGACGTGGCCGTGTCGACCCCGCGCATGCTCGCCGCGATGGTCGAGGAGGCCGTGAGCGTCGGCGACCTCGTGCGGTTGATGACCTTCCGCCAGAGCCAGGCGAACCTCGTGGAGCTCACGCTGCCCGAGGAGACCCCGTTGGCCGGCAAGGCGGTGAGCGAGATCGCACTGCCCCGCGACGCCGCGCTCGTGACGATCCTGCGCGGCGACCGCGTGATCGTGCCGCAGCCGGAGGACCCGCTGGAAGCCGGCGACGAGCTGCTGTTCGTGGCGACGTCGGACGTCGAGCCGGAGATCCGCACGGCCCTGGGATACTGACCACACGGGAAAGGCCCCTCACGAGCGTGTGAGGGGCCTTTCCGGCGTCTGGGGGAAGGTCGGGTCAGACTTCCGGGGTCGGCGTCTGCGCGTACTTCTCGCGAAGCCGGGCCTCGACCTCCGCGTCGGTCTCCGGCTTCGGCTCCGTCTCGGCCAGCGCCTTGAGCCGCTTGTCCGAGCGGCGGACCGCCCAGACGACCACGAGCAGGCCCAGCGCGTAGAGCGGGTAACCCATGGCGATCTTCGCGAACGCGAGCCAGCCGGTGTAGTCGCTGTTGTAGAGCCAGCGCTGCACCACGAACCGGGCGGCGAAGATCACGGCCAGCGCGAGCGTGGCGACGTCGTAGCCGTAGCGCGAGGGCTTGTCCTTGCGCCAGGCCTGGCCGGTGCCGTTGAGCGCGCTCCACACCACGCCGGCGATCGGCCAGCGCACCAGGATCGACAGCACGAACACGCCGCAGTAGGCGAGGCTCGCCCAGATGCCGAAGAGGAAAAAGCCCTTGGCCGAACCCGTGCGGAACGCGATGAACGCCGCGATCGCGACCCCGAAGAACCCCGAGATCGCCGGCTGCAGCGGCTCCTTGCGCACGACCCGCAGCACCGTGATCGCCACGGCGCTGCCGACCGAGCCCCAGATCGCCGCGGTGAGCCCGAAGAAGGCGTTCACCAACACGAACACGATCACCGGCACCGACGAGTAGAACAGACCGGACACGCCGCCCATCTGCTCCAGCAACGTGGGTTCGGGCTTCTCGGCGTCGGTTCCGGTGTCGGTTCCGTCGTCGGTGTGGTGCTGGTCGCTGTCCTGCTTTTCGTCCCCGCCTTCGGGCACGTGCTTCTCGTCGCGGGGAGCGGGTTCAGTCACGGGAGTCGATCAACCTACCGGGCTCTGGAGTTCGTAGTACGGGTTGTACAGCACCTTCTGGCCGTCACGCTCTGCCATCCGGCCGCGGACCTTGATGGTCCGACCCGGCTCGATACCGGGGATCCGGCGTCGGCCCAGCCAGATTAGCGTCACGCCTTGTGTCCCGTCGAACAGCTCGGCGTGGAGCGTCGGAGTTCCCTCGCTCGGGCACAGCTCGACGCTGCGCAGCCGGCCGAGCACTGTCGCCTCTTCGCCGGACCGGCAGTCACAGGCGCGGCGAGCACCCTCGGCCCCGGACCTCTCGGACATCTCGTCGGCGTCGAGGTCCTCGACGTCGCTGGTCAGCTTGCGAACCAACCGGCTGAAGTAGCCGCCGTCCTTGGCGGGCATGGTGTGCTCCTGTGCTCCGGGGCCCCCGACTTCGCGGCCCGTGCGTAAACAAGCGTAGCTGTGGTTCACGTCAGCGAAACGGGTTTGCGCCAAGATCGCAACGTGACGTCCGCAATCCCGAACATCCCCGTCGTCCTGCTGCCCGGAACGGGGTCCGACGAAACGTTCGTTCAGTCGGTGTTCACCGGTCCGTTGGCCTTGGTGGGCGCCCGGCTGATCGCGCCTCCCCCACCGCCCGGCGCCGCGCTGGCGGACGGGTACCTGGAGGAGCTAGACCGGCTCGCGCGGGTGCACGGTTCGCTGATCGTCGGCGGGATCTCGTTCGGCGCGCACCTGGCCGCGGAATGGGCGGTGGCGAACCCGGGCCGTTGCGAGGGGCTGGTGTGCGCGCTCCCGGCCTGGAACGGCGAACCCGGGTCAGCGGCCGCCGCTGTCACGGCGCGCGCCTCAGCGGATCTGGTGGCTTCCCAGGGGGTCGACGGCGCGCTGGCCGCGGTGGCGGCCGGCAGCCCGGGGTGGCTCGTCGACGAGCTGTCGCGGGCCTGGCGACGGCACGGCGACGAGCTGGTGGCGGGGCTGCGGGTCGCGGCGGAGCGGCGCGCGCCGTCGCTGACGGAGCTGGCGACGGTCGGCGTGCCGGCCGGCATCGGCGGGTGCGCCGGGGATCTGGTGCATCCCGTGGCGGTGGCGCGGGAGTGGGCCGCAGCACTGCCGCGCGGTGCGCTGCAAGTTGTGCGCTTGGCGGACTTCGGGCGGCACCGGGAAGTACTGGGCCGGGCGGCCCTGTTCACGTTCCTGAAGTCGGCCGCCGCCGGTGGTAGTGAAAAGAAATGAAGACGGCCCCGGCACGGGTGAGTGCCGGGGCCGTCCTCGCGTGGCGGTCAGCCTTCTTGCTGCTCGGCGATGTGCTGCGCGACGGCGTCCGGGAGTGTGATGGGGAGCGGGGTGCGCACCGGCATCGGGGAGTCGCCGCGGTCGACGATCGTGTGGCGCACGATCATGCGCAGCACGTCGGGAGCCTGTGCGGACTGCGACTGCGGGCCGGCGATCACGCCGCGCAGCATCCAGCGCGGGCCGTCCACGCCGACGAAGCGCAGCGCGACGTCACCGACGATGGCCGACAGCTCCAGGCCCCACTCGCCGCGGCCGACCGTGACCTTCGCGCCGTCGGCGCGCAGCTGGTCGCCCAGCTCGGTGCCGACCTCGCGCCACAGGCCGCCGGAGCGCGGCGCCGCGTAGGCACTGACCGTGATCTGGCCCTGCTCGGTCACCACGTGGACCGCGCGGACACCACCGGCCTCCGGGTCCATCTCGACCTGCACCTGCGAGCCGTCCGGGACCGGGACCCGCACCGAACCGAGGTCGATGCGCGGAATGCCGTCCTCTTCGGCGTCGGCGACGTCGAAGGGCCCCTGCTCGGTCTCCGACAGCTGGTTCTCGGGTTCGATCGCGTCGTCGGCGTCCGCCCGGGTGCCACCCGCCGCGCCGCCGCCGGGCTCGGTCGCCCCGTCGACCGTGCTGTCGGACTTGCGCTTGCGTCCGAAGATCCCCACTACTTCTCCGTTCCTTCCCCAGTGCCCGCGTCCGCGCCGGGCACGTCCGGGACCAGTGTGGCGTGCCCGCCCGTCGAGCCGTAACCACCGGCGCCACGTTCGGTGTCGCCGAGTTCGGCGACCTCCACGAACACGGCCTGCTCGACCCGCTGGATCACCAGCTGCGCGATCCGGTCGCCGCGCGCGAGCACCACCGGCTCGTGAAGATCATGGTTGATGAGGCAGATCCGGATCTCACCGCGGTACCCCGCGTCGATCGTGCCGGGAGTGTTCACCACTGAAAGCCCCACGCGGGCCGCGAGCCCCGAGCGCGGGTGGACGAACCCCGCGAACCCCGGCGGCAGCGCGATCGCGACGCCGGTTCCCACCACCCCGCGCTCGCCGGGCCCGAGCACGATATCCGAGGTGGTGACGAGGTCGGCGCCCGCGTCGCCGGGCCGCGCGTACGCGGGCAACGGGACGCCGGGGTCGAGCCGGGTGAGGAGTACCTGAACGCTGGACACGGGCGGCGAGACTACCCTTGTCGCGTGGCTGACACCGTGAACACCGCCGTGAAGCGCGGACTGGCGCACTCCGAACGGCTGTACGTGCCGTGGTGGGGCTGGCCGCTGCCGATGCTCGGCGCGATCCTGCTCGGCGTGGAGATCCATCTCGGGTACCCCTCGATCCCGGTGTGGATCCCGCTGCCCATCGCCATCGTCGTGATGGGGGCACTGATCCTGTCGCTCGGCCGCTCGCGCGTGCGCGTGACGGGCGGTGACGACCCGGAGCTGTGGGTCGGCGACGCGCACCTGCCGCTGCGCTTCGCCGGCGTGGTCGAGATCCTCGAGAAGGACGACAAGCGCCGCGCCCTCGGGCGCGACGGCGACCCGGCCGCGTTCGTCCTGCACCGCGGCTGGGTGGGCCCGGCGGTCCGCGTGCAGCTCACGGACCCGGCCGACCCCACGCCGTACTGGCTGTTCAGCACGCGCAAGCCGAAGCGCGTCGCCGAACTTCTGCGCGCCCGTTCCTGAGCGAGCGCGCCCGGTGAACCCGCGGAACCGGTCCCGCGAACGCGGAAGGGGGCCGGCCTGGTGGGCCGACCCCCTTTACCCAGCTCGCGAGCGAGCTTCCCCGGACCGCAGCGACTGTGTTTCCCCTGAAAAACCTGTGTTTCCCTGAAGTCCTGTACGAGATCCCCGTACGCCGTCAGGCGCAGGCTGTGCTCAGGCGCAGTCGCGGCAGATCAGCCGGCCGCCGTTGTCTTCGGCGAGCCTGCTGCGGTGGTGCACCAGGAAGCAGACCGAGCAGGTGAACTCGTCAGCCTGCTTCGGCACGACCTTCACGGTCATGTCCTCACCGGAAAGCCCGGAAAGGTCAGCACCAGGAAGCTCGAAGTTCTCGGCGTTCGCGTCCTCGTCGACGTCGACGACGCCGGACTGGTTCTCGTTCCGCCGGGCCTTCAGCTCCTCCAACGAGTCTTCGGCCAGCTCGTCGGCTTCGCTGCGGCGCGGAGCGTCGTAGTCGGTAGCCATGTGTCCCTCACCCCTGCGAATCAGCTTGTCTTGTTCTTCCGGTCCCGCGGGCGTGCCCGTGAGCCGGTCGTGCCGCTGGTCAACGTTCCAGCGCCCATGTTTGTGCCCGGCGCCCGCAGTGACCGAGGTCTCAGCCAGGTGCCCCTCTTCCTGCGGCCGGAGCCCGGGAAGGGTAGCTCACCGTTCGCCGAGCTCCGCACCGAGTCGCACATTGCTTGAATTTCGTCACCCGACAGGGGGAACCCGCAGGTGAGACGGTTGCGGTCCGGTCAGGTTGCCCGCGCGTCGCGAAGATCACCCGGCAGCGGTGTCCGCTTGCTCCCCCGGAGGTCTCCGTGGTGCGATCGGCGGACCGGGGATTCGCGGCCCGGCCTCGGCGGGGGCGGGGCGGGCACAGGGTGACCCGCGCCACCGGGCGCGGCACGGAACGCCTAGGCTGGGCCGCCACGGCGGCCCGCACGGTGTCGCCTGGTGATCCGGGGACGACACCGGGGGACGACACCGACCGGGGCGCGCGGCGCCACGGGTCGTGAGGTTCCCGCGGCGAGGGGTCCGCGGACGGGGTTTCCGCGTTCGGGAAGGGACGGGGCAGGGTGGCGTCGGGGAACGGCTCGGGGGACCGTGGTGCGCGGCCCTATCGCAAGCACCGGCCGCTGCCCGCGCTCATCGTGATCGGGGTGCTCGCTCTCGGTGCGGTGTTCGTGTGGGTGAACGCCGTGGTCGGCCGAGGGGACGTCGACGAGGCCGTGGCCTGCACGCCGGCTCCCACCGCACCACCGGGCACCACTTACACGACCGTGGCCCACAACGGCCTCGACGACCGCTCCCCCGTGCCACCCGACAAGGTGGCGCTGAAGGTCCTCAACGCCAGCACCACGCGCGGCCAGGGCGGCATCACGACCACGGCCCTGCGCGAGCTCGGCTTCACCGCCGTCGGCGACCCGGCCAACGACCCGGCGTACCCCAAGGGCGACGCCAAGTGCCGCGGCCAGATCCGCTACGGCGAGAACGGCGCCGCGGCCGCCCGCACGGTGAGCCTCGTGGTGCCGTGCGCCGAGCTCGTGCGCGACAACCGCAAGGACGCCAGCGTCGACCTCGTCACCGGCACGCTCTTCGACGACATCCGCCCGCGCCCGGAGGCACGCCAGATCCTCCAGGAGCTCGCCGACTGGTCCAAGTCCCACCAGGGCGGAGGCGGCAACGAGCAGTCCTCGGGCCCCGGCGCGCCGGTGATCGACCAGACGCTGCTCGCCGCGGCCCGCGACGTCGCCTGCTGACCCTGGACCCCCGGGCGGGAGTCCAGGGCGCGCGTCAGACGCTCTTGGCGTCCAGCGAAGCCAGCACCTGCCGCAGCGGCTCCGCGATGCCGGGCGCCGCCGCGAAGGTCACGTCCTCGCCCAGGTCGGCGGCCGAACCCGGCAGGAGGATCGTCGCGCCGGCCTCGGCCGCGACCAGCGCCCCGGCGGCCCAGTCCCAGCGGTGCAGGCCGTGCTCGAAGTACGCGTCGAGCCAGCCCGCGCCGACCGCGCACAGTTCCAGCGACGCCGCTCCGCCGCGGCGGATGTCCCGCACGTGCCCGAGCAGCTCGCCCGCGAGCGCGCCCTGGCGCACGCGACGGTCGCGGGCGTAGGCGAACCCGGTACCGACCAGTGACAGGTCCAGGCGGGTCGGCGAGGACGCCGAGAGGCGCCGGCCGTCGAGCCAGGCGCCCTGGCCCCGCGCGGCCGTCCAGCGGCGGCCGCTGACGGGTTCCACGACCGCGCCGGCCACCGACACCCCGTCGATCTGGGCGGCCAGCGACACCGCGAACGCCGGCAGCCCGTAGAGGAAGTTGACGGTCCCGTCGATCGGGTCCACCACCCACGTCACGCCGGACCCGGCCGCGGCGCCGCCGCCCTCCTCCCCGAGCACCGGCTCGCCCGGGCGCAGCTCGGCCAGCCGCTCGCGCACCAGCTCCTCGGACTCCTTGTCGATCGCGGTGACCACGTCGGTGTCCGCCGACTTGGTGTCCACGCGGACCACCCGGCCCGCCTGCATGGCGGTCCAGGCCGCCCGCACCAGCCCGGCCGCCTCGACCGCCACCTGCTCCGCAACGCTTTTCAGCAACGACTCGTCAGCTCCCACGTCCGACATGTCACCACACCCGGTTAAAGTCTCCGCAGCAGACTTCTGAATCGTGCGAGAAGGGACCACGTCAGTGACGGCGACCCGAGGTTTCGGAATCGACATCGGCGGCAGCGGGATCAAGGGCGCGCTGGTCGATTTGGAAACGGGACAGCTCATCGGCGAGCGACACCGGATCGAGACCCCGCAGCCGTCCACCCCCGAAGCGGTCGCGGACGTGGTGGCCGAGATCGTGCGCATCGCGGAGTGGAACGGGCCGGTCGGCGTCACGCTGCCGGCGGTGGTCAAGAAGGGCGTCGCGCACACCGCGGCCAACATCGACCACGCCTGGATCGGCACGGACGCCGACGCGCTGTTCGCCAAGCGGCTCGGCAAGAGCGTCGCGGACGTGGCGATGCTCAACGACGCCGACGCGGCCGGCATGGCCGAGATCCGCTTCGGCGACGAGGCCGCGCGCACCGGCGTCACCGCCCTGCTGACCTTCGGCACCGGCATCGGCAGCGCCGTGTTCCACGACGGCAAGCTCGTGCCCAACACCGAGTTCGGCCACCTCGAGGTCGACGGCCACGACGCGGAGAAGCGCGCCGCGGCGTCGGTGAAGGACAACGAGGGCCTGAGCTACCACCAGTGGGCCAAGCGGGTACACCGTTACCTGACCGTGCTGGAGAACCTGATCTGGCCGGATCTGTTCATCGTCGGCGGCGGCGTGAGCAAGAAGGCGGAGAAGTGGGTGCCGCTGCTGGACGTCCGGACTCCGGTGATCGTGGCTTCGCTGCAGAACAACGCGGGCATCGTCGGCGCCGCCGCGGCCGCGGTCGAGGGCATCGAGCACTGAGCTCCGCACGTCCGTGAACTCCGCAAAACACACGCGCGGGTCACGGGAAGGTCACGTGCGGGTACCGTGCGGCAGGCCGGAGGGTGATCGCTTCGCGACGCACTGCCCGGCCGTCGTTACAATGGAACGCGGCCCACGGCTGCGGGAGTGAAAACCGCAGGCCGAGGCGTGTTCCCCGAATGTGAGGCAGCCGAGGTGGCGATACCTCGGCTCGTCATGATCGACCGCTGCGAAAGGGCGTAAGTGGCAGCCGCAAGAACCGCAACCCGAAGCGGGACGAAGACAGCGACCGCAGCCGGCGAGCCGGCCGACGAGGCAGCCACCGGCGCGGCGAAACCCAAGACCGCCACCAGGTCTGCCGGCGCGAAGAAGGCTCCGGTCAAGAAGGCGCCGGCCAAGAAGGCCACCACCAAGGCGTCCAAGACCGAAGACGGCGACCCGGACGGCCCGGTCGACCTCGACGAGGCCGAACTCGACAGCCCGGACCTGTCCGACCTGGAAGAGGTCGAGGTCGACGTCGTCGACGAGACGGTCAACGACGAGGTCGCCGACGACGACTCCGACGACTCGGAAGAAGAAGCCGAGGAGACGGAGACACCCGCCGCGCGCCGCCGGAGCAACGCAGCCGCCGAGAAGGGGCCGAAGTCCGCCTCGGACAACCCCGACTTCGTCTGGGACGAGGAGGAGTCCGAGGCGCTGCGCCAGGCGCGCAAGGACGCCGAGCTCACCGCCTCGGCCGACTCGGTGCGCGCCTACCTCAAGCAGATCGGCAAGGTCGCGCTGCTCAACGCCGAGGAGGAGGTGGAGCTCGCCAAGCGCATCGAGGCGGGTCTCTACGCCGCCGAGCGCGTGCGCACCGCGGAGGAGGAAGGCGAGAAGCTCGTCACCCAGATGCGCCGCGATCTCAAGTGGATCGTGCGCGACGGCGAGCGCGCCAAGAACCACCTGCTGGAGGCGAACCTCCGGCTCGTGGTCTCCCTGGCCAAGCGCTACACCGGCCGTGGCATGGCGTTCCTGGACCTCATCCAGGAAGGCAACCTCGGCCTGATCCGCGCGGTGGAGAAGTTCGACTACACCAAGGGCTACAAGTTCTCGACGTATGCCACGTGGTGGATCCGCCAGGCGATCACCCGCGCGATGGCCGACCAGGCCCGCACCATTCGCATCCCGGTGCACATGGTGGAGGTCATCAACAAGCTCGGCCGTATACAGCGCGAACTCCTTCAGGACCTCGGCCGCGAGCCGACGCCCGAGGAGCTCGCCAAGGAGATGGACATCTCGCCGGAGAAGGTCCTGGAGATCCAGCAGTACGCGCGTGAGCCGATCTCGCTGGACCAGACCATCGGCGACGAGGGCGACTCGCAGCTCGGTGACTTCATCGAAGACTCCGAAGCGGTCGTCGCGGTCGACGCGGTGTCGTTCACGCTGCTGCAGGACCAGCTCCAGTCGGTGCTGCAGACGCTGTCCGAGCGCGAGGCGGGCGTGGTCCGGCTGCGCTTCGGTCTCACCGACGGCCAGCCGCGCACGCTCGACGAGATCGGCCAGGTCTACGGCGTCACGCGTGAGCGTATCCGCCAGATCGAGTCGAAGACGATGTCGAAGCTGCGGCACCCGTCGCGGTCCCAGGTCCTGCGGGACTACCTGGACTGATCACTCAGTCTCGACGAGGAACCCCGTCGCCGGTATTCCGGTGGCGGGGTTCTTTGCTGTGCGCGAAGATC
The DNA here is from genome assembly GCF_030285625.1 of Amycolatopsis sp. 2-15. Lineage (NCBI taxonomy): Bacteria > Bacillati > Actinomycetota > Actinomycetes > Pseudonocardiales > Pseudonocardiaceae > Amycolatopsis > Amycolatopsis carbonis. Next base: position 8,919,596 of record NZ_CP127294.1, read on the forward strand.
CACTGGTCGCTGATCGATGGGGCACGGATCGATGGAGCACTGGTCCGACCGGCCACTGTGGACGAAGAGGGCCCGCGCAGGACTGGACCTCCGCCGGCGGGGTCGCGACACCGGGGACAGGTCCAAACCATGACCGGTATGTCCGTTTCCAGTGTTCCGCGGCCGTTCCCGCCATTTCCGTCCGCCCCGGAAACATTTCCGGAACGTGATCCGCGGTATTCGCCCACGCACCCACCGCGACGAGCCGCCAGATGTGAATACCTCTCGGACACCGCCCACCGCAACACCCGAAAGTCGGTCCTTCACGTGCCCGCCGCGAAAATCGTGATTATTTGGTTGCCTGAGAACGAAGATCGGAGGGCCTTCTCCGGATTATGCTGCGCCGACAACGAGCGTCAGCAGCATTCGGAAGGCAGCACCGGCTAGTGTTTTCGACGAAAACTCAATCGGGCGAGAGTCAGGCGTGGCCGTCGGTACGGAGTGGAACCTCCGTTCCCGGTGAATCGAGGAATCCGTGATCGGCTTCCTCCTCCGCCGCCTTGTCAACTACGTGGCATTGTGCCTGGTCGCCACCTTCGCGGCCTTTTCCTTGGCGTCGCTGGCTTTCAGCCCGCTCGACGCGCTGAAGCTGCGGAACCCACCGGCTCCGCAGTCCACTATCGACGCCAAGGCGGCCGAGCTCTACCTGAACCAGCCCATCCCCGAGCGCTTCTTAACCTGGCTCGGCGGAGTGCTGCAGGGGAACTTCGGCCGCACGGTCGCCGACCAGCCGATCACCGACGAGCTCTTCCGCCGGGCCGGCGTGAGCCTTCGGCTGTTCCTGCTGGGCATCACGATCGGCATCATCATCGGCGTGCTCGTGGGTGTGGTGAGCGCGATCCGGCAGTACAAGATCAGCGACTACGTGGCCACCACGTTCTCGTTCGTCGTGCTGTCCACCCCGGTCTTCGTGATCGCCACGATCCTCAAGGCGGGCGCCCAGTCGGTGAACGACAACCTGCTCGGCGGGTACCAGTTCTTCATCGTGCAGGGCGAGACGAGCGGGATCGACGGCAGTTTCGGCAACGTGCTGGTCGACCGGTTGCAGCACATCATCGTGCCGACACTGGCGATCGTGCTGACCCAGGTGGCGTACTACAGCCGCTACCAGCGCTCGGCGATGCTCGACGTGCTCGGCTCCGACTTCCTGCGCACCGCCCAGGCGAAGGGCCTCACGCGCCGGCGCGCGCTGTTCAAGCACGGCCTGCGCACGGCGCTGATCCCGATGGCGACGCTGTTCGCGTTCGGCTTCGGCCTGCTCATCACGGGCGGCATCTTCACCGAGCGGATCTTCGGCTGGTACGGCATGGGCGACTGGCTGGTGACCGGGATCCAGAAGCAGGACACCAACATCGTCGCGACCGTGACGCTGTTCATCGCGATCTGTGTGCTGCTGGCCGGCTGGCTGGCCGACGTGCTCTACGCCGCGCTCGACCCGAGGGTGAGGATCTGATGGCCGCTCCCGTGAACGAGGCCGACATCGCCGACTCCGCCGTGCTGGCGGTCGACCCGGGCAACGAGGCCGAGAGCAAGTCCTCCAGCCGCGGCAAGCTCGTGCTGCGCCGCTTCCTGCGCAACAAGCTCGCGGTCGTCTCGCTGGCCGTGATCGTGCTGTTCTACGTGCTGGCCTTCACCTACACCTGGTACTCGCCGTGGTCGTACGACGAGCTCGACCCGCTGTCGAACCTGCTGCCGCCGGGCGGCAACCACTGGTTCGGCACGAACCAGATCGGCGGCGACATGTTCGCGCAGACCATGCGCGGGCTGCAGAAGTCGCTCACGATCGGTCTGCTGGCCGCGCTGTTCTCCACCGGTGTCGCCTCGATCGTCGGCGCGGCCGCCGGCTACTTCGGCGGCTGGACCGACCGCATCGCCATGTGGGTCGTGGACCTGCTGCTGATCCTGCCGCCGTTCCTGATCATCTCGATCCTCTCGCCGGCTTTCCGCGGCAAGACGTGGCTGATCCTGGTCGGCCTGATCGCACTGTTCCAGTGGATGATCACCGCCCGGATCGTGCGCGGCATGACGCTGACGCTGCGCGAACGCGAGTTCGTGAAGGCCGCGAAGTTCATGGGCCAGCCGTCGTGGCGGATCATCGCCAAGCACATCGTGCCGAACATGGCCTCGCTGCTGATCATCGACGCGACGATCAACGTCGGCGTCGCGATCATCACCGAGACCTCGCTGTCGTTCTTCGGCTTCGGCGTGCAGTCACCCGACGTCTCGCTCGGCACGCTCATCGCGAGCGGCACCGACGCGGTGCGCACCTTCCCCTGGCTGTTCTACATCCCGGCGGGCTTCCTCGTGGTCACCGTGCTCGCGGTGAACTACGCGGGTGACGGCCTGCGGGACGCGCTCGACCCGTCGTCGAGCCGGTCGCGCCGCAAGGAACGCAAGCGCATTCTGAAAAACACAGCCGAGAAGACCTCTTCCGCGTCCAGCACCACAGGAGCCACAGCATGACCGCCTCGCTCGCGCTGGGCGCGGAGACCGAGAAGCCCACCGGCACGGTTCTGGAGGTCTCCGACCTCGACGTGTCGTTCCCGTCCGAATCCGGCCGCGTGCACGCGGTCCGCGGGCTCTCCTACCAAGTCGCGGCCGGCGAGGTGCTGGGCATCGTCGGCGAGTCCGGTTCCGGCAAGTCGGTGTCGTCGCTCGCGGTCATGGGGCTGCTCCCGCCGCAGGCGCGCATCTCCGGCTCGATCCGGTTCCAGGGCAGCGAGCTCATCGGCAAGTCCGACACCGAGCTGTCCAAGCTGCGCGGCAAGAAGATCTCGATGGTCTTCCAGGACCCGCTCTCGGCGCTGACACCCGTGTACACCGTGGGCGCGCAGATCGCCGAAGCGCTGCTCGTGCACGCCAAGGGCTCGATGAGCAAGCAGCAGGCCAACAACCGGGCCGTGGAGCTGCTCGACCTCGTCGGCATCCCCAACGCCGCCGCGCGCGCCAAGGCGTTCCCGCACGAGTTCTCCGGCGGCATGCGCCAGCGGGCGGTGATCGCCATCGCGATCGCCAACGACCCGGACCTGATCATCGCCGACGAGCCGACCACCGCGCTCGACGTGACCGTGCAGGCCCAGGTGCTGGAAGTCCTCAAGACCGCGCAGGAAGTGACCGGCGCCGGCATCGTGATCATCACCCACGACCTCGGCGTGGTCGCCGGGTTCGCCGACCGCCTGATGGTCATGTACGCCGGGCGCGCCGTGGAGCAGGGCCCGGTCGAGACCATCTACGCCCAGCCGCGGATGCCGTACACGCTGGGCCTGCTGGGCTCGATCCCCCGCGTCGACGCGCACGAGAAGCAGCCACTGGTGCCGATCGAGGGCCAGCCGCCCTCGCTGGTGAACCTGCCCTCGGGCTGCCCGTTCGCGCCGCGCTGCCCGCTGGCGATCGACGCGTGCCACCAGGCCGAGCCCGAGCTGTTCACGATCACCCCGGGCAACCCGAACGCGCTGGTCGACACCACGCACCGGGCCGCGTGCATCCGCACCGAGGAGCTGGCCGGCCCCAAGGCCGACGCGGCCGAGGTCTACGGCGCCGAGGTGATCGAGGAGGCGCCGGTCGCGAAGCTGCCGCGCACCCAGCGCACCACCGTGCTCGACGTGCAGGACCTGCAGAAGCACTACCAGATCACCAAGGGCGCGGTGCTCAAGCGCAAGGCCGGCGTGGTCAAGGCCGTCGACGGCATCAGCTTCGACATCGTCGAGGGCGAGACGCTGGGCCTGGTCGGCGAATCCGGCTGCGGCAAGTCGACCACGCTGATGGAGATCCTCGAGCTGTCCGCCCCGCAGAACGGGTCGGTGGCGGTGCTCGGCCGGGACGTCGCGAAGCTGAACGGCAAGGGGCGCAAGGAGATCCGGCGCGACTTGCAGGTGGTGTTCCAGGACCCGATGGCCGCGCTCGACCCGCGGCTGCCGATCGGCGACATCATCGCCGAACCGATGGTGACCCACGGCTACGACCGGGCGCGCATCGCCAAGCGCGTGCCGGAGCTGCTCGGGCTCGTGGGCCTGCGCGCGGAGCACGCCGACCGGTACCCGGCGGAGTTCTCCGGCGGGCAGCGCCAGCGCATCGGGATCGCCCGGGCGCTCGCGCTCGAGCCGAAGCTGATCGTGCTCGACGAGCCGGTGTCCGCACTGGACGTGTCGATCCAGGCCGGCGTGATCAACCTGCTCGACGAGCTGAAGGCGAAACTCGGCCTGTCGTACTTGTTCGTGGCCCACGACCTCTCGGTGATCCGGCACATCGCCGACCGCGTGGCCGTGATGTACCTCGGCAAGATCGTCGAGATCGGTGACGTGGAGACGGTCTTCGACGCGCCGCAGCACCCGTACACGCAGGCGCTGCTGTCCGCGATCCCGATCCCGGACCCGGTCAAGGAACGCGAGCGGACGCGGATCATCCTCACCGGTGACCTGCCCAGCCCGGCGAATCCGCCTTCGGGCTGCCGGTTCCGCACGCGCTGTTTCGTGTTCTCGCAACTGTCCGAACAGGACAAGCAGAAGTGCATCGACATCGAGCCGCCGCGCGAGTCGCGCGCGGACGACCACGACGTCGCCTGCCACTACGCCAAGACCCGCGAAGTCGTGTAGCCACGCATCCGTTGGCACACAGGGAAAGAAAGGTAAACATGATGCGACGGAGAATGGCCGCGATCGTGGCTCCCGTTGCCGCTCTGGGGCTCCTGCTCGCCGCTTGTGGCGGCGGCTCCTCCAGTGGTGGCAACAGCGGACTGCAGGACGCCGGCACCCAGCAGGTCAAGAACGCGGACATCAACGCGATGCCGGTCGACCAGCTCAAGGACGGCGGCGACTTCAAGTGGCCGGTCGACCAGCTGCCCGACAACTGGAACTACAACGAGGTCGACGGCACGGTCGCCGACGGCGCCTGGATGTTCGGCGCCATCATTCCCTACCCGTTCCCGCAGAACGCGGACGCGACGGTGGGTGTCGACCCGAGCTACCTCACCTCGGCCGAGGTGATCAGCACCGACCCGCAGGTGGTCGAGCTGAAGATCAACCCGAAGGCCAAGTGGAGCAACGGCCGGCAGTTCTCGTGGGAGGACTACGCCGCGCAGGCCAACGTGCTCAACGGCAAGAACCCCGCCTACCAGGTGTCGGGCACGACCGGGTACGAGGACATCGCCAAGGTCGAAAAGGGCACCGACGACCAGGACGTGAAGATCACCTTCGCGAAGAAGTTCGCGGAGTGGAAGTCGCTGTTCAGCCCGCTGTACCCGAAGGAACTGAACGCCGACCCGGACACGTTCAACAAGTCCTGGGCCCAGAAGCCGGCGATCACCGCGGGCGCGTTCAAGGTCAAGAGCATCGACCAGACCGGCAAGACCGCGGTCTTCGAGCGTGACCCGAACTGGTGGGGCCCGAAGCCGAAGCTGGACACCGTGACCTACAAGGTCGTGGAGCGCGCCGCGCTGCCGGACGCCTTCGCCAACGGCCAGATCGACTTCTACAACCTGAACAACGACATCAACGCCTTCAAGCGCGCGCAGGCCGACCCCAACACGGTCATCCGCCAGTCCAACAACCCGGACTACACGCACGTGACGTTCAACGGCGCGCCGAGCTCGATCCTGGCCGACAAGGATCTGCGCGTGGCGATCATGAAGGGTATCGATACCGTCGGGATCAGCAAGGCGATCCTCGGGCAGATGCAGAAGGACACCACCCCGATCGGTAACCACCTGTACCTCAAGGGCTCCAAGACCTACGAGGACAACTCCGGTCCGTACAAGTTCGACGCGACTGCCGCGAAGGCCGAGCTCGACAAGCTGGGCTGGAAGCAGTCCGGTGACCTGCGCGCCAAGGACGGCAAGCAGCTCAAGCTGCGCCTGGTGATCCCCTCGGCGACGCCGATCAGCCAGCAGACCGGCCAGATCATGCAGTCGGAGCTCAAGGCGATCGGTGTCGGGCTGGACATCCAGGCCGTGCCGAGCACCGAGTTCTTCAAGAACTACGTCAACGTGGGCAACTTCGACCTGACGCTGTTCCGCTGGCTGTCGAACTCGTTCCCGATCGGCGGCAGCAAGGGCATCTACTACCTCGACCCGAAGAACATCAACCAGAACTACGGCCGCATCGGTGACGACAAGCTGAACCAGCTGCTCGACACCGCGGCGCAGGAACTGGACGACACCAAGCGGGCCGCGGACATCAACGCCGCCGACAAGGAGATCTGGGCCCTGGGCCACCAGCTCCCGATCTTCCAGTCGCCGGGTGCCTTCGCCGTGCGCAAGACCCTGGGCAACTTCGGTTCGCCCGGCTACGCGAACACCCCGTACGACTACACCAAGATCGGCTTCGTTAAGTAACGCGATACCCCCGGGGAGAGCGGCGCGGGCCCCGGCCCGCGCCGCTCTTTCCTTTGTAGACACCTAAGGTGGAACTCATGCGGAGTTTCCTGCGGCTGCGGCCGGTGCGCCACATCCTCGTGACGAGCGCCGTGGTGCTGCTCGCGTGCGCGGTGGTGTTCGTGGTGCAGCTGCTGGAGTTCTCCCACGCGCAGGCCGACGTCCGGGGCATCACGGCGCAAGCCACCGGCACGGTGGTGCGCGGCGGCGGAGGCTCGGCGACCGTGCGTTTCCCGGTGGCCGGTGGGTCTCTCGCGACGGCGGAGACCACGCTCGACAGCTCGGCCCCGAAGACCGGCACGAGCGTGCCCGTGCTGTACGACCCCGCGCGGCCCTCGCGCGCGCTGATCCGCGACGCCACCCCGATCGTGACCGCCGACCGCGCGACGACCTACGCCACGGTGACCGTGGTCGCGGCCGCGGCGGTGCTGGCCGTGGACCTCTTCCTGTTCTTCACGCGCTTCGTCCGACCCGCACGGGCCGCGGCGGCCGGTTCCCCGATCGCGGTGCGGCGGGTGAAGGTGCAACGCGGGGTGCTCACGCGGTCCTGGCTCGAAACCGAGACGGCGTCGCCGCGGTGGATCCCGGTGTACTTCTCCCCCACGCTGATCGGCCTGCCCGCGCCGACGAAGGTCGTGGTCCGCGGCGACGTGCGCCGCGACCGGCTCGTCGCCGTCGAGGTGGGCGACGAGCTGCTGTACTCGGCCGGCTCCGTGCGGGCCACCGAGCCGCGTGGCCGCCGCACCGACAACCCCGCCGAGCCGGACGAGGAACGCGCCCTCGCCGCGGCGCGCCCGGTGTCGCTGCTCCGCCAGTTCCGCGCCGACCTGCCGGTGCTGGCCGTCGCGCCCGTCGTCGGCGCGTTCTGGGCCTTCGTCGACGGCAGCGGCTTCGACGGCTGGCTCGTGGTCACCGTGCTCGTCGCCGCGTTCGGGTTCTGGTGGGCCGCGCTGCGCGGCTCCGATCCGTCACTCTGACTCCCCCCATGCGGCGTTGGTTGCGCCCAACGCACCCAACGCCGCGTGGGGTGCTTGGGGCGGAAGCCGCTAAGAGCCCAGCTCCGCGAGGACGGCGGCCAGCTCGTCGTAGGAGTCCGCGAGCTTCTCCGCCTGGTCGAGACGGTGGCGTTCCAGGCGCAGCGCGCCGAGGTGGCGGGCGCGGTAGTAGAGGGCGCGGCGGCAGGCCGCCGGTGAATCGTCGAGCGGGCCGTAGGACTCCCAGAACTCGTCGCGTTCGGCGCCGGGTTTGGCCAGCGCCATGTGGATCGGCCAGTCGGCCGCCGGGTCGCCCCACCAGCTGCGGTCGTGGTCGTAGACGCCGGTGACGCGGAGATCGTCGGCGAGCATCACATTGATCGTCCACAGATCTCCGTGCAGCAAGCGCGGTTCGGTGACCTCGTCGAGCAGCGCCGAGTCGCGGGCGGCGAGCTTGCCGATCTCCCGCACGTCGGTGGCGTCGAGGTCGCGGTCCGCCAGGTCGAGCGCGTTGTCGGCGAAGAAGGCGACCAGCGCTTCGCTCCACGTGGCGAAGTGCGGCCCCGCGACCGGGCCGAAGCCGGGCCCGCGCACGTCGTGCACCAGGCGGGTCAGGCGGCCCAGCTCGCGGTAGAACGGCCCGCGCTCGGCCGGCGGGTACGCCGGGAGGACCTCGGGCCCGGCGCGGCCGGGGAGCACGGCCTGCACCACGTAGTCACGCGGGAGCACCTCGTGGGTGAAGTCGGCCGCGATCGTGCGCGGCAGCAGGTGCGCGATGGGCGCGAAGTAGGGCGCCGCGACGTACTCGTTGCGCATGAACTGCCACTCGGTCCGCATCTGGCGCGCGGGCTCGGGTGCCACGCGCAGGATCACCGGCCCGTCGGCGAGCTCTACGCGGTAGGTCGTGTTGTAGCCGCCCCAGCCCAGCTCGGTGGCGCCGCGGACCACGGTGGCGGGGCCGAACACGCGCCGGCACACCGCTTCGATCTGCTCGGGGCCGAGCTGCTGCTGGAACGCCCCGATCGGGCGGTCGAGGGGGCGGAAGTCCATGGCTCATCCTGGCAGGCCCCGCGAGCACTAGGGCACCGCCAGGCCTTCGCGCCTCAGCGACTCTTCGACGCGAAGCCGTTCGAGGTCACGGTCGATGCCTTCGGGCAGCGATTCGAGCCGGTGCTCGACGCCGACCGCGCGGCAGGCGGTCTGGAGCAGCTCGTCGTAGGCCTGGCGGGTGCCGATGCGGCGGGCCGCCGGAGTGCCGGGCGGGTAGGACGCGAGCACGCGGTGCACCCGGCGCAGGTCCGCGGAGAGGCGTTCGACGGGCGGGCCCACTGGCTGCGGCTGTCCGCGGTGGCGTTCGCGCAGCCAGCGGTAAAGGGCGGGCACGCGCAGCGCGCACCAGAAGAGCGCCGAGGGGGCGAAACTGACCACGGCGAAGAGGACGAGAGGCCCGGCCACGCTGCCGGTCGCGTCGGCCACGCATCCAGTGTAAGCCGCGTCACAGGTGATCGCGCCGGCGTTTGCGGGCCTGTCCCGCGAACAGCACGGCCGCGCCCACCGCGAGCAGCACGGCGCTGGCCGCGATGTGCTGCTGCGGGGGCAGCAGGTGCAGCTGCACGAACCAGCTGGGGTTCGTGGAGCCGGCGAGCCGGTTGATGAGCCCGCCGGCCCCCTGGATCACGAGCAGGAGGCCGAGGAGCTCGATCACGAAGTAACCTTCTCCTGCTGAGCCGACTCGTCCTTCTTGCCGAACAGCTCGGTCCACAGCGGGCCGGCGAACAGCCAGATGCCCACGAGACCGCCGAGGCGCGGCAGCCAGTCCCACAGCGGCCCGACCTGGCCCGGGCGGCCGATCAGGAAGATCGCGGCGAGCAGCAGCACGGCGGCGATCACGCAGGCCAGCACGCACTTGTACCACTCACGCCACTCGTGGCGGACCTTCGCCTTGCCCCGCAGCTTCGGCGTGGGCGGCGGGCCGCCGGCGAAGCGGTGGGCGAAGCGCACGTCGGCCCAGCGGACCATGCTCGGGCCGAACACGATGCTGAAGCCCAGGTACACGGCGGCGAGGCCGTGCGAGAGGTTCGGGGTCGTGCCGCTCGCGAGGTCGACGACGGTGGCGACCAGTACCACCAGGTCGATCACGGGCACGGCGGCCAGCAGCACGGTGCTGAACTTCTTCAGCTTCAGCGGGTAGCGCGCCACCAGACCGCCCACGAGGACGACCCAGAAGGCCACTTCACCACCGACGATGAACAGGTCGCCGGGTTGTCGACGAGGTAGTTCCCGATAGCGTTCATGATCCCCACTGTCTCGCGAAGAACACTGGGGCGAATCGGTGAAGGGCACGATCGGGGGGTCATCACTTGGTAGGACGCCGACCAGTACGCCCTGTGCTTCCATGGGGTCGTGCCGCTGCGAGGAACCCGCGCGCCGGCCCTGTTCAAGCCCCGGGAACTGCCCCCGTGGCAGCAGGACGGCCTCATCGCCCTGTTCGTCTTCGTCGTGGGCCTCGCGCTCTACCTCACCGACGTCTACCGCCTGATCCCCGGCCCCGACCACTTCGGGCTGTGGGTGCGGCTCGTCGAGCTCGCGGTGCTGTGCGGCCTGTCGTTCCTGCGCCGCTGGGTGCCGGGCGGCCTGCTGCTGGCCACGGGCGTGCTCGCGGTCGACCTGGTGCTGGGCCCGTCGCTGCCGGTCGTGGCCGTGTACACCGACTTCCTCTACGCGGCGACGCTCTACGGCTCGCGGCGAATGAGCCGCGTGATGATCGGCGTGGCGGCCACGGCCGCGCTGGGTGTGCTGGTCGCCGCGCTGGCCGTGTCCGCGCAGTGGCGCGTGGCCGTGATCGGCGCGCTCGGGATCCTGCCGTTCCTGCTGGTGCCGGTGTGGTGGGCGGCGAACGTGCGCCAGCAGCGCGACATCGCGTCGACCGAATGCGCCAACGCCGACCAGCTGGCGAAGATCGCCGAGCTCGACCGGCGCGCCGCCGTGGCCGCCGAGCGGGCGCGGATGGCGCGCGACCTGCACGACGTGATCGCGGGCCACCTCTCGGCCATCGCGATCCAGTCGGAGGCGGCGCTGTCGATGGCCGAGGACCCGAAGACGTCCCGCGCGGTGCTGGAAGCAGTGCGGGAGAACAGCGTGAGCGCGCTCGACGAGATGCGCACGATGATTGGCCTGCTGCGCGCCGCGTCGGAGGCCGGCCCGGAATCCGGCCTCGACGAGTACGAGACCATCGCACCCGCACGGCTCGCCGAGCTGTCGCGGCTCGTGGAATCCGCGCGGGCCACGGGAATGGAGGTCGTCGTCGAATCCACAGTGGACTCCTCCGCCGGCCTGCCCGCGGCGGTCGACCTCACCGCGTACCGGATCGCGCAGGAAGCACTCACCAACGCGGTGAAACACGCGCCGGGCGGGCGGGTGCTCGTGGACCTGCGCTGCGACGGCGGCATACTCACCGTCGAGATCGGCAACGAGCTGCGTTCCGCGGCCACGCGCACCGGTGGCACGGGCCACGGGCTGCTGAGCATGCGCGAACGCGCGAGTGCCGTGGGCGGGACGCTGAGCGCGGGCCCGTCGGGCTCGGACTGGGTGGTCCGCGCCGAGCTGCCACTGGTGGAGGGACACGCGTGACGGTCAAGGTGCTGGTGGCCGACGACCACGGGGCGATCCGGGCGGGCCTCGTGCTGATCCTCGGCAACGCCGAGGGCATCGAGGTGGTCGGCGAGGCCGCCGACGGGGCCGCCGGCGCGGGCGCTGCGGCCCGACGTCGTGCTGATGGACGTGCGCATGCCCGGCACCGACGGCATCACCGCCACGCGTGAGCTCGTCGCCGAAGGGCTGGCGCAGGTCCTCGTGCTCACCACGTTCGACCTCGACGAGTACGTGCACGCCGCCCTGCGCGCGGGTGCCGCGGGTTTTCTGCTCAAGTCCGTCGAGGCGCCGCGGCTGATCGAGGCCGGGAAGCTCGTCGCCGCGGGCGAGGGCGTGCTGGCGCCGCAGGTGACGCGCAAGCTCATCACGGCGTTCGCGCAGTCGGCCGGGAAACCCGTCACCGCGCCTTCGGGCCTCGACGACCTGACCGACCGCGAACGCGAAGTGCTCGGGCTGCCTCGGCGCCGGCCTGTCCAACACGGAGATCGGCACCCGCCTGCACATCGGCGAGACGACGGTGAAGACGCACGTGTCGCGCGCGCTCACGAAACTCGACCTGCGCTCGCGCGAGCAGGCCGCCATCCTCGCCCGGGAAGCCGGGCTCGCGCTGGACTGAATTCGGCGCCGAGCTGCCGATCTGCAGGCCGGCCCGTGAGCTTCTAACGTTCTTCCATGGGTGTGCGGAGAACGTTGGACGTGGACGAGGTCCTGAAGCGCCAGGACTCGGGCGAGCTGAAGCGGCGGCTCAGGGGCCGCGACCTGGTGGGGTTCGGCGTCGGGATCATCATCCGGACCGGGATCTTCACGCTCGCGGGCGTGGAAGCCAAGACCCACGCGGGGCCGGCGGTCACGCTGTCGTTCGTGATCGGCGCGATCGTGGCCGGGCTCGCTGCGCTCTGCTACGCCGAACTGGCCTCCAGTGTGCCGACGGCCGGCAGCGCCTACACCTACGCGTTCGCCACGCTCGGCGAGGTGTTCGCGTGGATCATCGGCTGGGACCTGCTGCTGGAGTTCGCGCTCGGCGCCGCGGTGGTGTCGCGCGGGTGGTCCGGGTACCTGGCGAACCTGCTCGGGCTGTCGCCCACGTGGTTCGGCGAGGACGCGAAGGTCAACATCGGCGCGGTGATCATCATCGCCGTGCTGACGGTGGTGGCCGTGCTGGGGATCAAGGAATCCGCGTGGCTCACCAACCTGCTGGTGTGTGTGAAGGTCGCGGTGTGCGTGCTCATCGTCGTGGTGGGTGTGTTCTTCATCAAGGGCGCCAACCTCACGCCGTTCATCCCGCCGGCGCAGCCGCCCGCGGGTGGCTCGGGCGTGCTGGAACAGCCGGTGGTGCAGGCCGCGCTCGGGCTCGAGCAGTCGGTGTACGGCATCGCGGGTGTCGTGACCGCCGCGGCCGTGGTGTTCTTCGCCTACACCGGCTTCGAGGCGCTGGCCAACCTCGGTGAGGAGACCATCAACCCGCGCAAGGACCTGCGCGTGGGCATCCTCGGCGCGCTGGCCGTGTGCGCCGTGCTCTACATCGCCGTCTCGATCGTGCTCACCGGCATGATCCCGTTCACCGACATCGACACCGGCGCCCCGCTCGCGGCCGCGTTCGACAGCGTCGGCCAGCACTGGGTGGGCGCGCTGATCTCGCTCGGCGCCGTGACCGGCCTGACGTCGGTGATGATGGTGGAACTGGTGACCATCGGCCGCATCGGCTTCGCGATGGGCCGCGACGGCCTGCTGCCCAAGGCCATCGGCGAAACCCACCCGCGCTGGGGCACCCCGCACCGCATGACCATCCTGGGCGCCATTCTCATCGCGGTGCTCGCGGCGTTCGTGCCGATCTCCGCGCTGTCCGACATGGTCAGCATCGGCGCCCTCTCGGCGATGATCATCGTGGCGGTGGCCGTGCCGGTGCTGCGCAAGCGCCGCCCGGACCTGAAGCGGCCGTTCAGCGTGCCGTTCTCCCCCGTGGTGCCGATCATCGCCGCGGTGGCGTGCTTCTACCTCATGCTGAACCTCGACGTGCTCACCTGGATCCGGTTCGCCGCGTGGCTCGTGCTGGGCCTGCTGATCTACTTCTTCTACGGCCGAAAGCACTCCCGCCTCGCGCCGGGCAACCGGACCGAGACGACCACCTAGGGCGTGTCTGACAAACGTCGTGTGTGGCGGCTGGGATGCTGTCGGTCGTGTCGCGGTTTGAGTTGCTGTCGGATGAGCAGTGGGTGTTGATCGAGGATCTGTTGCCGGTGCGTACCGGTAAGCGGGGTCGTCCGTTTTCGGACGCGCGGGCGATGGTGGAAGGGATCATCTACCGGTATCGGTGCGGGATCGCGTGGCGGGATGTGCCGGCGGTGTTCGGTCCGTGGCAGACGATCTGGACCTGGCACCGTCGCATGGCCGGTGACGGCACGTGGGACACCGTGTTGCAGCGGCTGCTGACCGCTGCGGATGCGGCCGGGATGGTGGATTGGGCGGTGTCGGTGGATTCCACGATCGCGCGGGCGCATCAGCACGCCACCAACATCAGGCGTGTCACAGGGGGCTGGGTCGAACTACACGGATCTGCTCGCCGAGCCGCCTGATCATGCGATCGGCCGCTCGCGCGGCGGCTGGAGCACGAAGGTCCACCACCTCGTCGACGGGAACGGCCGACCACTGGTGACGTTGGTCGGTCCCGGTCAGGCCGGCGACGCACCGATGTTTCCGCACCTGATGCGGCACCTGCGGATCCGTCGGGCTGGGCGTGGTCGGGCACGTACTCGTCCCGACCGGGTCCGGGGCGACAAGGCCTACTCCTCGCGAGCGATCCGCGGGCACTTGCGCACCCGCGGCATCACCGCCGTCATCCCCGAACCTGCCGATCAGGTCGGGCACCGCACACGCCGGGGTTCACGCGGCGGCCGCCCACCAGCGTTCGATGTCCTCGACTACCGCGGCCGCAACGTCGTCGAGCGCGGCTTCAACCTGCTCAAACAATGGCGTGGCTTGGCCACCCGCTTCGACAAGCTGGCCATCGTCTACCGCTCCGCCGTACTCCTCCACGCCGTGATCACCTGGACCAAGGCTTTGTCAGACGTGCTCTAGGCGAAGCCGGGCCGCAGGCCCGCGCCGGCGACCGCTTCGGCGAGCTCACCGGCGCGGGCCGCGTCCGCGACGAGCAGCAGCACGCCCGATCCGGCCAGCGCGGCCGTGACCCATTCCACCGGCTGGTCGTGGATCCCGTTGTCCCCCAAGGCGGCGTAGGTGTCCACAACGGACAGAAGCGTGCCTTCGGCGCCGATCCGCACGCCGGCCACCAGCACGTGGTGGTGGCCCGGCGGGCGCCACCGGTTCGTCCACAAGGGAGGGACGCCGGTGTGGAGGTAGTCGAGCAGCGCGCGTTCCGGGGTGTCGGGCGAGCCCAGCTCGGCCGGGTCCAGGCGCGCGAGCACCGCCACGCGCGGCAGGTCCCACAGCGCCACCAGCAGGTCGACCAGCGCCTGGGGGGACCACTCCCCCGTCGCCGGGACAACCCGCAACCGCTTGTCCGACAACGCTTCCACGGCCGCGGCCAGTGCCTCCGGCTCAGTACCCGCCGTCGCGGCGTCGCACGGGACGGGCAGCCGGAAGTCGGCACGGTTCTCCGCCCCGGCCGGTGGTCCGCCCGGCGCACGGACGGTGCCGGCGGCCACGGCGACCTCGTCCTGGTCCGCCACGGCGCAGCCGGCCGCCCGCAGCACGGCCAGCGCCGCGAAGGCAGCCGAGAGCCCGTCTTTCTGCGGCAGCTCGGCGCGCGCTTCGGCGATGAGCCGCGCGGCGCCGGGCAGCCAGTGCACGGCGGAGAGCTCGGCCACGCCGTCAGTACCGCCAAGCGTGGGCCGCGACGATTTCCTCCGGCGTGCGGTCCGCTGCCCACGCCGCGTCGGACGCGCGGACCGCGCGGAAGGCGCCCAGCAGCTCGTCGCCGAGGGCGCCGGACACGCGGGGCGACGCGAGCAGCGCCGCGGCCTGGTCGGCGGGAGTCGCGGGCAGCGGCAGGACGCCGCGGGTCTCCCGCTCGCCCGCCGTCCAGCCGCCCGGGTCCTCGGCGATCGGTTCGGGCAGCGGCGCGCCGTCCTCGATGCCGGCCATCCCGGCGGCCAGCACGACCGCCAGCGCGAGGTACGGGTTGGCGGACGCGTCGGAGGTCTTGAGCTCGACGTTCGCGTGGTCCGGGCCGAGCAGGGCCGAGCCCGGCACGTAGCGCAGGGGCGCTTCGCGGTTCTCCACGCCCCAGAACGCGTACGCGCCGGCGAAGTAGCCCGGGCGCAGCCGCAGTGTCGAGGGCACGCTCGGGGCCGTGACGGCCGTCAGGGCGGGCAGGTCGCGCAGCAGGCCGCCGAGGTAGGCCGCGCCCTCACCGGCGAGATCGACGGGACTGCCCTCGCCCGCGAGCAGGTTGCGGCCGCGGCGGCGCACGGAGGTGTGCAGGTGCCAGCCGTTGCCGGCGGCCGCGAGGCTGACCAGCGGCGCG
The DNA here is from genome assembly GCF_030285625.1 of Amycolatopsis sp. 2-15. Classification (NCBI taxonomy): domain Bacteria; kingdom Bacillati; phylum Actinomycetota; class Actinomycetes; order Pseudonocardiales; family Pseudonocardiaceae; genus Amycolatopsis; species Amycolatopsis carbonis. The sequence goes on from NZ_CP127294.1 coordinate 8,935,110, forward strand.
AAGCTCACGGCGAGTCCGTGGGCGTGCGCGGCGGCGTGGATGGTCTGGCGGGCCAGGAGCTGGTCGTCGGCGGCCGATACGGGGTCGGTGGCCGCCAGCGACAGCTCCAGCTGGGCCACGCCGTACTCGGCGTGCAGCTGGCCGATCTCCAGGCCGTTGGCGGCGAAGTCGTGCAGCAGGGCGGCGACGAACCCGTCGAGGCCGACGAGCGCGTGCGGGCTGTAGGCAGGACCGGGGTGCCCGGGAGCCGCGACGACGTCGGTGCTGCCGGCGGGTGCCACGGCGAACTCGAGCTCGTAGCCGGCCCGGAACTCCAGCCCGCGCCGGCCCGCCTCCGCGACCTGGCGCTCCAGCACCGAGCGTTGGCAGTACGGCCAGGGCGAGCCGTCGGCGGCGACCTGCCGCGCGGGCGCCCAGGCGAGCGCGGGCTGGCCGGCGAGGCGGCGCAGGCGGTCCAGCACCGGAACGAGCCGGATGTCGCCCGACGGCGTCGCCAGGCCCGCGTGGCCGTAGGTGATGGCGTCGTGGCTGTCGAACACGGCGAACAGCGAAGTCGCGCCCACGCCGCGGGCTGCAGCGCCCGCGAGGCCGTGGATGGGCACGACGCGCGAGCGCGGGATGCCGTTGTTGTCGGCCCAGGAGAGGTGGACCCCGCGCACCCCGGACAAGGCCAGGTCCTTCGCGACTGCCGCCGCCGCCTTGGTCATCGCCACCTCCGGGGGTTCGGGTCAGTATCGCGGCTCGGGCGAGGCATCGGCGAATGCCGGCTCGGGCTCGTCCCTGCGGCGCAGCGCGACCCCGGCGACCACCGCGAGCGTGCCCAGCGCCTCCGGCAGGCTCGGCACCTGCGCGAGCAGCGCGTAGCCCGTGACGCCGGCCGTGACCGGGAGCAGCGCCAGCAGCACCGCGAACCCGGCCTGGCCCACGCGCCGCAGCACGAACTGGTCGAGCACGTAGGGCACCACCGTCGACAGCACGCCCACGCCGATGCCGAGCAGCAGCATACGTGGCGAAGACCACACCTCACCCGTGCCGAGCGCCAGCGGCGAGAGCACGACCGTGGCCACGGCGAAGCCCACCGCGAGGCTGTCCACGCCGTCGCCGGCCACCGCGACGCGCTTGCCGAGCACGATGTACCCGGCCCACGCGGCCGCGGCGGCCAGGGCGAACACGACGCCCGGCGCGCTGCCCTCCAGCCGCACGTCCGCGATCGCGACGACACCGACGGCCACCAGTGCCAGCGTGCCGAGGTCGCGGCGCGTACGCGGCCCCACGGCCGCCACGACCACGGGCCCGGCGAACTCCAGCGCCACGACCGTGCCGAGCGGGAGCCGGGCGATGGCCTCGTAGAAGGCCACGTTCATGACCGCGGTGACCACGCCGAACGCGGCGGCGAGCAGGAACCGCCGTCCCCGCCACGCGGCGCGGGCGGGCCGGCGCCAGGCGAGCAGCACCACGGCGGCGCCCAGGCAGCGCAGCCACGCCACCCCCGCGGGGGAGGCGTGCCCGAAAAGCCCGACCGCGATGGCCGCCCCGGCATACATCGAAATTCCGCTGAGAACGAACAAGACCGGGGCCGGAATGGCCGTCGCACGTTTTCCGGATAGCACAGAACCCACTCCCGCATGGTGCCTGACCTCGGAAAACGGCTACGCACGGGCACCCTTGTCCTAAGGAGCGGGACGGGACTACGGCAACTGGGGTAATTCGGCGTGACACAGGTCCCACCGGTGCGGGAACACTTGCGGGCCGCGAAACGTCTGGAACAGTGGAAGCACGAACACCGCGGAGCCGGAGGCGATCCCGCCGAGGGCATCACTTCCGAAGTGGGCGTAGCTGGATCGAGGTACTGGGCAACCAGTACCGGGACGGAGGGAGACCCCCATGACATCACCCACGCTCACCCGCCCCGAATTGACCGCTGTCGACCGATGCGACCGGTGCGGGGCTGCGGCTCAGGTACGCGCCGTCCTCAGCTCCGGAGGTGAGCTGCTCTTCTGCGGGCACCACGCCCGTGAGCACGAGGCCAAGCTCAAGGAACTGGCCGCGGAGATCCAGAAGTAAGGGGTCTCGAAGACCACGCCGAGACACACGACTCGGCCCGAAGGCGGTAGGTGCCCGATGCACCTGCCGCCTTCGGCGTATCGAGACTCATTCGCGGTGAAACCGAGACCACAGCGACTTCGTGACTTGCAACTTCACGTTTTGCACCGGGTGCTGAATTGACAATTCCTGTCCGGTTCGCACCGGAGAAGAAACCGCGGTGAAACCGAATACCGGGTACTTCCGTGGCAAACGCCACACTCGGTTATTGTCCGCGGGCAATCGCCGGGGAGTCCGTGAAGGGCACCTCAAGGGACTCCGAGTCCGGCAAAGTGCCCTTCACAGAACTGCCTAGACCGTGTCGAGGACAACCTCGAACGCCACCTCGGCGGCGCCCAGCAGCTTCACGTCCGCGCCCAGCGCCGAGCTCACGATCCGCGTCCCGCCGACGGCCCGGCTCACCAGGCTGCGCCGGCGGACCTCCGCGGCCACGGCGCGGATCACCGAGTCCGGCAGCACCGTGAGCAGGTCGCCCAGCACGACGAGCTGCGGGCCCAGCAGGTTGACCACGTTGACGAGCCCGAGGGTGAGCCACTCGGCGAACTCCTCGAGCCGCGAGAGCGCCGCCTCAGGGTCGCGGGCCAGCTCCCGCAGCTCGAACAGGATCGCGCCCCGTGCGGTGTCCTCCGGCAGTCCCAGGGCCCGGCAGAGGGCCGCCTCGCCGATCTCGGTCTCCCAGCAGCCGCTGCTGCCGCAGTAGCAGGCGCGTCCGCCCGGGCGGACGACCATGTGGCCGATCTCCCCGACGTAGCCCGCGCCGCCCCGCAGCGACGAGCCCTGGGAGATGACACCGCCACCGACACCGACGTCGGCGGACACGTACACGGCATCGGACGACCCGCGGGCCGCGCCGCGCAGGTGCTCGGCGAGGGCGCCGAGCTCGGCGTCGTTGCCGACCAGCACGGGGATGCGCAGCACGCTGGACAGGCGCTCACCGAGGGCGACGTCGGTCCAGCGCAGGTTGGGTGCTTCGTGCACGTGACCGTCGGCGCGCCGCACGACCCCGGGCACCGACACCCCGACGGCCACGGGCGTGACCCCGAGGTCGCCGGCCAGCACGGCGGTCGACTCGATCACGTGCGTGATCACCTCGTCGGCCTCGCGCATCCGGCCGCGCAGGTTCCAGCTGTTGCGGCCGAGGATCTGGCCGCCCAGCCCCACGAGCGCGATCGCCACGTGCTCGACCTGCAGGTCGACCGCGAGCACGACCGCCGCGTGCGGCTGGGGCAGGACCAGGAGCGAGGGGCGGCCCGCCCCTCGTCCCGGCCTCGGCACCTTCTCCTCGACGACGCCCGCTTCCGCGAGCCCGTCGACGAGGGTCTTGATCGTGCTCCGATTGAGCCCCAGCTCCGCGGCCAGGGTCGCCCGGGTACTCGGCCCGCCGACGTGCAGCAGCCGGAGCAGGGTCGTGCGGTTGTGCCGGCGCACCTCGTCGGGTCGTGCGACGGACGAGCTCGTCACGGGCTTGAACGTGGCATCGGGCGTCAGCGTGCCGACGCAGCCGCTCGGCGCCGTGACAGCGCGTCGACGGTGGCCGCGAGCAGCAGGACGAGACCGGTCACGATGTTGACCACGGCCGCCGTCTGCTGGAGCAGACCGAGGCCGTTGTTCACGATGGCCAGCACGGCACCACCGATGACCGCGTCGATGATCCGGCCCTTGCCGCCGAACAGCGACGTACCGCCGATGACCGCCGCGCCCACCGCGAACAGCAGTGTGTTGAGACCACCGGACTGCGGGTTGACCGAGCCGATCTTCGACGAGTACACGATCGCGCCGATCGCCGCGAAGGTCGAGCTGATCACGAACACGCTGGTGCGCAGCTTCGCCACGTTGATACCGGCGCGGCGGGCCGCTTCCTGGTTGCCACCGACGGCGTAGAGGTGCCGGCCGTAACGCGTGCGGTTGAGCACGTAGGTGCCCGCGAACAGCAGCACCAGCACGATCGGGACCACGTACGGAACACCGTCGATCACCACGAGTTGGCTGGACGAGCGGTTGATCGTCAGCAGGTACGTGGCGACGGCGGAGATGACCACCACCACGCCGACTTTGAACAGCACGATCGGCGTCGGCTGCACCACGAGGCCGCGTTTGAGCCGGGTGAAGTGCTGCCCCAGCGCGATGAGCGCGTAACCACCGGCGGCGGCGATGAACATGATCCAGCTGCCCAGCACCGACAGGTTGCCGTTGGCCACCGCGTTGAGGGTGTCGCTCGTGCTGATCGGCAGCGTGCCGCCCTCACCGATGAACTGCAGGATCACGCCCTGCCACACGATGAACAGGGCCAGGGTCACGACGAACGACGGCATGCCGATCTTCGAGACGAGGAAACCGGTGATGCAGCCGATCGCGGTACCCGTGGTGATCGCGATGACCATCTCGAGCCACGCGTTCTGCGGAGCTCCGATCAGGATCACGATGATGCCGATGAGCGAGACCGCGGCCCCGGCCCAAATCCGCTGCAGCAGGGCGAGGATCACGGCGATCGCGAGCACCGCGATGAACGTGACGAACACGCCGCCGCCCATCGAGCCGAGCAGGTTGCCGTTGCGCACGTAGTGCAGCGCCATCAGAGAGGCGGCCACACCGGAAGCGGTACCGGCCGACAGGTCGATCTCGCCGAGCAGCAGCACGAAGACGATGCCCATCGCGATGATCGTCTGGCCCGCGCCCTGCGCGAGCAGGTTCGCGATGTTGCGCAGGGTGAAGAAGTCACTCGAGAGCGAGCTGAACAGGATCGCCAGCACGATCACGCCGAGCACGGCGGGAACGGAGCCGAGCTGGCCGTCCTTGAGCCGCGCGAAGTAGTCCTTGATCGCCTCGCCGGTCGACATCGACGTGGTGTCGATGCCGAAGTCGGCGATCGCGTTCGCCGAGTCCGGCTTGGCGGGCTTGGCAGGGGTCTCAGTCATTGTCCGGTTCTTTCTCGTTGCTCACAGCACGACGTGTTCGGGGCGGGCCAGGCCGAGGTCACCGGACCGGCCGGAGGTGATCAGCTCGACCACCTGGTTGGTCGTCACGTCCTTGGTCTGCACCTCGGCCACCAGACGGCCCAGGTACAGCACGTCGATGCGGTCGGCGACCTCGAACACGTCGGCCATGTTGTGGCTGATCAGCACCACACCGAGGCCCTGCTCGGCGAGGCGGCGGACCAGGTCGAGGACCTGACGGGTCTGCGCGACACCGAGGGCGGCGGTCGGCTCGTCGAGGATCACGACCTTGCTGTTCCACAGCACCGACTTGGCGATGGCCACGGTCTGGCGCTGTCCACCGGAAAGCGCTGAGACGGGCGTGCGCACCGACTTCACGGTGCGCACCGACAGGGAGGCCAGCGTTTCGCGCGCGGCCTTCTCCATGCTGGCCTCGTCGAGCAGCCACTGGCTGCCGCGCTCGCGGCCGAGGAACATGTTCTGCACGATGTCGAGATTGTCGGCCAGCGCGAGGTCCTGGTACACGACCTCGATGCCGAGCTCGGCCGCGTCCTTCGGGCTGCTGATGTGGGCCTGCTTGCCGTTGAAGGTCACCGTGCCCGTGTCGGACGGGTAGATGCCGGCGATGCACTTGACCATCGTCGACTTGCCGGCGCCGTTGTCGCCGACGAGCGCGGTGACTTCGCCCGCACGCACGGCGAAGTCCACGTCGTAGAGGACGTGGACCGGGCCGAAGCTCTTGTTCAGACCTTTGATGTCGAGAATGGGCTCGCTCATGGGTTCGCTGTTCTTTCGCGTGGGTACCGGGCCGGGACGCGTCGTCGGGGTACGCGTCCCGGCCCGGCTGCTGGGTTGGTGCTACGCGGTGCGGATCAGCTGATGCCGGCCGCGGTGCACTTGGCGGCGAGGTCGCCGGTGCAGACGTCCGAGGCCTTGACGTAGCCCTGCTGGATGACCGTCTTGATGTCGTTGACCTCGATCAGGGTCGGGTTGAGCAGAACCGACTTCAGGTCGCGGTTGTTCTTCGGGTCGTGCAGCGTGCCCGTGGCGATGGCGTCGGCCGCGGCCTTGTCACCCTTGGCCAGCGCGGCGGCCAGCTTCGCGGTGTTGTCGGCCTCTTCCTTGATCGGCTTGAAGATCGTCAGCAGCTGGTCGCCGCGCAGGATGGCCTGCAGGCCGGCCGCGGTGGCGTCCTGGCCGGTCACCGGGACCTTGCCGTTGAGGCCGTTCTTCTTCAGCACGGTGATGACCGCGCCCGCGAGCTCGTCGTTCGCCGCGACGACGCCGTCGACCTTGCCGCCGACGCGGGTGAAGATCTGCTCGAAGGTCGTGCCACCGACCTGCGGGTCCCAGTCGTTGATCGGCTGCTTCTGGACCAGCGTCAGCGCGCCCGACTGGTACAGCGGCTTGAGGACCTTGTCGTGCCCGTCGCCGAACAGCGTCGCGTTGTTGTCCGTCGGGGCGCCCTCGATCTGGACGACCGCGGCACCCTTCTTGTCCTTCAGCGCGTCCGCCAAGCCCTGGGCCTGCAGCTCGCCGACCTTCTCGTTGTCGAACGAGACGTAGTAGTCGGCCGAACCGCCGAGGCTCGGGCGGTCGTAGTCGATGACCGGGATGCCGGCGGTCTTCGCCTTGGCCTCGATCGCGGCACCGACGGCCGGGTCGGACGGGGCGATGATCAGGACCTTCACGCCCTGGCTGATGAAGCCGTCGGCCAGGGTCGAGAACTTCTGGTTGTCACCCTGGGCGTTCTGGATGTCGGCGGTGAAGCCCTGGGCCGACAGAGCGGCCTGGAGCATCGGCTTGTCGAACGCCTCCCACCGGGCGGAGGTGGCGGTCTCGGGCAGGATCACGCCGACCTTGCCGTTGGCGCCGCCGCCGGCGGGGGCGGAGGCCGAGCCGGAGGCGGAGCTGTCCCCCGTGCCCCCGGAGTTCGAGTTGGCACCGCACGCGGTCAGCACCAGGCCGGCGCTCACCGTGGCGGCAAGGAGGGTAAGGGTTCTGCTGCGCATCCTCGTTCCTTCCGGATCATGCTCGCGGGGCGGTGATCCGGAAGGCCCGGCGCACCGACGCGCATATGTTGTGGCCGACAACATATGCCGCTGAGCAGCTTCGCGGAAGATAGCTGGATCGATTAAATGACACCAATTGGACACGGTTCGGCAACACGGCCCGACCACAGCCCGGAAAGGGTAAATCCACTGACGGAGTGATCGCCAGTGCGCACCGAGCGTGACGAGATCGACTCGGCTGACTCTCCGTGACCTACACACCTCAACGGGGTCACCCACACACACTCGGTAACCACCCCGGTCACGCCCCTTCGAAACAACCCCAATGTGGCATTCGGTGCGCTGAACGCACCCAATGCGGCGTTCGGTGCGCTGAGCGCACCCAACGCCGCATTGGGGTGGTTTAGGGGTCGGGAGGGGCGGCAGGGGTCACCAGGAACGCAGCGTGACGATCCGCTCTTCGAGCTGTTCCACGGTCGCCATGGCGGTCGGCGGGCCGCCGCACACCCTGCGTAGCTCGTTGTGGATAGCGCCGTGGGCCTTCTTCGTGCGGTGGTGGTAGACGCCGACCAGCGCGTTGAGCTCCTTGCGCAGCGAGCCGAGGCGCTCGCTCACGGACTGGGGCCGCGCGGGCGCCGGAGCGGCCTTCTCGGCCTCCGGCTTGCGGCGCTTCTCGTCGGAGATCTGCTCCTCCTGCCGCTTGCGCAGCAGGGCGCGGACCTGGTCCGGTTCGAGCAGCCCCGGCAGTCCGAGGTACTCCTGCTCCTCGTCGGAGCCGGAGAAGACGGCGGTCCCGAACGAGTTACCGTCGTAAATCACCTGATCGAGCTCGGCCGACGCGCCGAGCGAGGTGAACGCCTTCTCCTCTTCGCCCGGTTCGTCCTCCGTGCGGTTGGCCTGGGCGAGCAGCTCGTCGTCCCAGCCGTCCTTCTCGCGGTGGGGCTTGCCGAGCACGTGGTCGCGCTGCGCTTCCAGCTCGCTCGCGAGCTCCAGCAGCACGGGCACGCTGGGCAGGAAGACGCTTGCCGTCTCGCCCTTCTTGCGGGCCCGCACGTAGCGGCCGATGGCCTGGGCGAAGAACAGCGGGGTCGACGCGCTGGTGGCGTAGACGCCGACCGCCAGGCGCGGCACGTCGACGCCTTCGGAGACCATGCGAACGGCCACTATCCAGCGCTCGTTGGTCTCCGAGAACTCCTTGATGCGGCCCGAGGCCTTCGGGTCGTCCGAGAGCACGAGCGTGGGCATCTCGCCGGAGATGCGCTGCAGGATCTTCGCGTACGCGCGCGCCGACTCCTGGTCCGTCGCGATCACCAGACCGCCCGCGTCCGGCACGCTTTGGCGGACCTGCGACAGCCGCGTGTCGGCCGCCTGCAGCACCGCGGGGATCCACTCGCCCGCCGGGTCCAGCGCGGTGCGCCACGCGCGGGCGTTCTGCTCGGCCGTGAGCGGCTCGCCCAGCCGCGCGGTGAACTCCTCCCCCGCGCTCGTGCGCCAGGAGGCCTCGCCGGAGTAGGCGAGGAAGACCACGGGCCGGACCACGCCGTCGGCCAGCGCGTCGGCGTAGCCGTACGAATGATCGGCCTTGCTGCGCTGGAAGCCGCCCGCGTCGGGCTCGTAGGTGACGAACGGGATGGCGGAGTCGTCGCTGCGGAACGGGGTCCCGGTCAGCGCCAGGCGCCGGCGGGCGGGGGTGAACGCCTCGCGCACCGCGTCGCCCCACGATTTCGCGTCGCCGCCGTGGTGCACCTCGTCGAGGATGACCAGCGTCTTGCGGTTCTCGGTGCGCACGCGGTGCAGCGTCGGGTGCGCGGCGACCTGCGCGTAGGTGACGGCGACGCCGAGGTAGTCCGGCGACGTGACACCCGTGGTGTTGCGGAAGTTCGAGTCGATCGGGATCCCGGCCGCCGCGGCCGAGGCCGCCCACTGGTGCTTGAGGTGCTCGGTCGGCGTGACGATCGTGACCGCCTCGATCGTGCGGTCCGACAGCAGTTCGGCGGCGATGCGGAGACCGAACACGGTCTTGCCGGCGCCCGGCGTCGCGACCGCGAGGAAGTCCTTCGGCTTGCTCGAGAGGTACTTCGTGAGCGCCCGGCGCTGCCACGCGCGCAGCGGTCGCGCGGTGCTGTCCCGCTCGGCGGGTGGTGCCCCGAGGACCCCCTGCGTCGTCGTCTCGGACAACCTCGCTCACCCCCTCCCCGGGCCGCGAGTCGCGGCCGTGACGTGCGAAAACCCCCACTGTGGTACCGGCTTCGACGCCGGCGACTGCGGTGAGGGCACTTCGGGCAGCTTACCTTCCGGGCGCCGCGGTGCCCGGCACCGCCACGGGTGATGTCCCCCGACACGCCCGGGGAGGGGACCCGCGACGAGCCAAATTCCCGCGAATGGACCATGCTGGGACCCACCATGGGTGAGGTGAGACCGGACGCCGAGGCGGCGACGGCGACGAAGACGGCGCGCAAAGGGCCGTGGCGCCTCATCACGCGCACCTTCGCCAAGGCGTGGGACGGCAACATCTTCTCCGAGGCGGCCGAAGCCGCGTTCTGGCAGACGCTCTCGCTCCCGCCCCTGCTGCTCGGGCTGCTGGGCAGCCTCGGCTTCATCGGCGAGTGGTTCGGCCAGGGTGTCGTCACGGCCGTGCACGACCGCATCATCACGTTCTGCCGCACCATCTTCAGCACCAACGCGGTGCAGGAGATCATCGAGCCGACGGTGAACAGCATCCTCACGGTCGGCAAGGGCGAGATCGTGTCGGTGGGTTTCGTCATCTCGCTGTGGGCGGGCTCGTCGGCGATGTCGTCGTTCGTCGACGCCATCACCGTGGCCCACGACCAGTACGGCGTGCGCAACGAGGTGTGGCAACGGATCTTCGCGTTGCTGCTGTACCTGTGCGGGCTCGTGATCCTCGTGGTCGGGCTGCCGCTGCTGGCGATCGGGCCGGACCTGCTGCCGGAGTTCTTCCCCGTTGCCTGGCGCGACACGGTGTCGGCGTGGGTCGGCACGCTCTACTACCCCGTGCTGGGCGTGATGATCGTGCTGGCGCTGACCACGCTGTACAAGCTGGCGCTGCCGCGGCGGCTGCCCTGGCACCGCGGCCTGCCGGGCGCGGTGCTCGCGATGCTCGTGTTCCTGGTCTCCAGCATCGGGTTGCGCATCTACCTCAACTGGATCACCAAGACCGGCTACACCTACGGCGCGCTCGCCGCGCCGATCGCGTTCCTGTTGCTGATGTTCTTCATCGGCCTGGCCGTGGTCTTCGGCGCCTACTTCAACAGCGCGATCCAGGAACTGTGGCCCGCCAAGGCGACCCGGCGCCAGCGCCGCAAGTGGCGCCGGCTGGAGATGGAGCGGGCCAACGAGCGCATGCGGGCCGAGGAGGGGCGCAAACTCTGGGACCGCACGACGATCCCGTTGCGGCGCCCCAAACGCGCCGCGGACGCCGAACCCGAAGAGCCGCACGAAGAAGCGGTTCCGGAGGAGGATGCAGCGGGCGAGCTGCCCGACCGGTCCGAACACGGCCCCGTGCGCAAGCTGCCGTGAAGGACACCCCGGCTCGGTAGAGGCGCCCTTCACGGACTTCGGTCACCGCTGCTGAAACCGCCAGGTCTTGCTGTCCGCGACGATGCAGACGCTCGGCGACATCACGATCACGCGCAGGGTGTTGTCGCGCTCGTCGAAGTCGATGCCCTCGACCTCGAAGGTGCCGCTGCAGCCGCTCTGCAGCGGCAGCTGGCCCAGCGAAGTCACGTGGCCGGTCACGTCGGAGCCGGACAGCGGCGCGTCGAGGTCTACCTGCAGGAGCGGCTTGGTCGCGCCGAAGAGGCTGCCGTCGGGGTCGTCGGAGGCGCACATCAGACGCGTGGCCGTGACGAAGTCGCAGCCCTGCACGTCGCGGACCTGGTGGTCGAGGCGGATCGCGGAGGCATAGGGCAGGTTCTGCGAAGGGTCGGTGAACGCGACGCCGGGCATGGGGTGCACGAGGAGGCGGTCCATCGTGCCCCACTCGCCGGCCACCAGCCAGCGCGCGTCGGGCGAGACGGCGGCGAAGGAGTTGTTGCTCGCCTCCCACGGCTCCAGCGCGTGTTTGTAGTCGGTCTGCGTGCCGTCGGGTGCCTGCACTCGGAAGAGCTTCGCGCCACGGTCGTCGCGCTGGTAGGGCTCCACGTACCAGCCTTGCGCCGAGCCCGGGTCGCCGACGTGGTTCCAGCCCTGTACGGCCGGCCCGACGTCGACCGTGGCGACGCCGGTGTAGCGGATGGTGGTGCCCGACGGGCGGACGATCGTGGCGAGGCCCTGGCTCTCGTCGAGCGGGCGGGCGTGGTCGGACCCGACGGCGGTCCACCCGGTGACGGCTTGGGCGAGCCCCGGCACGGCGGCCGCGAGCACCACGACGAGGGCGAGGACGATCCCGGTTCTGCGCATGTGGAGGTCTCCTGCTGCGGGAAGGAACTGGCGGGATCGCAGATCTACCAGTTCTTTCCCGGCTCCACAGCCACCGGGTGAATGATTTTCACGTTTGTTCGCCCGGGCGTGCCTCAGCGGCCACGCCCGGAGCGGCTGGTCGGTGCCTACTCGTCCTTGCCGGGGCGAAGGCCGTCGTAGATCTCCTTGCAGGCCGGGCAGACCGGGGAACCCGGCTTGGGCGACTTCGTGACCGGGAAGACCTCACCGCAGAGCGCCACCACGTGCGTGCCCATGACCGCGCTCTCGGCGATCTTGTTCTTGCGCACGTAGTGGAACATCTTCGGGGAGTCGTCGTCGGTCGACTCGGTGCTGTCGGTCTCCGGCTTCGTCAGCGTCTCGGTGCTCACGCGTCCATCATGCCTCAGTCGCGCGGGTGCCGGAATCACCGGCCGCGGGTCTATCGTCAGGGCGCACGGGCCACCGAACGGCGGGAGCCGCGCCATGGACGCACCGACCGCGACCAGGCCGCACATGCCTGGCTACGGCATCACGCCCGCTCCGGCCGGGCTGCTGCCGTGGCGCTGGGCCGACGAGCGGCTGCGCACCTCCCACGACTATTGGCTCGCCACCGTCACCCCTGCGGGCCTGCCCCACCTCATGCCCGTGTGGGCGGTGTGGACCGGCGAGGTGCTGTGGGTCTCCTCGTCGCTGCGCTCGGTGAAGGCCCGCAACGTCGCTGCCGGCTCGGCCGTGTCCGTCGCCACGGAGGACCCCGAGGAGCCCGTGGTGCTGAGCGGTCCGGCCGAGCTCGTCGCTGACGCGGACGAGATCCGGGCGTTCCTCGACGCGATGAACGCCAAGTACGACACGGCGTACGGGATCGACTTCCTCGACCCGGCCGTGAACGCGTCCGTGCGGGTGCGGCCCGAGACGGTGTTCGCCTTGCGGGAGAAGGACTTCACGACATCGCCGACGCGCTGGGAGTTCACGCCGTGACGGCTTGGGGTGCCGCGGTCGCGCACGTGGGCGGCGACGAGGACGTGGCCGGCGAAGCCTGGCGCGACCTCGAAGCACGCTACGGCGAACCACACCGCCACTACCACGACCTCGCCCACGCCACGGCCGTCGCGGGCGACGGTGCGCAACTCGCCGCCGAAGCCGGCCTCGGCGCGGGCGAGTGCGCCGCCGTCGAACTGGCCGCGTGGGCGCACGACGTGGTCTACGACGCCGTGCCTGGTGAGGACGAACGCGCGAGCGCCGGCTGGCTGCGCCACTGGCTCACCCGGGCGGGGGCCGGGGCACAGCACGTCGCTCGCGCCGAGTCCCTCGTGCTCGCCACCGCGGCCCACGAAGCTCCGGAAGACGACGAAGCGGCCACCGCCCTGCTCGACGCCGACCTCGCGATCCTGGGCGCGGACCCCGCGGCCTACGCCGAGTACGCCGCCGCCGTCCGCCGCGAGTACGCGAAGTACGACGACGCGGCGTGGGCCGCCGGCCGCGCGGCCGTGCTCGAGAACCTGCTGGCCCGGCCGCTGCTGTACCGCAGCGAAACCGCGCGGGCACGCTGGGAGACGGCCGCGCGGCGCAACCTGGCGGCCGAGCTGACCCGCTGGCGGGAGCACGCCGGCGATCACCGATGATGTCCGTCCGTGACCACACAACTCTTCCTCCACGAGGAGGTCGCCTCGGCGTTGCGTGACGGCCACCCCGTCGTCGCCCTCGAGAGCACCATCCTGTCGCACGGGCTGCCCCACCCCCGCAACCTCGACGTCGCCCACCGCCTGGAGCAGGTCGTGCGCGACGGCGGTGCCGTGCCGGCCACGATCGCCGTGCTCGACGGGCGTCCGGTGATCGGCCTGTCGCCCGCGGAGCTGGAGCGCGTGTGCGCACCCGGCGCCGGGCTGGACAAGCTGTCGCTGCGCGACCTCGGCCCGGCTGTCGGCCTCGGCCGCTCCGGCGCGACCACCGTGGCGGGCACGTCGGCGCTGGCCGCCGCGGCCGGGATCGGCGTCTTCGCCACCGGCGGGCTCGGCGGGGTGCACCTGGGCGCGGCGCAGAGCTGGGACGTGTCGGCGGACCTCGGTGTGCTCGCGAAGGTGCCAACGGTCGTGGTGTGCTCCGGCGTGAAGTCGGTGCTCGACATCGCCGCGACGCTGGAAGTGCTGGAGACCAACTCCGTGCCGGTGCTGGGCTACCGCACCGACGAGTTCCCCGCGTTCTACCTCCGCTCGTCGGGCCACCGGGTCGGCTGGCGCGTGAACGACGCGAAGGAAGCCGCCGCCGTGATCGCCGCGCACCGCGCGTACGCGGATTCCGGTGTGCTGCTGACGAACCCGATCCCGGAAGAGTCCGAAATGGACCGTGAACTCCACGATCGGCTGCTGGCCGACGGGCTCGCGAAGCTGCACGACGGCGGCGTGCACGGCTCCGACGTAACACCTGTGCTGCTGGAGCACTTCCACACCGCGAGCGGCGGCGTGAGCATCGACGCCAACGAGGCTCTGGTGCTCAACAACGCGAAGCTCGCCACCGAGGTCGCCGTCGCACTGGCGGTGCGGGCGTGACCGGCATCGTGGTGGTCGGCGACGCCGGCCTCGACGTGGTCGCCCGCCACGACGAACCGCTCCCCCACGGCGGCGACGCCCGCGCGCAGATCCGCTTCACCGGCGGCGGCGCGGGCGCGAACACCGCGCTGTGGCTACGTTCTCTGGGCGCGGACACCACGCTGGTGGCCCGCATCGGCGACGACTCCGGCGGCCGGCTGATCAAGGCCGAGCTGGAGGCGACGGGGGTGCGCTGCGCGTTCGCGGTCGACCCCGAGGCGGCCACATGCTGCGTCGTCGTGATGGTGGACGCCGAAGGACAGCGCAGCATGCTCGCCGATCGCGGTGCGAACAAGCGGTTCCGGCCCGAGGATGTGACCCCCGAGGCGCTCGCCGGTGCGAGCCACCTGCACCTGTCGGGCTACGTGCTGCTCGACCCGTCGTCGCGGCCCGCGGGGCTCGCGGCGCTGGCCGCGGCGAAGGAAGCCGGGCTGACCACGTCAGTCGACCCGCAGGCGGCGGCGCATATCCACGACCCGGCGGCGTTCCTCGACGACGTGCGCGGCACCGACCTGCTCATGCCCAACACCGAGGAACTGGTGGCGCTCACGGGTTCGGCCGATCCGCTGTCGGCCAAGGAACTGCTCGGCACCGTCGGCGCGGTCGTGGTGACGGCGGGCCTCGGCGGCGCCGCGTGGGTCGACGCCCAGGGCGTGACCACCGTGCCCGCGGTCGAGGCCGAGTGCGTGGACTCCACGGGCGCCGGCGACGCGTTCGATGCCGGCGTGCTCACCACGTGGCTCGCCGGGCAGTCCACTGTGGACGTCCTGCGCGCGGGGACGCGGCTGGGCGCGCTGGCCGTGAGCCGCCTCGGACCCCAGCCCGGGTGAAGTCCCTGGCTCGTGAGTGCTGCCCGGGAATTCCCGCGGCAGCACTCACGAGAACGGGTCAGCCGTCGATCACCCGGTGTTCGCTGTTCTCGATCTGCTTCGCCTCCCGCTCGTAGCGGTTGACGTTCTGCGTCTTGCGCGGCGGCCGGTCGTTGGCGATCAGCACCGCGATCCACGGCAGCGGCACGGAGATCACGAGGAACGTGACTGCGAGCCACCACGTGTGGTAGGTCAGCCCGGCCAGGATCAGGCACGGAATGCGGCACACCATCATGATGATGTACTTCTTCTTCCGCGCGGCCAGCTGATCGTCGTAGGACGGCTCTGCCTCGGTGATCAGCACCGGGGCCGGGCGGGGATCGGAACCTCGGGCGGGCTCGTTCACAGCACCACCTCCACCGCTCATGCTCCCACTCCGGGCCGTCATCCGACACCCGGGTGGGACATCCGTGACAACGCGGCCACCACGAGCGTTTCGACGCCCACGCGCAGCGTCGGGTGCAGGATCGGCGCGAAGCGCGGCGAGTGGTTCGACGGGATGTCGGTCTCGAAGCGGCCCTCGGTCATCGCCGTGATCACCTCCAGCGGTTCGAGGCCCCCCACCAGCCAGAACACCGACGGCACGCCGGCCGCCGCGCCGAACTCACCGAAGTCCTCGCTGCCGGTCACGAGCGGCGCCGGCAACATGGTGCCGTCGGCGAAGTGCCCGCGGAACACCTCGGTGAGCTCGTCGGAAGCGGTCTCGTCGTTCGAGGTCGCCGGGTAGGAGTTGAGCAGCTCGATCGTCGGCGGCTTCGGCGCGTTCGCGCCCGCGGCCTCGGCGTTCACGATGCGTTCGATGGCCGCGCGCAGCCGCAGCAGCACCGCGTCGTCGAAGGCACGGGTGTTGACTTCGAGCACGGCGTGGTCGGCGATGACGTTGCCGACCGAGCCGACGTGCAGCGAACCGACGGTGACCACGGCCGGTTCGGTGGCCGCGACCTCGCGGGAGACCACCGTCTGCAGCTTCAGCACCACCGACGCCGCCATCACAGCCGGGTCGACGGTGGTCTCGGGCCGCGAGCCGTGGCCGCCTCGTCCGTGCAGCGTGATGCGCAGCGTGTCGGACGCCGCCATGAGCACACCGGCCCTGGTGAGGACCCAGCCGGCCGGGCCGGGCACGAGGTGCTGGCCGTAGACCACGTCGGGGCGCCCGGCGAGGTCGAACAGCCCGTCGGCGATCATCTCGGACGCGCCGCCGCTGCCCTCTTCCGCGGGCTGGAACACGACCAGCAGCGTCCCGGACCACTCCTCGCGCGCGGCGGCGAGCAGGCTCGCGGCGCCGGAGAGCCAGGTGGCGTGCATGTCGTGGCCACAGGCGTGCATCACGGGCACGTCGTTGCCCGCCTCGTCCACGCCGCGCGCGGTACTCGCGTACTCGAGGCCCGTCTTCTCCTCCACGGGCAGCGCGTCGATGTCGGCACGCAGCAGCACCGTGGGGCCCTCGCCGTTGCGCAGCACCCCGACCACGCCGGTGCGGCCGACGCCGGTGTGGACCTCGAACCCGTCGGCCTCGAGCCGGCGCGCCAGCTCGGCCGCGGTGCGGGTCTCGGCGAAGGCCAGCTCGGGGTGGCGGTGGAAGTCGACGTAGAGCGCCTCCAGGCCAGGCAGGGCCGCGGCGAGCGGGGCGAGGACACGTTCGACGGGATGGGAGGTCACGGAACCCATCGTGGCAGGCTTACCCACCGTGAGCACGAACACGCCTCTGCCCGACCTGTCCGACGACGTCTGCGCGCGGTTGCGCGAGGCCTTCCGGCGCGCCGACTACGACGCCGACGGGGTGGTCGACGCCCTCGGCGGCGCGGCCCACGCGGCGCTCGGCCGCGGCGAGCCCGAGCCCGCCCGGCGCGCGAGCCTCGACGCGGGTGACCTCGGCACGCTCGTGCGGCTGTTCCTCCTCGGCCTGACCGAGCCCGAAAAGTCCGTTGAGTCCGCTTTTTCGCCGCTGAGCCCCGAAGCCGCCGTCGCGGCGGGCATCCTCGCGGCCGACACGGACGGGTACAAGGTTGCCCTCGACATCCGCCCGCACGGCGACGAGGAGGGCTCGTGGTGGGTGGTGGCCGACCTCGACGCCGACATGCTCGGCCACGTCGTGCCCGAGGACCACGTGCTCGGCGTGGGCCACGCGTCGCTCAGCCTCATCCGCGCCACCAGCCGGCGCCCGGTCGGCACGCTGCTCGATGTCGGCACCGGCAACGGCGTGCAGGCCCTGCACGCCACGCGCCACGCCCGGCGCGTGACGGCCACAGACGTGTCCGCGCGGGCGCTGGCGCTGGCCGCCGGCACATTCCGGCTCAACGAGCTCGACGTGGAACTGGTGCGCGGCGAGTGGTTCGCGCCGGTCGCGCGGCGCCGGTTCGACCAGATCGTGTGCAACCCGCCGTTCGTGGTCGGACCTCCGCGCGTGGACTACACCTATCGCGACTCGGGCCTGGCCGGCGACGACGCCAGCGCGCTCGTCGTGCGCCAGCTGCCGGGGTTCCTCAACGACGGCGGCACGGGGCAGCTGCTGGCTTCCTGGCTCCACAAGGGCGGTGAGGACTGGGCCGATCGGGTGGCGCGCTGGCTGCCGGCGGAGACGGACGCGTGGTTCGTGCAGCGCGACGTCGCCGACCCCGCGCTGTACGTGGGCACCTGGCTGCGCGACGAGGGCATCGACCCGCGCTCGCCCGAAGGCCGCGTGAAGGCCGCCGCGTGGCTCGACTGGTTCACCGAGAACCGCGTGCAGGGCATCGGCTTCGGCTTCGTCACGCTGCGCCGCGCCGCCGGGAAGACGCCGACCGTGGTGTGCGAAGACCTGCGCCAGGCCTACGACGACCCGCTGGGCCCGGAGGCCGCGAACTGGCTCGACCGCGTCGACTGGCTGCGCACGCACGGCGGCGAACTCATGGAAACCGCCTTCCGCGTGCCCGACAGCGTGCTGCTGGAACGCGTCGACTCCCCCGGCGACGAGGGATGGGAGACCACCGTGCGGCGTCTGCACCGCACCGACGGACCCGGGTGGCAGCACGAGGTCGACGAGCTCGCCACGCGGCTGCTGGCGGGCTGCCGGGGCGTGCTGGCGCTGGAGGACCTCGTGGAGCTGCTGGCGGCCGCGCAGGGCCTCGACCCGGCCGAGCTGGCCGCCGCCGCGCTGCCCGTGGTGCGAGAGCTCGTGCGGCACGGGATGCTCGTGCCGGCCCCGACTTCGGCTTCGGCTCCGGCTCCGGCTCCGGCTCCGATGTCACAGTGAGGGCCGTCGCGGCGCGCGTCACCCGGGCGAGTGTGACGGTCGGCGGAGAGGTGACCGGCGCACTCGAAGAACCGGGACTATTGGTGCTGCTGGGAATTCACGCTGACGATGATCGGGTGAAAGCGGCGACGATGGCGCGCAAGCTCCACGAACTGCGGATCCTGCGCGACGAGCAGTCCTGCGCGACCGCGGGCGCGCCGTTGCTGGTGGTGTCCCAGTTCACGCTCTACGGCGACACCCGCAAGGGCCGCCGGCCGTCCTTTGTCGCCGCCGCGCGCCCCGAAGTAGCCGAGCCCCTGGTGGACGCCGTGGTGCAGGAGTTGCGTGACCGTGGGGCATCCGTGGCCACCGGGCGCTTCGGCGCGATGATGGCGGTGGAGAGCGTGAACGACGGTCCGTTCACCGTTCTCGTCGAGGTCTAGACCACTTCTTCCCTCGGTGCCCGGGAACGTAACCGGGCACCGAGTGGTTCACCTCAGGCACGGATTCTCATGAAATTCTCATGATTATTCCCGCTGTGGCGCACTTCTCAGCAAAAGCTCAGTTTTGGTGGAGCAACCGGGCGGCGGGTGTGCCCGTCCTTTCTTCAGCAGCCGGGAACGTTTTGGAAACCCGACGCGTTACCACAAGTGTCCAGCTAAGCCGGCTGGGTCGGCGGTCAGGGTTTCCACAGGGCCCGACACCGAAGGCACAGCACAGGCGAGACACGTTCAGCCCGTGACCGGGGAGGCAGAGAATGTCAGTCCAGACTCTCGAACGCGAAGCGCGCGGGATTCGCGAGCGTGGGATTCCAGCACAGCAGAACGAGGAGCCCGTGAGTGTGGGGACGCTCACGGACGCCGACCTCGACGCCCAGAGCCCGGCCGCCGACCTGGTGCGCGTGTACCTGAACGGCATCGGCAAGACCGCGCTGCTCACCGCGGCCGACGAGGTCGAGCTGGCCAAGCGCATCGAGGCGGGCGTGTTCGCGCAGCACATGCTCGACACCGCCGAAGACCTCACGACCAAGCGCCGCGCCGAGCTCACCGCGCTGGTGCGCGACGGGCACGTGGCGAAGAACCACCTGCTGGAGGCCAACCTCCGCCTCGTGGTCTCGCTCGCGAAGCGCTACACCGGCCGGGGGATGCCACTGCTCGACCTGATCCAGGAGGGGAACCTGGGTCTGATCCGCGCGGTGGAGAAGTTCGACTACTCCAAGGGGTTCAAGTTCTCGACCTACGCCACCTGGTGGATCCGCCAGGCCATCACCAGGGGGATGGCCGACCAGGGTCGCACCATCCGGCTGCCGGTCCACCTCGTGGAGCAGGTCAACAAGCTCGCCCGCATCCGCCGCGACCTGCACCAGCAGCTCGGCCGTGACGCGACGCACGACGAACTGGCCGCCGAGTCCGGCATCCCGGTCCACAAGATCGCGAACCTGCTCGACCAGTCCCGTGACCCGGTGAGCCTCGACATGCCCGTGGGCGCCGAGGAAGACGCCCCGCTGGGCGACTTCATCGAGGACTCGGAAGCGACCGACGCCGAAAGCGCCGTCATCTCCGGCCTCCTGCAGGACGACCTGCGCCGCGTCCTCGCGACGCTCGACGACCGCGAACAGCACGTCATCCGCCTGCGCTACGGCCTCGACGACGGCCAGCCGCGCACGCTGGACCAGATCGGCAAGCACTTCGGTCTCTCGCGCGAGCGCGTGCGTCAGATCGAGCGTGAGGTCATGGCGAAGCTCCGCCAGGGCGAGCGGGCCGACCGGCTCCGCGCGTATGCCTCGTAAAGCTCAGTAGTCCCGAAGACCCCGTGGCCCCCGGTCCACGGGGTCTTCGGCGTTCCGGGTGGATTCCCGCGTGCGACAAGGCCAACGATCACCGGCGTTTGAGCCTGTCGTTGAGTGGGTAGCAATCAGTGGGCAACACCCGTTCGGCCGCGTTGACTTATGACCTACGTCACGAGACTGTCGTGCTAGGCGAACGGAACGCCAGGTGTGAGCCACGCGGTACGGGTGTTCGCATCCGGCCGCTTTCCCCGGGAGGTCGGGTCCGTCGGGGTGGGCCCGGCCTCCCGAACCAAATCCCGCGAGGCCCGTGACGAAGCCGGGCCGAGTGCCCTGCAACACAGTCGCCGCGCGGGCGTGCGGGGAGCCGGGGACCGCTGAGTACCGTGGTCGGATCCCGATCAGGGCAAAGGAGCCTGGCTGTGCCGTCCACCACGTTTCAGCACACCGAAGTCCTGCCGCTCGGCAAGGACACCACCACCGAATACCGGCTGGTCACGGCCGACGGCGTCGAAACCGTCGAAGCGGCCGGCCGGAAGTTCCTCAAGGTCGACCCCGCGGCGCTGACCACGCTCGCGCGCACGGCCATCACGGACATCCAGCACCTGCTGCGTACGTCACACCTGCAGCAGCTGCGGGCGATCGTCGACGACCCCGAGGCGAGCGGCAATGACCGGTTCGTCGCGATGGACCTGCTGCGCAACGCGGCCATCTCGGCCGGCGGGGTGCTGCCGATGTGCCAGGACACCGGCACGGCCATCGTCATCGGCAAGCGCTCCGAGGGCGTGCTGACCGGCGGTGACGACGAGCGGGCCCTGTCGGAGGGCATCTTCGACGCCTACCAGCAGCTGAACCTGCGCTATTCGCAGATGGCGCCGACCAACTTCTGGGAAGAGCGCAACACCGGCACCAACCTGCCGGCGCAGGTCGAGCTCTACCACAAGGACAACACTGCCGGGGAGTCGTCAGATCCTTCTTACGAGTTCCTGTTCATGGCCAAGGGCGGTGGGAGCGCGAACAAGACGTTCCTGTACCAGGAGACCAAGGCCGTGCTGAACCCCAAGCGGCTCGCCCGGTTCCTGGACGAGAAGCTGCGCAGCCTCGGCACCGCGGCCTGCCCGCCATACCACCTGGCGATCGTCGTCGGCGGCATGTCGGCGGAGTTCAACCTGAAGGTCGCGAAGCTCGCTTCGGCGCGCTACCTCGACACGCTGCCGACCGAGGGTTCCGAGCTGGGCCACGCGTTCCGCGATCCGAGCCTCGAGCAGCAGGTGCTGGAGATGACGCGCCAGTTCGGCATCGGCGCGCAGTTCGGCGGCAAGTACTTCTGCCACGACGTGCGCGTGATCCGCCTGCCCCGCCACGGCGCGAGCTGCCCGGTCGGCATCGCCGTGTCGTGCTCGGCCGACCGCCAGGCCAAGGCCAAGATCACCGCCGACGGCGTGTTCATCGAGCAACTCGAGCGCGACCCCGCGCAGTTCCTGCCCGACGTGACCGAGGACGACCTGTCCGACGAGGTCGTGAGCGTGGACCTCAACCGCCCCATGGCGGAGATCCGCGCGCAGCTCTCGCAGCTGCCGGTGAAGACGCGGCTGTCGCTGTCCGGGCCGCTGGTCGTCGCGCGCGACATCGCGCACGCGAAGATCGCCGAGCGCCTCGACGCCGGCGAGGAGATGCCGCAGTACCTCAAGGACCACCCGGTGTACTACGCCGGCCCGGCGAAGACGCCCGACGGCTACGCGTCCGGTTCGTTCGGCCCCACCACGGCCGGGCGCATGGACTCCTACGTCGAGCAGTTCCAGGCCGCGGGCGGCTCGATGGTGATGCTCGCGAAGGGCAACCGCTCCAAGCAGGTCACCGCCGCGTGCCAGAACCACGGCGGCTTCTACCTCGGCTCGATCGGCGGCCCGGCCGCACGGCTGGCCAAGGACTGCATCAAGAAGGTCGACGTGCTGGAGTACCCCGAGCTCGGCATGGAAGCCGTGTGGAAGATCGAGGTCGAGGACTTCCCCGCCTTCATCGTCATCGACGACAAGGGCAACGACTTCTTCGCCGCCACCAGCGAACCGGTGCTGCAGATCAGCTTCCGCTAGCCGTCCGCCGGTTCCGCCCCAATGTGGCGTTGGTTGCGTTCAGCGCACCCAATGCGGCGTTCGGTGCGTTCAGCGCACCGAACGCCACATTGGGGTGGTCGGGTCAGTCGTCGGTGACCTGGGCGATCAGGTGGTCCAGCTCGGCGAGCTCCGCGGACGAGAGCGCGAGCATCGACTTCGGCGGCTCCCCCAGGATGCGCTCGGCCCGGGCCGCGGCCACGGCGCCGGGGGCCGTGACGGTGACGACGCGGCTGCGCCGGTCCTCGGGGTGCGGCTCGCGCAGCACGAGGCCGCGGCGGACGAGCTCGTCCACGACGTGGGTGGTGTAGGGCCGGTCGGTGTTGAGCTGCTCGGTGAGTTCACTCATCGTCAGAGGCCGGGCCGCGACCCGGCGCAGGGCCTTGATCTTGATGAAGCTCATGCCGAGCGCTTCACACACTTCGCGCTTGCGTTCGTGGCGGTCGAGCACCAGCGCGCGCATGCGGGCCCACACCCGGGTGGCGATCTCGGTGTCGGAGGCGGTACTCATGTCAGGCCCGCACCAATCCCGTGTCGGCTTCCTCTTCGACGCCCACGCGCCGCGCCGTGGCGTACGCCCAGCGCGTGGTGGTCACCAGCCCCAGCACGAGCACCAGCAGACCGCAGCCGCCGATGATCCACCAGCCGGCGTGGCTGGCGGCCGCGAGGCCGTCGGCGAACGAGCCGTGCACCCGCGCCGTGACCACCGCGCCGATCACCGCCACGCCCAGCGACGTGCCGACCTGGCGGCTGGTCGAGGCGATCGCGGCGGCGACGCCGGCCTGTGCACGCGGCATGCCGGACACCG
This sequence comes from Amycolatopsis sp. 2-15, assembly GCF_030285625.1. NCBI lineage: Bacteria > Bacillati > Actinomycetota > Actinomycetes > Pseudonocardiales > Pseudonocardiaceae > Amycolatopsis > Amycolatopsis carbonis. The sequence continues at coordinate 8,957,947 of NZ_CP127294.1, forward strand.
CCGCGTAGGTGATGGGGGCGTTGACCAGGCCGAACCCGATGCCGAAGACGATGTAGGCGATGATCAGCCGCCACAGTGGTGTGGTCGAGGACAGGTCGAGCATCAGCAGCGCGCCGATCACGGTGCCGATGCCCGCGCCCACCAGCGGCAGCCGCGCGCCGCGGGTGCCCACGAGCCGGCCGGAGATGGGCGCGCAGATCGCGCACATGATGGCCATCGGCAGCGTCAGCAGGCCCGCGTGCAGCGCGCTGTAGCCGCGGGTGTCCTGCAGGTAGAGCGAGTTGAGGAAGAGGAACCCGGCCATCGCCGCGATGCCGGACACCGCCGTGAGCGTAGCGCCGGAGAACGGCGCGCTGCGGAAGAACCGCGGCTCCAGCAGCGGGTCTCGCCGCCTTCGCTCGTACGGCACGAACACGGCCACCGAGACCAGCGCGAGCACGAACGCGACGAGGATCTGCGGCGAGCCGTATCCGGCGTCGCGGCCCTCGATGATGCCGTAGGTCAGCCCGGCGAGGAACACGATCACCAGCAGCTGGCCCACCGGGTCGATCCGGCGCGGCCGCGGCGCGCGCGACTCCGGCACGAACACCGCGGCGAGCGCCAGCGCCGCGATGACGACCGGCACGTTGATCCAGAAGATCGAGCGCCAGCCGGCCGCGCCCACGAGGATGCCGCCCAGCACCGGGCCCACGGCCATGGACAACCCCATGGTGGCGCCCCACATGCCGATCGCGCGCCCGCGCTCCTTCGGATCCGTGAACGTGTTGGTGACGATCGACATCGCCACCGGGTTGAGCATCGACCCGCCGATGGCCTGCAGCGCGCGGAACGCGATGAGCAGCCCCACGCTGGGCGCGAGACCGCACAGCAGCGAGCCGACGCCGAAGAGCACCAGGCCCGTCTGGAACGTCCTTCGCCGCCCGAGCCGGTCGGCCGTCGAGCCCGACAGCATGAGCAGGCTCGCGAGCACGAGCGTGTAGGCGTCGATCGTCCACTGCAGGCTCGACACGGACGCGCCCAGGTCGTGCTGGATGGAGGGCAGCGCCAGGTTCACGATCGTGTTGTCGAGCCCGACGATGAACAGGCTCATGCAGCAGACAGCCAGCACGATCTGGCGCCGCCGACGGCTGAGCTCCGGCACGGTACCCCTCAGAGTCATCACAGAAGGTAGTTGTATAATCCTAACATTTAGCACACTACAACTAACTGTCCGCGCCTACCGCCGAACGCGGTACAGCTCACGCCGCATTGCGGTCAGCCGGGGAACATCTTCGTAAGCCGGGCAAGGGTCTTCTCGATGCCGTCGGCGTTGCGCTTCGGGAAGCCCATCAGCTCGATCGCCAGCGGCGAGGCCGCGGTGGAGTAGTCGAACGTCTCGGTCACCGTGGTCTTGCCCTCGCCGGCTGGCTCCAGCAGCCAGCGCCAACGGTGGCCCCCGAAGTGGCGCCACGCGATGAGCCGGTTCTCCTGGAACTCCACGACGGTGTTGCTGATCCGGTACGGCGCGCCCAGCTTCATGTCCATCCCGAACTTCGCGCCGAGCGAGAGCCGGGAAGGGGCGCCGTCACGGCCGCGGCGAACCGTGCCGGACCCGTCGATCAGCGGGTGGTTGGCGGGATCGGCGAGCAGGTCGAACAGTTGCTCCGGGGACGCGGCGACGACCGCGGTGCGTGAGATCTGGCGGGTTCCCATGCCCGGTGAGCCTAGGGCTCCACCGGCGCGCCCACGATTCGAGCGACGGGCGGCACGGTGGAGATCACCCGGGTGCCACGGGGGCGGGTGTGGCACCCGGGTGACCGTTCGGCCGGTGCCGCGCGGCTCGGGCCGGTAACCCCCCGAACGAGCCGCGCGGTGCCGACCTCGGCGAAGCCGTCACCGAGGCGGCGACTGCTTCAGGACCACCGTCCGCTCGCCGAGCGGCGCGGCGAGCGCGACGGAGATGTACGGGTAGCGCAGGTCCATCGTGCACATCTGGCCGGTCTGCGCCTTGGTCTCGCTCAGGTCCAGCACCACGTGCTGCGCGGTCTGCTCGATCGCCTCGCCGAGGGCGTGGCCGCAGCCGCCCTCCTCGGCGCGGAGGTTGATGATCGTGCCGCCATTGGCCGTGTAGACCTCGTGCGGGAAGCCCGACGGCAGTGCCTTCGCGTCGACCTTGTCCGCGGGCACCGGCGTGCTGCCGGCCGGCACCTCGAACCGGGGTTTGCCCGGTGGGTTGGGCGGGGGCTTCGGCACCGAGGACGGCGAGGTCGAGATGCTGCCGCTCGGCGCCACGGAGTCGCCTCCGGACGCGGGGTTCGTGGCCATGGTCCCCTGGGCGCCGCAGGCTGTCACCGTGGCGAGGATCAAGCCCGTGCCGACCAGCTTCGTCAAGTTCCTCATGCGCCAAGGACGGAACGGGGGCCGCATCCGGTTGCATCCGCTCACGGACCGGGGCGCAGCACGAGCTTGCGGCCGCCGAGCGGCTCGGCCAGCGGCACGGGCAGCGACACCTCGCGCACGTGCATGGGGCACATCTGGCCGTGGGGCGCCTTGGTGACGGTGACGACCACGACGGCCTGCTGCGCGGTCTCCTCGCCGGCGGCGGCCATGATGTGGTCGCAGCCGCCCTCCTCGGCGTGGATCACGACGACCTTGCCGCCCTGCGCGAGTGTCACGTCGTGGGGGTAGCCGGCGGGCAGCGCCGACGCGTCGATCTGGCCGGCGGCCGGTGCCGTGTCGCCGGGCGGGGTGCCCTGCGTCGGCCGGCTCTGGGGCGGGCCGGACGGAGACGGCAGCGGCATCGGGGACGGCGTCTCGGTGGGCACGGAGGACGTCGCCGGCGGTGGGGTCGACGCACCCGGCCCCGCCGGCGCGGCCCCTCCGCCGCCGCACGCCGCGGCCGAAAGCAGCAGAACGCTCACACCCAGGACTTTCACCGTTGTCCGCATACCGTGCGGACGGAATCCGGGCCGGGGTGGTTGCACCCGCCGGGCGGAAATTTCAGTCCAGCACGTCCGGCAGGTCACGCACGGAGTCCAGTACGTGGGTCGCCCCGGCCTCGGTGAGCTCGGCGCGCGTGCCGGCGCCGGTCAGCACCCCGGCCACCACGCGCGCGCCCGCGGACAAGCCGGTGCGCACGTCCGAGGGCGTGTCCCCGGCGACGGCGACGTGGCGCACGTCGGTGACGCCCAGGCGCAGCACGGCCGTGAGCACCAGGTCCGGGTACGGGCGGCCGCGCCGGCCCTCGCCGGGGGCGAGCGCGAGGTCGGCGAGGTCGCGCCAGCCCAGCGCCTCGAGGATCGCCTGCTGCGTGACGGGCGCGAAGCCGGTGGTCAGCGCCACCTTCACGCCGCCGTGGCGCAGTCCGCGGATCACCTCCTCCGCCCCGGGGACGGGCTTGCACTCCCCCGCCGCGACCAGGTCGGCGTAGGCGCGTTCGAACTCGGTGTTGGCGCGCTGCGCGAGCTCCTCGGTCGGCAACAGGGCGCGGAAGACGGTGATCTTCGACTGGCCCATGGTGGCGTTCACGTGCGCGAGCATCGCCGGGAATCGCTCGTCCACTTCGGACACCCCGGCGCTGCCGATGGCGGCGGTGAAGGCGCGCACCACGAGCCCGTCGTCGACGACGGTGGTGCCGGCGAGGTCCAGCACCACGAGCTCGGTCGTCACAGGCCCAGCTCCAGCGCGGTGTCCTCGGCGATCGCCGGCGAGCACGTCATGCCGCGCCCGCCGGGACCGGTCACGAGGAAAGCGTTGTCCGCCAAGCGTTCCCGGTGCACTACCGCGGCCGGGTCGAGGGCCTGGGCGTATACGCCGGCCCAGCGGCGGCGGATGCGCGGCAGCGGCCGGCCCAGCAGCGCGCCGGCCACCTCGGCGAGGTGCTCGTACGGGTCTTCGGTCACGTCGAAGCCGAAGGGCTGGTCGTACTCGTGCGTGTCGCCGATGGTGAGCGAGCCGTCGAGGCGCTGGACCATGAGCAGCTGCATCGCGTGGGTGGCGGCGACGTCGCCCTGAGGCTGGGTCCGGCCGAGCTCGGCGAGCGCGTCGCTGCGGAAGGCCGGGTAGTAGCGGAAGCTGTCGGCGTCGGCGACGCTCGTGGTCAGCGTCTCGCCGAGGGGTTCGGTCTGCGCCATCTGCAGCCGCACGCGGCGGACGGGGATTTCCCCGGCGAGCTCGCGGACGAGACCGCTGAGCCACGCGCCGGTGCAGAAGATCGTGACGTCGCCTTCGTGGTGGTCGCCGTGGTCGTCGGTGACGCCGGTGTCGGTCAGCGTGCGGACTTCGCGGCTGGGCAGCCAGGTGTAGCGGCCGGTCTGGTGCAGAGCCGCGCGCAGGGCGGGCTGGGCGGGGCGGGGTTCGACGGCCGCGTCGCGCTCGCACCACAGGGCGGCCGTGAAGTCGCCACGCAGCGCGGGGTTCAGCTGACGGGTCTCGGCCGCGGTGAGGAGCTTGAAGCCGCGCTCGGCCGCGTCGGCCTTCGTCATCGCGGTCTCGGCGACGGCGCGCTCGGCTTCGGTGCGAAGGACCGTGAGCGAGCCGTTGGCGCGGAAGCCCAGCGCCGGCGTCTGCTCGGCGATCGTCTGCCAGAGCTCGCGGGCGCGTAACGCCGTGGTGAGCTCCGGGCCGGCCGCGCGGCCGCTGACCCAGACGAGACCGAAGTTGCGCACGGAGGCGCCGCGGGCTTCGGGCTCGCGTTCGAGGTGGACGACGTCGTGGCCGCGGCGGATCGCCTGCCACGCGTGCATCGTGCCGAGGACGCCGCCACCGACGATGAGGATTCGCACGAGCGCCACGGTCGTTCAGCGGTGGGAATGGGGAGTTTCGCGGCGGGGAACGGAAAGTGAAGACGTGCGGTGGAGTGGCTCGAGGTTGTTTCCGGCAGAGTTGTTCCGGTCAGAGGCGCCCGCCGGCGACGAACACCGCGACGGCGAGGATCAGGGCGTTGACGGTGACGTTGCGCCACTCCGCGGCCTTGTGCCCGACGATCGCGAGCCGCGCATGCATGGCCATGGCGCCGATCATCACCACGACCAAGCCGACGGCGGCCCAGCCCGTGAGGCTCGGCGCGACACCGGTGAGCTGGGGCAGGACGAGTCCGACCACGGCGATGAGCTCGCAGATCGCGGTGAACCGCACCACCGGCAGCGGGTAGGCGGCGGCGCCGGTCTGGCCCGTTTCGAGCAAACGCTCGCGCGACATCGTGGACTTGAGCGAGCCCGACAGGGCGAACAGCAGGGCGAGGACGATCTGCCCGGCCCAGAGTGCGGCGTTCACGGGGTCTCCCTTCGAATGGCGGTCGCGGAGGGAACGAGAGAGGGCCGCGAAGTGTGACAGTGGGGATTTGTCGACCCCCTTCGGCGCTGCGCTGTGGTTGGCTGTCGCTGCCCGCAACCGGGAAAGGAACTCCCGAGGCCACTCGCCCGCCGGGCTGGGTCTGGCCGACGCCGTGTTCCTCGGGCTCGGGTCGATGATCGGCGCGGGGGTGTTCGCGGCGTTCGCGCCCGCGGCCGGCGCCGCCGGGGCCGGGCTGCTGCCCGCGTTGGGGATCGCCGCGGGGGTCGCCTTCTGCAACGCGACGTCGTCCGCACGACTGGCCGCGGCACCTACGTGTACGGGCGGGCGCGGCTCGGCGAGTTCTGGGGGTACCTCGCGGGCTGGGGGTTCGTCACCGGCAAGACGGCGAGCTGCGCGGCGATGGCGCTGACTGTCGTGGCGTGCGGTGATCGCCGTCGGGTTTTGTTGCGGCCGTGACGGGGGTCAACTGCCTCGGCGTGCACCGGTCGGCGCTGGCGACGCGGGTGATCGTGGTGGTCACGCTGGTGGTGCCGGCGGTGGCGGTCGGGAGTGCGGTCTCAGGTGGGTTCGTGGCCGAGCCGTTCACACCGTTCGACGGTGGCGGGGTCCTGACGGCGGCGGGGTTCTGTTCTTCGCGTTCGCCGGGTACGTGCGGCTGGCGACGCTCGGGGAGGAAGTGCGTGACCCCGCGCGAACCATTCCGCGGGCGATCCCGCTCGCCCTAGGGCTGACGCCGGTGGTCTACGCCGTGGTCGCCGTCGCGTTGCTGCTCACGCTCGGACCGCAGCGGCTGGCGACGAGCGCGGACCCCATCGCGGAGGCGGCGGCGCCGTGGCTCTCGCCAGTCGTGCGGGCCGGCGCGACACTGGCGTCGCTGGGTTCGTTGCCGGCGCTGGTGCTCGACGTCTCGCGCACGACGCTGGCGATGGCTTGCGACGGGCACCTGCCACGCGCGCTCGCCGTGGTGCACCCGCGGTTCGAGGTGCCACAGCGGGCGGAGCCGGCGGTGGGTGTGGTGGTGGCCGTGCTCGCCACCACGGTGGATCTCCTTGGGGCGATCGGGTTTTCGTCGTTCGCGGTGCTGGCGTACTACGCGATCGCCAACGCCGCGGCGTTGCGGCTGCGGGCGGACGAGAACCGGGCGCCGCGGTTTGTCGCCGTGCTGGGGCTCGTGGGGTGTGCGGTGCTGGCGTTCAGTCTGCCGTGGCCGTCGGTGGTGGCGGGGTGCGTGGCGCCGGCGCTCGGGGCGCTGGCCTACGCCGTGCGGCGGCCGACTGTCCGGCACTGAACCGGTTCCGTGGCGCGAGGGGACCGTTCGCCCGAAAGATCCGAAGAAAGTTGGTTGTCCGGTTGCCTGGGGTCTGGTGTAGTCGTGTCATCACTCCCCGTATCCCCGTTCCCATGTGGACACCGGAAGGACGGATCCCCCCATGACCTTCAAGAAACGGTTCACCCTGCTCGGAAAAGCTCTCGTCGGCATCACGGCGCTGGCCGCCGCGGTCGGGCTCGCGACCCCCGCCGTGGCCGGCCCGCCGCCGTCGGCGAGCGGCACCCAGGTGGTGGGCGGCAGCCGGGCAGCGCAAGGCGAGTTCCCTTGGATGGTAAGGCTTTCCATGGGCTGTGGCGGCGCGCTGTACACGCCGAAGATCGTGCTCACCGCCGCCCACTGCGTCACGCGCACCGGCTCGAACACCTCGATCACGGCGACCCTCGGTGTGGTCGACCTGCAGAGCTCGAGCGCGAAGAAGGTGCGCTCCAGCTACGTCTACCGGTCCACCACATACGACACAACCGGCGGTGACTGGGCGCTCATCAAGCTCGCGAGCCCCGTCTCCGGCATCCCGACGCTGCCGCTCGCCTCCAGCGCTGCCCTGAACACCGGCACGTTCACCGTCGCCGGATGGGGCGCCGCGACCGAGGGCGGCGCCCAGCAGCGTTACCAGCTGAAGGCCCAGGTGCCGTTCGTCAGCGACTCGACGTGCAAAGCCCAGGGCGGCGACTACTCCAGCCTCATCGCGAACGCGGAAATCTGCGCGGGCAGCGTCTCGGCCGGCGGCGTCGACACGTGCCAGGGCGACTCCGGCGGCCCGATGTTCCGCCGCGACACCGCCGGGGAGTGGGTTCAGGTCGGCATCACGAGCTGGGGCACCGGCTGCGCCCGCGCCCACGCGCCCGGCGTGTACACCGAGGTGACCACCTTCGCGAGCGCCATCGCCTCGGCGGCTTCGAAGATCTGACTCGTCCGGTGGGGACGGCGTGGCGCTGAGGCGGCACGCCGTCTCCGGGGACTGCTGAGACAGAGCGGCTCAGCGGGTTTTGTCCAGCCGTGCCAACGCTTCCTCGTAGTCGCTCACCAGTTCCGCCACCACCACGTCGCTGGAGAACATCAGCAACTTCGAACCGACCGGCGAGCCCGACGCGCCCTACGAATCCTCCGCCCACCACCTGTGAGGGGGACGCATGCCCGAAGTCGCCGTCGCCGGGTTCGCGCGGGCACCGAACGTCCGCGAGACCACCGGCACCACCAACGGCGTCGACATGCTCGTGCCGATCCTGGCCGAGGCCTTCGCCGCCAGCGGATAGTCCAAAGAGGACATCGGGTTCTGGTGCTCCGGCTCGTCGGACTACCCGGCCGGGCGCGCGTTCTCGTTCGTCGCGGCCGTCGATGCCATCGGCGCCTTCCCGCCGATCCACGAGTCGCACGTGGAGATGGACGCCGCGTGGGCGTTGTACGAGGCCTGGCCCAAGATCCGCATGGGTGAGGTCGACACCGCCCTGGTCTACGGCTTCGGCAAGGCCAGCGCCGGGCAGCTGCGCCACGTGCTCGCACTGCAGCTCGACCCATACGTACTCGCTCCCCTCTGGCCCGATTCACTCGCCATCGCCGGCCTGCAAGCCCGGCTGGGCCTGGACGCCGGGCTGTGGTCCGAAAAGGACCTCGCCGAGGTCGCCGCCCGCAGCCGCGCCGACGCGGCCGGCAATCCTGCCGCGCAGCTGTCGGGTGAGGTCGACGTCGCCGCGCTGCTCGACACGCCGTACGTCGCGGATCCCTTGCGCGCCCACGACATCGCGCCGGTCACCGACGGCGCGGCCGTGCTCGGGCTGGCCAGCGCCGAACGCGCGAAAGACCTCGTCGACCGGCCGGCCGTCCTCACCGGCGTCGGGCACCGCATCGACTCCCCTGCGCTGGGCGCCCGCGACCTGACTCGGTGCCATCAACCGAAGCGGCCGCCCGTTACCTCGACCTCGACGGGATCGAGCCGGCCGAGCTGCACACGCCGTTCACGCACCAGGAGCTGATCGTCCGCACCGCGCTCGGGCTCCGCGACAGCGTGCGGATCACCCCGTCCGGCGGCGCGCTCACCGGCAACCCGATGTTCTCCGCCGGCCTCGCGCGCATCGGCGAGGCGGCCGCGCGCATCCACCGCGGCGAGGCGGGCAAGACACTCGCCCACGCGACCAGCGGCCCGGCCCTGCAACAGAACCTCCTCGCCGTGCTGGAGGCGCGATGACCAAGCAGCTCGCCGCGGTGCTCGGCACCGGCCAGACGCACCAACGCGCGAAGCGCACCGACGTGTCCATGCCCGGCCTGCTGTGCGACGCGATGGCCGACGCGCAGGTCGGCTGGAACGACATCGAGGCCGTGGTGCTCGGCAAGGCCCCCGACCTGTTCGAGGGCGTGATGATGCCCGAGCTGTTCCTGGCCGACGCGCTGGGCGCGACCGGGAAACCGTTGCTGCGCGTGCACATCGCGGGTTCCGTCGGCGGCTCGACGGCGCTGGTCGCCGCGTCGCTGATCCAGGCCGGCGTCCACCGGCGCGTGCTGACGGTGGCGTTCGAGAAGCAGTCGGAGTCCAACGCGATGTGGGGGCTCTCGATCCTGCCGCCGTTCCAGATGCCGGTGGGCGCCGGCGCGGGCGGGTACTTCCCTCCCCACGTGCGCTCCTACATCCGCCGCTGCGGCGCGCCCGCGCACGTCGGGGCGATCGTCGCGGCGAAGGACCGGCGCAACGGGGCGCTCAACCCGTACGCGCACCTGCGCCAGGCCGGGATCACCGTGGAGTCCGTGTAGGCGTCGCAGATGCTGTGGGACCGATCCGCTACGACGAGACCTGCCCGTCCTCCGACGGCGCCTGCGCCATGGTGCTCGGCGACGAAGCCGCGGGGGACGCCGTGCCGGGCGGGGCCGCGTGGATCCACGCCACGGCGATGCGCACGGAGCCCACCACGTTCGCCGGCCGCAACCAGGTGAACCCGCAGGCCGGCCGTGATGCGGCCGCTGCGCTGTGGCGCGAGGCCGGGATCACCGATCCCCTGTCCGAAGTGGACGTCGCCGAGATCTACGCGCCGTTCTCGTGGTTCGAGCCGATGTGGCTGGAGAACCTCGGGTTCGTGCCGGAGGGCCAGGGCTGGAAAGTCACCGAGGCCGGCGACACGGCGCTGGGCGGCCGGCTGCCGGTGAACCCGTCGGGCGGGGTGCTGTCGTCGAACCCGATCGGCGCGTCGGGGATGCGGCGGTTCTCCGAGGCGGGCAAGCAGGTGATGGGCCGCTCCGGCGGCTACCAGGTCGACGGCGCGCGCGTAGCACTCGGCCATGCGTACGGCGGCGGCTCGCAGTACTTCAGCATGTGGGTGGTGGGCTCGGCCAAACCCGGCTCATGACCGGCGGCGCCCGCGCAGCGCGAACAACGTGCCGAGCGCCCCGAGCACCGCGCCGAGCGCGAGGGGACCGGCCGTGCGCTGGCGCGGCGCGACAACCGGCCGCAGCTCCGTGGGCGACGGCGGCGGGACCGGTTTCCGCGGCGCGTCGCGAGCGGTGGCCGTCCAGGCCGTGATGTACACGAGCATGCGCGCGATCAGGGAGATGAAGAACAGCAGACCGATCACGGACCCGAAGGCGACGCCCGAGGGCGACGCGCTGATCAGGTTCAGGTAGATGCCACCCGCCTGCTTCAGCAGCTCGAACCCCAGCGCCGCCGCCACCGCGCCGCGCATCGCGCTGCGCCAGCCGACGCGTTCGCGCGGCAGCCGCGTGAGCACCCAGAGGAACACCAGCCAGTCGGCCAGCAGCGCGAGCGGCACCGACGTCGCCGAGAGCACGGAGTGGCCCCAGCTGGTGTCGTCGACACCGACGAGTTTCAGCAGGTAGCGGCCCACGGCCGTGCCCGACACGGTGATGCCGAACGACACGATCAACGCGGCCGCGAGCCCCAGCAGCGCGAGCACGTCCATGAGGATCGTGCGCAGCAGCGGCCCGTCGGAGCGGTTCTGGCCGTACATCGCGGTGAGCGCGTCGCGCAGGGAGTTCATCCAGTTCCACCCGGAGTACAGCCCGACGACGAGACCCGCGACCCCGACACCGGTGCGTTGCTCCACGAACCCGGTCAGCAGATCCGACGCCTTCTCGCCGAGCGAGCCGGGCAGTGTGCCGGAGATGGCGTGCAGCATCTGGTCGAGCAGGTGTGGCTGCGTGGCCAGGACGAACCCCGCGGCCGACGACGCCAGCATCAGGATCGGCACCAGTGAGAGCAGGCTGAAGTACGTGATCGAGGCGACGTAGTGGTAGCCCCCGTACTCGAGGTACCGGTTGGTGGCCAGCGCGAGGTGGTCGAGCCAGCGGTACCGGGCACGCGCGCGGGCCCACCGGCCCGGCCCGGGCAGTTGAGGGTTCACGGTCACTGTCTACCCAGCCGCGGCCGGGTTTGTCGCACCGGACACACCGTTCAGGCCAGGACCACGGGTTTGTCGTGATCGTCGGGCGGCGGCGCGGCGTCGGTCGTCGCGAAGACCGTGGCGCCGAGGAAGTCGAGCTCGCAGCCGAGCGGGGTGAGGAATCCGGTATCGGCGGCATCGCGCCCGGTGGCGATGCGGAGCATCACGGGGCGCGGGGCGAGGCGAGTCGCGTCGAATACGAGCCAGCGCCCGCCGACGCCGGCCTCGAACACGGCATGGAAGTCCATGGGTTTGAGGCCGGGTGCATACACGGTGGTGAAGCGCGCGGGGATGCCCGCGGCCCGGCAGAGGGCGATGCAGGCGTGGGCGAAGTCGCGGCAGGCGCCTTCGCCGCCTTTCAGGGTGGTGGCGGCGTCTCGGCCTTCAGGGGTGGCGGGGACGTAGTCCAGCCGGTCGTGGACGTGGTCGGCGATGGCGCGGACGCGGGTGCGGTCGTCGTGGCCGGGTTTCAAGGCCGCCATGCGGTCGGACGGGCAGAAGCGGCTCGGGCGGGTGTAGCGCGCGAGGTCAGCGAGCGTGACGGGCTCGGCGGCGGCGCGGCAGAGCGTGCGTTCGCCGTGGTAGGTCACGCGGTGCTCGCCGGCGGGAAGGTCGTACATCTCGGCGCGCGTGCCGTGGTCGAGCTCGGCGGAGCGGGGGGCGCCGGCGGCGGAGACGGTGAGCTCGTCGGTGTCGGCGTGGACGGCGGCAACCGCGATCGCGGCGAGACCGGGCTTCGTCACCCGGACGCCGAACTCGACGTCGACCGTCACGCGTTGCGCCACCTGGCCATCATGCCGGTTTCGGGCGGATCGAGCCCGGTTCAGGCGCAGTCAGGCGTAGCGGACCGGGTAGTGCTTGATGCCGTTGAGCCAGCTGGAGCGCAGTCGCTGCGGGGGCGCGACCTCGGCGATGCCCGGCATGACGTCGGCGATCGCGGAGAAGATGAGGTCGATCTCGAGGCGGGCGAGGTTGGCACCGAGGCAGTAGTGCGAGCCGGTGCCGCCGAAGCCGACGTGGGGGCTTTCCTCGCGGAAGACGTCAAAGCGCTCCGGCTCGTCGAACACGTCGGGGTCGAAGTTGGCAGAGCTGTAGAACATGCCGACGCGATCGCCGTGGCGGATGTGCGCGCCGCCGAGCTCGGTGTCGCGCGTGGCAGTGCGCTGGAAGGCGACCACGGGCGTGGCCCAGCGGACGATCTCGTCGGGCGCGGTCTTGGGCTTTACCTCGCGGTAGCGCGCCCACTGGTCGGGGTGGTCGAGGAAGGCCTTCATGCCGTGGGTGATGGCGTTGCGCGTGGTCTCGTTGCCCGCCACGGCCAGCAGGATCACGAAGAAGCCGAACTCGTCGGAGCCGAGCGCTTCGCCGTCGACGTCGGCCTGCACGAGCTTGGTGACGATGTCGTCGACCGGGCAGCGGCGGCGTTCCTCGGCCATGTTCCAGGCATAGCCGACGAGCTCGGCGCTCGCGGTGAGGGGTTCGAGCTCGTACTCGGGGTCGTCGTAGGCCACCATCTGGTTGGACCAGTCGAAGATCTTCATGCGGTCCTCCTGCGGCACGCCGATGAGCTCGGCGATGGCCTGCAGGGGCAGCTCGCATGCGACGTCGGTGACGAAGTCGCCTTCGCCCTTGCTGCGCGCTTCGGCGACGATGCGCTCGGCGCGTTCGCGCAGGGTGTCTTCGAGCCTGGCGATGGACTTCGGGGTGAAGCCCTTCGCGACGATGCGGCGCAACTTCGTGTGCTGCGGGGCGTCCATGTTGAGCAGCACGAGGCGGTTGGCGTCGAGGTTCTCCGACGTCATCCGGTCGTCGAACCGGATGATGGCGGTTTTCTCCCACGACGAGTACAGCTGGCTGTCGCGGGAGACCTCCTTGACGTCGGCGTGGCGCGTGACGACCCAGTAGCCGTCGTCCCCGAAGCCGGCGGTGTTGCGGCGCTGCGGGTTCCACCACACGGGCGCCGTGCGCCGGAGCTCGGCGAACTCCTCCAGCGGCAGGCGGTTCGCGTAGAGGTCCGGGTCCGTGAAGTCGAAACCGGCGGGCAAAAGCGGAGCGGCCACGGCTGCCTCCTGCACGGGATCGGCGGTGAAACGCGCACTGCAACACGTTCTACGGATCATTGGAGCATACGGCGTTAACTTACGGAACCCCATTTGGTGATACCCGTTTACTTTACCGATTCCGCGCTGGTGACCGAGCGCTCAGTCGGTGAAGATCAAGATTGCCGGACAGCTGGGGGTTCTTGCGTCGAATGAGAACGCGTTCTGATTTTTACCGGGTGAACACTGTTAGCTCTTCCCATGAGCCGTGCTCGTCGCGGCGGTGCGCACGCCGATCGGCAAACGCGGCGGAGGGCTCTCTGGCCGACACCCCGCCGAACTGCTGGGCGCGGCGCACCTCGCGGTACTCGACCGCAGCGGCATCGACCCCGCCCTGGTCGAGCAGGTCATCGGCGGCGGGGCGGCGCCATGTCGACCGCGACGATCATCGAACGCCTCTGAAGCCCGGCGCGGATCGGCTTACTCTGAAGCGATGAAACTGACGGCGACCGTCCTCGGCGCGCCCGACCCGCGGGCGCTGGCGAAGTTCTACCAAGCGCTGCTGGGGTGGCCCCTCGGCGCGGACGAGCCGGACTGGGTCACGCTGCGGCCGCCCGGGGGTGGGCCCGGGCTGTCGTTCCAGCTGGAACGGGAGCTGGTGCCGCCGAGGTGGCCGCAGGCGCCCGGCTACCAGCAGATGATGCTGCATCTGGACATCGAAGTCGACGATCTGGCGCGGGCCGGCGCGAAAGCCGTCGCCGCCGGGGCGCGGCTCGCGCCGTTCCAGCCGCAGGAGCACGTCCGCGTGTACCTCGATCCGGCCGGGCACCCGTTCTGCCTGTGGGTCCGCCCCTGAACCGGCTCACGCCAGCGGCACGGCGACAACCCCGGGCGGCATCCGCCCCGGCTCACGCCGCCAGACCGCGGCGAAGGCGTGGGCGAGCCGCTTCGGCACTTCGACCTGCGCGCCACCCTCGTGGAAGTCGATGGTCACCAACGTCGCCTCGACCTCCCAGGGCACGCGGCGCAGCAGCTTCGCGTAGTCCGCGCTCGACGACACGAACCCGAGGACCCGCCGGGCACCGAGCCGATCCACCTCGTACCGGATCGCGGCCTCGAGCGTGCCGGGCGGCCAGTCGCGCAGGCGAAGTTTCCGGTCGTAGTACGCGATCGGCTCGTCCGCCCTCGCCACGCCGTAGCCACCGCTGAGGATGAGCAGCCGCCCGGACGCCGCGGCGTCGGGCAGCGCATCGCCGACGTTCCGGTAGAAGTGGCCGTTGTAGCGCTGCCACGCCGGCAGCCACGTCCGGTCGTCGACAGCGGACCGGGGCAAGAGCTCCTCGCGGACCCGCAGCAGCTCCTCGGGCCAGTCCGCACGCGCCGCCGGGCGGGGACTGCCCCCGGTGACCTTGGCCTTCGACGGTCCGATGATCAGCAGGGTGCCGGGCTCGTCGACCAGGTCCTCCACCAGACGCATGCCCGCATTCAACCACCCGGCCCGGCGCCGCACGCGTGATCCACCGGCCGGGCACGCTGAACCCGGCGTCAGCCCGAGGCCGCCGTCAGACACCCGGACGCACCCGGGCCGAGCGCCGATCAGGCCCGACTGCGCCCCGGCACCGCCGCGGACACCCGGCCCCGCAGCGAAAACCCGATCAAATTCGACTGCACCACTGGAACACCGAGGGCCGCTCGGCCTGACAAAGCCCATACCCCAACGGACCGGAACGCACCCGGCACTGCCTGTCCCCGCCCGCAGCTGCGCCCGCCCACGCACAGCCCCGCAACACTCCCCCGAGCACTGTGCGCTCCACTGGACCGTTGTCCGAACGAGCAAACGCACCCCAGCACCGCCCGCCGCACCGCCGGACCTCACACAACCCACAACACTCACTCCAGCACTGCGCGCTCCACCGGACCGTTATTCGGCCGCGCGAAACGCACCCCAGCACCGCCCGCGGCACCGCCTGTCCCCGCCCGCAGCTGCGCCCGCCCCGCACAGCCCCGCAACACTCACCCCAGCACTGTGCGCACCACCAGACCGTTATCCGGCCGCGCGAAACGCACCCCAGCACCGCCCCGCGCTGCCCGCAGCAGCGCCGGTCCCCGTGCAACCCCGCAAAAACTCGACCGAGCACCGCGCGCACCGCCGAACCATTGTCCAGCCGAGCGAAACGCACCCCGGCGCTGCCCGCGGCTGCGCCAGCCCCCGCACAACCGCACCGCTCACCCCAGCACCACTCACCCCAGCACCGTGCGCTCCACGGGTCCGATGTCCGGCCGAGCGAAACGCACCCCGGCACCGCTCGGGACCGCCCGCGGCTGCGCCCGCCCACGCGCAACCCCACAACACTCACCCCAGGACCGTGCGCTCCACCAGACCGTTATCCGGCCGCGCAAACCGCACCCAAGCGCCCCCGGCATGCCAGGACTCCACGAACAACGTGTTGTCCGCGACCCACGTATAGACCGCCTCGTGGATATCCAGTTCGAAGAGATGACTGTCGGCATCAGCGCGGGAGTCGGTGATTTCCCGGGCCACGCCGGCGAGTTTCGCGTCCCCGGGGCCGTTTTCTTCGATGCCCGGGAAGGCGTGAAGGGCGAAGCGGCCGTCGTGCTGGAGGTCGCGGGCTTTGCGGGCGTTGAGCATCGAGCCGATGTACAGGGAGCCGTCGTCGCGGAAGGAGACTTCGGAGCCGCTCACGCGGGGTGAGCCGTCGCGGCGCAGGGTGGCCAGGACGTGGGACTCGCCGCTGAGGAAGCGTTCGTGGACGCGCTCGGCCAGGGAGGGGGCGGCCGCCGCGAAGGTCTGCCAGGTGGTCATGCGAAAGAGTCAAGCACGCGCCACCGACAAAACGAGCTCAAGCGCCGTACACCGGTTCAGGTGAAGGCGCCGAGGCCAGCAACGAAGCCACCACCGGGCCCAGCTCGGCCGGCGCCCAGCGCGCACCCTTGTCGCGCGACGGGCCGTGGCGCCAGCCGTCCGCGAGGGACACGCGGCCACCGTCCACTTCGAACACCCGCCCCGTAACACCGCACACGCCCCCACCTCCGCCGGCGTCGCCAGCCGCCCCAACGGCACGGTCGCGGCAACCGAGGGGTCACAAAGCGAAGGCAAGGTCCCCACCATCCCCACGTCGAGCGCGTTCACCCGCACCTTCGGCGCCCACTCCACCGCCAACGTCGCCGTCAGGTTGTCGAGCCCCGCCTTCGCCGCCCCATACGCCGCCGTCCGGGGCGAAGGCCGTGTCGCACTGACACTGCTCACGTTCACGATCACCCCGCCGGTTTCCTGCTGCTGCATCACGGCGATCGCCGCCTGCGCCACCCCCAGCGGTGCCAGCAGGTTCAACGCGACCACCTTCTCGTGGAACCGCGCCGATGCCGTGGCCGTGTCCGCGAACGGCGCTCCCCCTGAGTTGTTCACCAGCACGTCGAGCCGGCCGTACTCCGTCACCACGAAAGAAACCAGCCGCGTCACCTCCGCCGGCTCACGCACGTCGCAGCGCACGAAATCCGGGCCGGCACCGCTTCGCGCGCACACGACGACCCGCGCGCCCACGTCACGGAACACCGCGTCGCCGTGGTGACGGTGGCCGCCCTGCCGGTCAACGCACTCACCGTGAGCGGCTGGTTCGCCCTGGCCGAAGCCGTCACCAACGCGGGCCGCGATCCCGAAACCCACGTCGTGGTGCTGCGCGCCGAGGGCCGCGGCTTCAACGCCGGCGTCGACATCAACGAGATCCAGCGCGACCCCGGCCACACCGCGCTCATCGGCGCGAACGAGGGCTGCGCCGCCGAGTTCTCCGCTGTCTACGACTGCGCAGTGCCGGTGATCGCTGCCGTACAAGGGTTCTGCCTCGGCGGCGGGGTCGGGCTGGTGGGCAATGCCGACGTCGTCGTGGCCAGCGAAGACGCCGAGTTCGGCCTGCCGGAAGTCGACCGCGGCGCGCTCGGCGCGGCCACACACCTCGCGCGGCTCGTCCCGCAGCACCTCATGCGTGCGCTGTACTGCACCGCCGAACGATCTCCGCGAAGCAGCTTCACCACCACGGTTCCGTGTACGCGGTCGTACCCCGCGAAGAGCTCGACGCGACAGCCCTCGCCCGGAGGATCGCCGCGAAGGACACCCGCGTGATCCGCGCCGCGAAGCAGGCCATCAACGGCATCGACGTGCAGCCCGTGCACCGCGGCTGCCGCTTCGAGCCGGGCTTCACCTTCCAGCTCAACCTCGCCGGCGTGTCCGGCGCCGCCCGTCAGCAGTTCCTCGACGGAGGAGAAAGCCTTGAGCGACAAGCGGATGACGGCCGACGAGGTGGTCGCCGATCTGCGCGACGGCATGACCGTCGGCCTCGGCGGCTGGGGTTCGCGGCGCAAGCCGATGGCGTTCGTGCGCGCGATCCTGCGCTCGCCGCTACAGAACCTCACCGTCTTCTCCTACGGCGGCCCGGACGTCGGCCTCCTCGCCGCCGCGGGCAAAGATCCGCCGGCTGGTCTTCGGGTTCGTCACGCTCGACTCCATCCCGTACGACCCAATGGTTCACCCGCGCCCGCCAACCCGGCGCGTTCGAGGTGGCGGAATACGACGAAGGTGTGCTCGGCACCGGCCTTCCGCCGCGGCACAACGGCTTCCGTTCCTGCCGACCCGAGCCGGCCGCGGCTCCGATGTCGTGCCGTTGAACCCGCACCTGCGCACGATCCACTCCCCCTACGCCGACGGAGAGGAACGCCTGGCCGTCCCCGCGCTCAAGCTCGACGTCGCCCTCGTCCACCTCAACCGCGCCGACGCCCGCGGTAACGCCCGGTACCTCGGCCCCAACCCGTACTTCGACGAACTGTTCGCCCTCGCCGCCGACCGCTGTTACGTCGCCACCGAACGCGTTGTCCCCACTGCGGAGCTGTCCGCCGCACCCCTGCAGAGCCTGCTACTGAACCGCGCGAGCGTGCACGGCGTCGTCGAAACCCCGCACGGCGCGCACTTCACCAGCGCCGCGCCCGACTACGGCCGCGACGAGAACTTCCAGCGCCACTACGTGGTCTCGGCCAAGGACCTGGATCGGTGGCCGGCGTTCGCCGACCGGTTCCTCTCCGGCGACGAAGCCCAGTACCAGCGTGAAGCGGCCCATTTCGCCAAGGAAGCCGCATGACCGACGTGACGCGGGCCGAGTACGCCGTGATCGCCTGCGCGGAGCTGTTCCGCGGCGACGGCGAGATCCTGGTCAGCCCCATGGGTTTCATCCCGGCGCTGGGCGCGAAACTGGCGCGGCTGACGTTCGAGCCCGACCTGCTGCTCGCCGACGGTGAGGCCGCCCTCGTCACCGCCGACGGCGTCGTCGAAGGCTGGCAGCCGTTCCGCAAGGTGCTCGACACCGTGGTCCCGCACGGAAAACGGCACGTCGTGATGGGCGCGAACCAGCTCGACTGCGAAGGCAAACCAGAATATCTCCGCCATCGGCCCGCACACGAAGCCGGCGAAGCAGCTTCTCGGCGTACGCGGCGGGCCCGGCAACACCGTGAACCACCGCACGAGCTACTGGGTGCCGCGCCACAGCCGGCGCGTGTTCGTCGACCGCGTGGACGTGGTGTCGGGCGTCGGCTACGCGCGGGCCGAGGCCCTGCCGTACCACGACGTGTACCGCGTGGTGACCAATCTGGGTGTGCTCGACTTCGGCGGCACCGACCATGCGCCGCGCCTGCTTTCCGTGCACCCCGGGGTCGCCGTCGAGGACGTCACCGCGGCGACGTCGTTCCCGCTCGACACCTCCGGCACCGACCAGACGCGCGCGCCCAGCGACGACGAACTCCGGCTGCTGCGCGAAGTGCCGGACCCGAAGTCCCTGCGCGACAAGGAAGTTCCGTCGTGAGAACCGCGCTGACCGGCCTCGTCGGCGTCCGCCACCCCGTCGTCCAGACCGGCATGGGCTGGGTCGCGGGCCCCCGGCTCGTCTGCGCGACAGCCGAAGCCGGCGGCCTCGGCATCCTCGCCTCCGCCACCATGACCTACGACGAGCTGGCCGCCGCGATCAAGGAAACCCGGTCCCGCACCGAAAACCCGTTCGGCGTCAACCTCCGCGCCGACGCCGAAGACGCCGCACGGCGTGCCGAGCTGCTGATCACCGAGAGTGTGAAAGGCGCGTCCTTCGCGCTGGCCCCGCAACGGGAGCTGATCACCAAGCTCAAGGACCACGGCGTGGTCGTCCTGCCGTCGGTCGGCGCCGCCCGGCACGCGGAGAAGGTCGCGGCCTGGGGCGCCGACGCCGTCGTCGTGCAGTGCGGCGAAGGCGGCGGGCACACCCGGCGGCGTCGCCACGACGCTGCTGCTGCCGGCCGTGCTCGACGCCGTCGACATCCCCGTGGTCGCCGCGGGCGGTTTCTTCGACGGCCGGGGTCTGGCGGCCGCGCTGGCGTATGGCGCGGCCGGGATCGCGATGGGCACCCGGTTCCTGCTCACGCGCGAAAGCACCGTTCCCGACGCCGTGAAGCAGCTGTACCTGGACCACGACCTCACCGGCACCGTCGTCACGCGCAAGGTCGACGGCCTCCCGCACCGCGTCCTGCGCACCGGACTCGTCGACGCGCTGGAGAAGTCCGGCCGGCTCGCCGGGTTCGCGCGCGCCGCCGCGAACGCCGCCCGGTTCCGCCGGTCGAGCGGGCTTTCGTGGGCCGCGCTCGTGCGCGAGGGCCTGCGGCTGCGCACAAGCGGGCCAACGCGGGCGCAGGTGCTGATGGCCGCCAACACGCCGATGCTGCTGCGCGCGGGCCTCGTCGAGGGCGACCCGGCGGCCGGCGTGCTGGCGTCCGGGCAGGTCGTCGGGCTGCTGCGCGACCTGCCTTCGGTGGCGGACCTGATCGAGGGGATCGTGGCCGACGCGGAGGCGATCCTGCGCCGCCTCGGCGACGGCAGTTGTGCTTGACTTCAAGGCATGATCTCGGAAAGCCGCTGCCCGGTCGCGGAGGGCGAGCTCGCCGTCCGCATCGGTGGCGAGGGCCCGATGCTGCTGCTCATTCCCGGGGGCACCGGCGGCGCGGACTCGCTGCGCGCGCTCGTCAAGCAACTGCAGACGGACCACACCGTGGTCACCTACGACCGGCGCGGCCACTTCGCCAGCACCGACACCACCACGGGTCCGGTGCCGGTTTCGCTCCAGGCGGACGACGCGCTGGCGGTGCTCGACCACGTCGGCGCCGGCCCGATCCCCGTGTTCGGCACCAGCGCCGGCGCGCAGATCGGCCTCGACCTCGTGGCGCGCCACCCCGATCGGGTGTCGGTGCTCGTCGCGCACGAACCGCCCGCGGTGCAGCTGATGCCCGACGCCACGGGCTGGCTCGAAGCCGCGAACGACCAGATCCGGCTGGCCCGTTCGGGTGATTTGATGGGCGCCGTCACCCGCTTCGCCGACGGGATCGCGGGCGCGGCGCTGCCCGATCTGCCCAACCTGCGCCTGCCGAACGAGGCCGACTGGCTGCGCTTGTTCGACCGCGAGCTCGCCGAGTTCTTCGACTACCTGCCGGACCTGCGCGCCCTGCGCCGCGCGAGCACCGAGATCGTGCCCGTCGCCGGCGAAGCCAGCCGCGGCCGCTACCACTACCAGCCGGCGAAGATCCTGGCGCTCGAGCTGGGCCTGCCGTTCGTCGAGGTCCCCGGCGCGCACCTGGCGCCGCAACGCAACGCGCCGAAGTTCGCGGCCGCGCTGCGCGAGCTGCTCGCGTCGGCGCAGGCCTGACCGTTCACCACGTCACGGGCAGCTCGGCGAACGCCGTGTGCCCGAGGTCGGCGCGCAGCCGCAGCTCTTCGGCCGCCACGGCGAGGTGCAGGTCCGGCAGCAGCCGCGGCACGGCCGTGAAGACCGCCTGCAGCTCCAGCCGGGCCAGCGGTGCGCCGAGGCAGTAGGACGGGCCGTGGCCGAACGCGAGGTGACCGGTGGCGTCGCGGCGAACGTCGAACTCGCGCGGATCCGGGAACGCCGTCTCGTCGAGGTTCGCCGCCACCGCGCTGAGCAAGACGAGGTCGCCCGCGTCGACGCGGTGATCGCCGACGGCGAACCCGGCCTTGGCCCGGCGGGGGCGGCCACCTCGCGGCGGGTGCAGGGGAAACCGGAGGATCTCTTCGACGGCGCCGGGCACCAGCGCGGGATCGGCCCAGACGGCGGCGCGTTGCGCGGGATGGCTGTCGAGCAGCACGACACCCTTGTCGATCGCGGTCGTGGTGGTGACGTGGCCCGCGTAGAGGAATAGAGCAGCAGCGTCGCGTACCGGGCGGCTTCGACGGGCGGGACTTCGCGGACGAGCTCGGAGAGCAGATCGTCCGCCGGGTGGTCGAGCTTGAAGCGAGCGACGTCGGCCAGGTCTTCCCCGGGCGGAGCGCCGAGCAGCCGACGGATCACCAACGCGGGGAACGGATCCGAAAAAGCCGCCTGGAAATCGACCGGCGGGCTGGGCAGTTCCGCGAGGAGCCGCTCGGCCAGCGCCTCGACGTCGTCGCGGAGCACGGCCAGCCGCCGGGCCGCGAAGGCACCGCTGAGCAGGCGGCGCATCCGCCGGTGCTCGGCCGGGTCACGCGCGGGCAGCGGCTCCAGCCGTGGGTCGGCGAAGAGCCGCTTGTCCTCCGCGTACCCGCACGACCCACGGCTCGCTCACGCCGCACGCAGCCGGTTGCGGTAGACGAACATCGCCAGCAGCCCGGCGCCGATCACGGCGTAGCCGACAGGCTTGCCCACGGCCAGGAACGTCGTG
This sequence comes from Amycolatopsis sp. 2-15, assembly GCF_030285625.1. Classification (NCBI taxonomy): domain Bacteria; kingdom Bacillati; phylum Actinomycetota; class Actinomycetes; order Pseudonocardiales; family Pseudonocardiaceae; genus Amycolatopsis; species Amycolatopsis carbonis. Next base: position 8,979,705 of record NZ_CP127294.1, read on the forward strand.
GTCGGCAGGGAGATCGCCAGCACCAGCAGCACCGCCGCGTGCAGCGTGAGCACCCCGCCGAGCAGGGCGGTCATCACGGTGATCCCCCGGCGTTGGCCCGGCGCCGGCACGGGACGGCCGGTGAACCGGAGAACCAGGAGCAGCAAGGGTTTCCCGGCCACCGCCGAGCCGAGCAGCACGATCCCCACCGGTCCGGTGAGCACAGAGTCCTGCAGCTTCAGCACGAGCTCGTTGCCGCCGGTGAGCCCCAGGACCACGAGCATCACCACGAACCCCGCGATCGCCACCACCCCGACCGGATCCAGCCGCCGGCGGACGGCGAACTCGCCCACCGTGACGAGCAGCGGGATGGCCGCGGAGATCGCCAGCGCCACCACCTCACTCCCCACGACGGGCTTCAGCAGCACGTACACGACCAGCGGCAGCGCGATGTTCAGCACGAGGCTCGGCAGCAGTCGGCGCAGCAGTTCGGGTTTCACGGGCAGGTCCTCCCCTTCGGTGACGCGGACCTGCTCAGCGTGGCCTTCGGCGCACCTTCACCGCGTCGGCGCCAGGGTGGGAAATCCTTCTCCACCTACGGGTCTACGCGGCCGCCGGCTTCGCGGATCGACGCCGCAGCAGCCCGGCGCCCGCCGCCACGACCAGCAGCCACAGGAACACCCCCGGCGCCATCCGCTCGCCCGCCAGACCCAGCGCCAGCGGGATCGCCAGGCCCGGGATCGCCGTCACGACCGCCCACCGGACGCCGCGGCCCGCCGCGTGACCCGCCAGCGAGCCGATCACCGCGAACGCCGCGATGCAGCCGCACAGCAGCCAGCGCGTGGCGGTCTCGACGTGGCCGTCCGACACGGACTCGACGGCATCGCCCAGCGCCCCCGCGAACGCGGCCAGCAGGCCGGCGACCCGGCAATGCAGAGGCAGCAGCAGCCGGGGCCCGAGCGCGTCGGCGGCCAGGTAGGGAATGCCGCCGAAGCCCTGGTTGAGCGCGGTGCCCCACAGCGTCGCGAGCAGGGCCAGCGCGGCGATCACCGTGAAGAACAGGCGGGCGCGCCACTCGGGTGTCGACGCCATCGCATCGGTGACGGTGAGGACGCCTTCGCCGAGCACGATGATCGTGAACAGGCCCAGCCGTTCGCCGAAGTGGACGGTGTCGAGGCGGGCCGGCGTCGGGCGCTGGACGGGGCCCTCGCGGTGCGCGAGCTTGGCGGTGATGTTGGCGACCAGCCGGTCGCCCGAGACCGCGAACGTGATCACCAGGTCGAGCGCCAGCCCCAGCGCCCACAGGCCGTAGCGCCACGGTGAGTCGACCCAGAGCGACACCACCCACGGCACCACGCCGAAGCCCAGCTGCGCCACCGGCCAGTCGACGATCACGCGTACGCCGCCGCGCCGGCTCTCCCACACGCGGAGGCCAGGGCGCGCACCGCGATGTAGGCGATGGCGAACACCTTCGCGTGGCTGCCGTGGATGTCCTCCACCGACGCGGCCATGAACGCGAGGCCGGCCATCGCCAGCAGCACCGGCATCGTGTGGGCGGCGCCCTTCGCGACGTTCCCGTAGACCGTGAAGCACATCCACGCCGTCCAGAAAGCCAGGAAGCACACCGCGTACAGCCCGACGTCGCCCCAGGACGTGCTGCCGTGCACCAGGTGCGCCAGCTGCGCGACCCCGGCCACGGCCACCAGGTCGAAGAACAGCTCGAGCCAGGATGCGTGCCGTTCCTCGCTCTTCTCGGTCGTGGTCATGGCGGACAGTATGGCCGCGGTGCGGTCGTGGTCCGGGGATCTACACCCGAGGGTTGACGACTCCCGCGCGCCGCGCCGATATCGTCGGCCGGGTGTCCGACGCACCCGTGAACAGCGCCGACCACCGCGTGCAGCGGCTGGTCTCGGTGCTCATCCTGGTGCTGCTCACGTGGCTCGCGGCGAAGTCCGAACCACACCCCGCGCTGCACGGCCAGGGCCTCGGGGTGCTGCTCGGCCTGCTCGGCGTGCTGCTCGGCGGGGCGATGCTGATGTACGGCGTGCAGCAGTGGCGGCTGCCGGCGCCGATCGAGATCGGCTTGTTCCTCCTCGTGCTGGCCAGCTCCGTGACGCTCGTGTGGCTCGAGCCCAACGGCACGGGGTTCTTCGGCGGGTTCCTGCTGGCGGCCACGGCATCCGCGCGGCTGGACCCGCGCAGGGGCGGGATCGTCGTCGGCCTGGTCGTGGCGACGCTCGTGGCGGCGAGCCTGTTCGGCGCGCGCCACGAGGCTGTGCCGACGCTGCTGAGCGCGCTCGGCATGCTGGCGTTCTACCGCCTGGGCGTCTACATGCGGAAGCTGCGCGAACGCACGGAAGAGCTCGAACAGACCCGCGCGGCCCAGGTCCGCGCGGCGGCGCTCGCCGAGCGGCAGCGGCTCGCGCGCGAGATGCACGACGTGCTCGCCCACTCGCTGTCCGGCCTGCTGCTGCACCTCGAAGGAGCCCGGCTGCTGTCCGTCCACAGTGGATCCGACCCGCGGCTGACCGACACCGTGGAACGCGCCCACCAGCTCGCGCAGAGCGGGCTCGCCGAGGCGCGCCAGGCGATCGGCGCGCTGCGGGGCGAGGACCTGCCTGGCCCGGAGCGGCTGCCGGTGCTGGCGGCGGAGTTCGAACGCGACACCGGGATCCCGTGCGAGGTCACCGTGAGCGGGCAGGCGCCGGAGCTGGCCGCGCAGACGCGGCTGACGCTGTACCGGGTGGCGCAGGAGGCGCTGACCAACGTCCGCAAGCACGCCGACGCCGAGCGCGTGAACCTGCTGCTGAGCTACGAACCGGGCGGCACGCTGCTGACCGTCGAGGACCTCGGCCGCCCGGGTGCGGAGCCTGGCGACCACGGCTACGGCGTGAGCGGCATGCGCGAACGCGCCGAGCTGCTGGGCGGGCAGCTCGACGCCGCGCCGACCGGCACGGGGTTCCGGGTGAGCCTGTGGGCGCCGGCGTGATCCGCGTGCTGGTGGCCGACGACCAGCGCGTGGTGCGCGACGGCCTGTCGATGCTGCTCGGGCTGCTGCCCGGCGTCGAGGTCGTCGGCACCGCGGCCGACGGTGATGAGGTACTCAGGCTGGCCGGGCAGCTGAAGCCCGACGTCGTGCTGATGGACCTGCGCATGCCGCGCTGCGACGGGATCGAGGCCACGCGCCGCATCCGCGCCCGCGACCGTGACGTGCAAGTCGTGGCGCTGACCACCTACGCCGACGACAAGTCCGTGCTCGACGCGTTGCAGGCCGGCGCCCGGGGCTACCTCACGAAAAACGCCGGCGCCGACGACATCCGGCGCGCACTGAGCCAGGTGACGCAAGGTGCCGCCGTGATCGACCCTGCGGTGCAACACCACCTCGTGGACGCGCTCACGTCCGGCGCGCCCCGCCCGCCGTCCACCGAAGCACCCGACGGCCTGACGCCACGCGAAGTGGACGTGCTCACGTTGATCGCCGACGGCCTGTCCAACACCGAGATCGCGCAGCGGCTCTTCGTCGCCAAGGCCACCGTGAAGACCCACATCAACCGGATCCTGGGCAAGATCGGCGCGCGCGACCGGGCGCAGGCCGTCGGCTACGCCTACCGCCACGGGCTGACTTCGGGATGAGGCACCCGTAGAGTCCGGGCCATGGCTGAGGTGCTCGCGTGGCTGCTCGACTCCGACCCGGCACTGCGCTGGCAGGTCGAACGCGACCTGGCGGGCTCGCCGCCGGAGGTCTGGGAAGCGACGCGCGCCCGCGTCGCCACGGAGGGCTTCGGCGCACGGCTGCTCGCACTGCAGGACCCGGACGGCCAGTGGGCCGGCGGCGCGTTCTTCCCGGCCGGGTTCAAGGGCTCGCCGGAAGACGGCCAGCCGTGGACCGCGACCACGTGGTCGCTCAACGCGCTGCGCGACTGGGGCCTCGACGCGTCGGTGCTCAGCGGCACGGCCGAGCTGCTGGAGCGCAACAGCCGGTGGGAGTACGAGAACCTGCCCTACTGGGACGGCGAGGTCGACGTCTGCATCAACTCGTGGACGCTGTCCAACGGCCTCTGGCTGGGCGCGGACGTCCACGGCATCGCCGACTGGTTCGTCGAGCACCGCCTGCCCGACGACGGCTGGAACTGCCTCTGGGTCGAGGGGGCCGAGCGCTCGTCCGTCCACTCGACCCTCAACGCGCTGAAGGCCTTGCTGGACCACGAGAAGGCCGGCGATCCCGTGGGCTCCGCCGCTGACGCGCGCCGCGGCGGCGAGGAATACCTGTTGTCCCGCAGCCTCTTCCGTCGGCTGTCGACGGGTGAGCCGATCGCGCCGTGGGTTGGACACTTCAGCTACCCGTTCCGCTGGTTCTACGACGTCCTCAACGCCGCCGACTACTTCCGCGCCGCCGCACTGTTCGACGGCACCACCCCGGATCCGCGGATGGCCGAAGCCCTCGACCTCATCCGCGCGGCCCAGCAACCCGACGGCACCTGGCTGCAGGCCCGGCGCCACCCCGGCGAAGTCTGGTTCGAGATCGACGCGCCGGCCGGGAAACCGTCGAAGTGGCTCACCTTCCACGCGACGAGGGTGCTCGGTTGGTGGGACTCTCACGCACACTGAGGACATCGGACAGTCCCCCGGACCAGACAAACCCCGTCGTCGGCGGTTTCTGGGGGCGGTTGCAACACCTGAGTGATCGGGGGGTTGTTTGCCGCCGCGCCGGTTGAGGTCCCGGTGGTGATGTCGAGAAGCCGCAACCTGGCCGCGGACCGGGCGCATTCAGCATCGACCGCATCTGCCCAAGAGCACCGATCTGCCGGTCCACACCGAGCACCTGGACGCGTTTGCGTTCGAGCTCAACAACCAGCCTCGCATGACCCTGGGCTGGGACAGCCCCGCCGAACGCAGGACACAGTCACTCACCACCGACCAGCAGCTGTGTTGCAACCACCCGTGGAAACCGCCTCCCAAGGGGGCGCGCCCATGTCCATTCCATCGGCCACCCCGACAGAACCCGGTGATCGCGGCGCTGAGGGCCGAACCGCCGTCGACGTGGCCCAGCTGCGCATCGCCGGTCTGGACGACCGCGAGATCTTCGACGCCACCACGTGGATCGCGCTGCGGCCGGCGTTCGCGACGGTCAACGGCGCCCTCCGCGCGGCGCCCGACCCCGAGCTGCGCACGAAAGCCCCGCCACGATCCGGGCCGCGGTCACCTTCGGCCGGTGACGGTTCACTCGTGCGGGTGCGAGGACGCGTTCGCTCCTGCCGTATGCGGCCGGGCGGTGTAGGCCTGAGGAGGTCGCCGCCGAGGGGAGTGGGCATGAAGCTGGGTCGGGCGCTCGTGCTGGCCGTGGTCGTCGCTGTTCCGCTTGCCGCACCCGCCACGGCGACGCCGCCTGACGCCGCATCCGCCACCGCCACGCCGCCGGACGTCGCGACGGCTCAGGTCGCGCAGGCCGTCCGCGCGGGGACGCTCGGGCAGGGCCACGGGGTCGCCGACTCGTGCACCGGTGTCGTGCAGGGGCACCAGGTGGACCTCGGCTGCCTGACGAACGTCGTCACGCGCGACAAGGCGTCGGCCGATCCCCTCACCACCCCGGCGCCGGCCGGGTTCTCGCCCGCCGATCTGGCGCGGGCCTACCACCTGCCGGACGCGAAGACCGGCGAACGCGGCATGGTGACGATCGTCGGCATCGGCGCGTACCCGACGCTGGAGGCGGACCTCACGACCTACCGCAGCCAGTTCGGCCTGCCCGAGTGCACCACGGCCAACGGCTGCCTCAAGATCGCCGACTACCACGGCGGCCCGGCGCTCAAGCCCGTCGGCGGGCTCGGCGAGATCGAGGAGGCCTACGCCACCGAGACCGCGCTCGACGTCGACCTCGCCTCCGCCGCGTGCCCGATGTGCCGCATCACGATGGTCCAGATCCCGATGGACGTCGGGCGCCTGCTCAACGCCGTGCTGCTGCAGCTGCCGGGCCTGCTCGCCGACGACTTCGGCACGGCCGTGAGCTACGCGGCGAGCCAACATTCGAGCGCCGTGAGCATGAGCTACGGCGTGCCCACCGGCCTGCAGGGCGACTACCTCGGCACCGGTGCGCCCGCCGTGGCGCTGCACCACCCGGGCATGGCCGTGGTCGCCGCGTCGGGCGACAAGGGCTATCTCGGCGGGCCGCAGCTGTGGCCGCAGGAACTGCCGTGGGTCACGTCGGTCGGTGGCACGTCGCTGAGCGGCGCCGGCGGCTCGTTCGTGCAGAAGGCCTGGGGCAGCCTGTTCGCTCCGCACGGCGAACAGCAGCGCTGGGTCGGCGCCGGCAGCGGCTGCGCGCTCGATCTAGGTCCCGCGCAAGGCCAGCCGGCCGGCATCGCCGCCAACTGCTCGGGCCATCGCGCGGGCTCCGACGTCTCCGCGGTCGCCGATCCGCTCACCGGCGTCGCCGTCTACCGGTCCTACGCACCGAACAACGGCAAAGCCGGCTGGCTCATCGTCGGCGGCACCAGCGCCGCCTCGCCTTTCGTCGCCGGCCTTTACGCCCGCGGCGGCCGACTGTCCGGTGTGGACGGTCCGAACACCTTGTACAGCGCCCCTCTCGGCACCCTCGCCGACGTCTCGTCCGGCTCCAACGCCCAGCACGGCCCCGCCGACTGCGCGCAGTTCAAGCCCGTGGTCTGCTCCGCCGGCCCTGGCTGGGACGGCCCGACCGGGCTGGGCGTGCCGGTGGGACTCGGCGCGTTCTAGCCGAGGAGCCGGTGGCGGATCGCCGCGAGGTCGGCGCTGCTGACGCCGGCGTCGAGGAGGTATCGCTCGGCGTCGAAGCCGTCGAGCACGGCCAAGAGCGCGCCTCGAACCGTGGTACCGCGGTTCGCGAGGAAGGTCTTGATGAGCGGCCCCTGATCCTCCTTGCCCAGCGCGGCGAACAGCGGCTTCACGGCTTCGGTGGACAGGTCGTAGTCCGCGGCGATGGCGGCGGGTTCGACGTCGGCGAGAGCCAGGAGCAGAAGGGCGACGAGGCCGGTCCGGTCGCGACCCGCGCCGCAGTGGAACACGACACCGCCCGGCCCGGATCGGCCGAGCGCGGTGACGACGGCGGCGCAGCGCTCGGCTTTGCGTTCGAGGAAGGGGCGGTAGTAGAGCGGGCTGCCGTCGAGCTGCTCGTCGTTGACATACTCCCAGAACGCCACGTCGGCGACGTCGTCGAGCGGTACTTCGACGCGCTCGAGGCCGGCCGGCGTGGTGACGCCCGCCGCGCCGGCGAACTGCGCCGAACCGGCGTGGGATTCCGCGGCGGTGATCTCGTCGGCGTTGCGCAGATCGATCACGGTCCGCACGCCGCCCTCGTGCGCCCGGGCCCAGCCCTCGGCCGTGACGAACCGGAGGTCGCCCGAGCGGAAGAACGCGCCGTGGCGGGTCGTGCGGCCTGAGGTCGTGGGCAAGCCGCCGAGATCCCGAGTGTTGTGGAACCCGTCCCAAGCCGGGACTCTGCTCATGGTCATCAGCCGAGCATGGCATGCCGTGGTGCTCGGGCTCCCGGAAGAACCGGAGCACCACAGACGCGTCAGACCGCCCGCACGCCGTCCTGCCAGACCTCGCGGACATTGGCCGCCAGGTTCGCGAAGTCGTACGGATCCCCGGCCACCACCACGACATCCGCGCGATGGCCCGGCGCGAGCCGGCCCAGCTCACCGTCCATCCCGAGCAGCCGGGCGGCCGACGACGTCGTCGCCACGAGCACGTCGGCCGGGCTCATGCCGCACGAGCGCATCAGCTCCAGCTCCTCCAGGTTCGTCCCGTGGGGACCCACGCCGCTGTCGGTCCCCATCGCGATCCGCACGCCCGCGGCAACCGCCCGGCGCACCGAATCGGCGTGGACCTCCGCGACCTCCTTCGCCTTCTGCACCACGGCATCCGGCAGCGAGGCACCCGCAGCGGCCGCGCGGATCACGTTCACCGGCGCCACCAGCGTCGGCACGAGCCAGGTGCCGCGGGCCAGCATGAGCTCGATGGCCTCGTCGTCGAGGTAGATGCCGTGCTCGATGGAGCGGATGCCGGCGCGCACGGCGTTCTTGATGCCCTCTGCGCCCTGGGCGTGGGCCATCACGGCGCGGCCCTGCATCTGGGCCTCGGTGACGAGGACGTCGAGCTCCTCCAGTGTGAACTGCGAGTGCCGCGGGTCGTCGCGGGGCGACAGGACGCCGCCGGTGGTGCAGACCTTCAGCACGTCCGCGCCGGCCCGCAAGAGCGTCCGGGCCACGCGGCGCATCTCGTCCGGGCCGTCGGCCGTCGCGTCGGGACGGCCGGGGTGGGGCAGCGTCAGCGGAACGCAGTGGCCCGAAGGCATCCAGCCGTCACCGTGGCCGCCGGTGGGGCTGATCAGGCCGATGGCGATCTGCAGCCGCGGCCCGGGGATCAGCCCGTCGGCCACGGCCTGCTTGATGCCGAGGTCGGCGCCGGCCGCGTCGCGCACGGTCGTGATGCCGAGCTTGAGCGTGGTCCAAAGGTTTCGGGCGGCCTCGTAGAACTGGTACGAGAACGGCTTCTGCACACGCGGCAGCAATCCGAGGTCCGACACCGTCACGTGCACGTGGCAGTCGAACAGGCCGGGCAGCAGCGTCGCGCCGGTGCAGTCGACGGAACGATCGCCGTCGAGGCCGGAGCCGACCTCGACGATCCGGCCGTCCTCCACCACCACGTCGGCCGGGGCGGGGGCGCTGCCGGTGCCGTCGAACACCGAGCCGCCGCTGAACACCGTGCGGGTCATACCGGTTCTCCTGTCTTCACGGGAACACCGGGCCGCGTCACGGCACGCTCGATGCCGGCGGCCACGGCGAGCACCACGACGTTGGCCGCGAGCCCGATCAGGCCGACGTTCACGGTGCCGGCGAACTTGGTGTCGAAGAACGTCAGCCAGATCACCACGATCTCGCCGGCGATCAGCCCGGCGAGCACCGGACCCTTGCCGACCGGCACCTTCTTGAGGAAGCCCAGCAGGTTGGCCGGCGCGAGCTGCACCGAACCGGAGTACGTGAGCAGCAGCAGGTTCGCGAGCAGATCGGGCCGGAAGATGCCGAGCACCAACGCGAGCGCGCTCGCGAGCACGACCGTGCCGTGGTTGATCCAGAACTGCTTGCGCTCCCCGCGCACCCGCGCGATGTTGCGGGCCACCAGCGACGAGATGCCGATGAGGATGCCGGCCGCGGGCACCATCGCGGTGGCCGTGGCCGCCACGACGACCAGGCCCGTGACCCAGCCCGGCAGCGCGTCCTTGCTCAGGGTCAGGAGCACGCCGTTGGGGTCGCTGGTCTTGTCCACCACCAAGATCGCGGCGAACCCGATGATCATCGGCAGCAGCAGGCACAGCTCGTAGATCGGCATCCACGTGTAGTTGCGCCGCAGCACCTTCGGGTCGCGCGCGGCCATCAGCGCGGGCCACGAGTGCGGCAGCGTCATGAGGCCGACGCCGATCGCGCTCACGAGCATGCTGGTGATGAACCACGTGTGGTCGTTGGCGCCGGCGTGGACGAAGAGCTTCTCCGGGTGCAGCTGCTCGATCTTGTGGAACACGCCCGAGACGCCGCCGGCGAAGTGCGCGGGCACCGCGATGATCAGCACCACGAGGACCACGAGCATGATCGCGTCCTTGAAGTACGACGTCGCGGCCACGCCCCGCAGCCCGGCCCACAGCACGAACGCGACGATGAGCACGCTGCCCAGCACCATGCTCAGGGTGCCCGACGCCGCGTCGCCGGTCACCAGCCGCACGATCAGGCCGAGGCCGGTGATCTGCAACTGCAGGTAGGGCAGCACGAAGATCACGCCGAGCACGGCCGAAAGCGTGCCGAGGAACTTGCTGGAGAAGCGGTCCTCGAGGAAATCGCCCTGCGTGAGGTAGCCGCGCTCCTTGCCCATCCGCCACAGGCGTTTGGCCAGGAAGAACAGGACCACGTAGGCGATCGGCACGTACGGCAGCGCGTACATCGCCGCCACACCACCGGAGAACGCGAGCCCCGCCATGCCCAGGAACGTGAAGGTGGTGAACACCTCCCCGGCCTGCAGGAACCACATCGTGAGCGCGCCGAACTTGCGGCCGCCGACGGTCCACTCGCTCAGGTCCGCCGCGGGCTTGCGGCGCCCGACGAAGCCGAGCACGCCGATGAGGACGATGCCAACGAGGGTGAAGGTGAGGATCATCAGTCGTCACCCGCTCCCGCGCGCGCCATCATGCGCTCGCTCAGCACCAGGGCCGGGGTGAACATGAGGCACCAGAAAGCGCCCCACACCAGCATCTTCGGCAGGCCGAGCCACAGCCCGGTGGAGTTGACGAACGGCAGGAACGGCATGAGGACCAGCGCGATCACCGGGATGATCGGGGGAGGTGGTAGCTGCGCATGTGATCACGCTGCCAGGACCGCGAGCTGCCGGCACGCCAGCTCGGCCAGCAGGGTCGCGCCGTCGGCGAGCACCGAGTCGTCGAACGCGGCGCGTGGCGAGTGGTTGTTGGGCGCGGTGACCGGATCGTCCGACCGCGACGCGCCGAGGAACACGAACGCGCCCGGCACCTTCCCGAGCACCCGGGAGAAGTCCTCCGACCCCGTCATCGGCTCTTCGAGCAGCTCGAACCGTTCCTCGCCGAACACTTCGCGCACGGTGCCGGCGATGAACTCGTGGCCGGCGTCGTGGTTCACGAGCACGGGGTACTCGGCGTCGTAGGTGATCTCGACGTCCAGGCCGTGCGCGGCGGCGATGCCCTCGCACACGCGCACGACCTGCGTGCGGATGCGCTCGCGCACCTCCGGGTCGAACGAGCGCACGGTCGCCTCGAACACCGCGTCGTCCGGGATCACGTTGCGGCGGGTGCCGGCGTGGAAGCTGCCGACGGTGAGCACCACCGGCTCGAACGCGCCGAACGCCCGGGTCATGCGGGTCTGGAGAGCGGTGACCATCTCACACGCGGCCGGGATGGGGTCCCGCGAAGCCTCGGGCGCCGAACCGTGGCCGCCGGCGCCGACCACGCGCACCTTCACCGCGTCGGACGCGGCCATGAGCGGCCCGGGCCGGCAGGTGAACAGGCCCCGCGCGTGGCGCGAGGCCGAAACGTGCAGCCCGTAGGCGGCGTCGACCTGACGGCCCGAGGCGGTGAGCACACCTTCGTCGATCATGTAACTCGCGCCGTCGCAGCCTTCTTCGCCGGGCTGGAACATGAACACGACGTCGCCGGCCAGCTGCTCGCGGCGGCAGACGAGCAGCTGCGCGGCGCCGACGAGCCCGGCCGTGTGCAGGTCGTGGCCGCACGCGTGCATGGCGCCGTCGATCTCGGAGGAGAACTCCTCACCGGAGGCTTCCGTGACGGGCAGCGCGTCCATGTCGCCGCGCAGCAGCACGGTGCCGCCGGGCCCCCCGCCGCCGCGCAGCACGGCGGTCACGGAGGACAGGTCGCGGCCGAGGCTCAGCTCGAGGCCGAGGCCGTCGAGTGCCTGGAGCACTTTTTCCTGGGTGCGGGGCAGGTCGAGGCCGATCTCGGGGGTGCGGTGCAGTGATCGGCGGAGCGCGACGAGGTCGGGGCGCAGGGCTGCGGCGTCGGAGTGCAAGGACATGGGTCTCCCTCGCTGGAACATCGACATATGCTGGCCCGAAGATGATGCGAGTGTCGAACGCTCCTGCCGCCCGGATCGCAGGAATCCGCCAAATCGGCGCCGCGCGGACGAAGGATCGGCCATGTTGAGCGAGAGCGACCTCAAACTCCTCGACGCGCTGCAGACCCGGCCGCGTGCGACGTGGGCCGTGCTGGGCCAGGCGCTGGGCATCGGTGCCGTGACGGCCGCGCGCCGTTGGGAGACTTTGGTGTCGCGCGGGCAGGCCTGGCTCACCGCGTACCCGGGCGGCGAGCTGGTGGCGCAGCTGGCGCTGGCGTTCGTGGAGATCGACTGCGCGCCGGGCTCGGCTATGGCGGTGGCGCAGCGCCTCGCGGCCGACCCGCACGTGGCGACGGTCGAGTACCTGGCCGGGCACTGCGACCTGCACATCCACCTCGTGGCGCCAACACTCCGCGCGATCTCCGACTACGTGCTGCACCACTTGTCGGCGCTGCCGGGCATCACGGCGACGCGCACGGTGGTGTCGCCACGGCTGTTCACCGAGGGCAGCCGGTGGCGCGTCCGCGCGATCTCGCCGGGTGAGCGGGAGGCTCTGGTGTCGCCCGCTGCGCGGTCGTCCGGACCACTGCGCTTCGGCGAGCTCGACCGCGCACTGATCCTGGCTCTCGGCGAGGACGCCCGGGCGTCGGCCGCTTCGCTGGCGGTGGAGCTGGGCATGGGCGCGAGCACCGTCCGGCGCCGCCTCGACGCCCTGCTGGCCCGCGGCGCCGTCCGCCTGCGCTGCGAGATCGCGCGGCCCCTGTCCCCCGCACCCGTCACGGCGATGCTGTGGCTGCGCGTGCCGCCCGACAAGCTCGAGACGACCGCGCGCTCGCTCGCGATGCTGCCGCAGGTGCGCATGTGCGCCGCCCTCAGCGGGGCGGCGAACCTGATGCTGGTGGTGTGGCTGGGTTCCCAGCACGACCTGCTGCCACTGGAGGGGTCCCTGGCGGCCAAGCTGCCGTGGCTGGAGATCGTCGACCGCGCCGTGACCCTGCGCGGGATCAAGCTCATGGGCCACCTGCTCGACGACGAGGGCCTCGCCGCCGGCCACCTCCCCCTGGACTTCTGGTCCCCGGTGACGAAAAACCCTTGACCGGTCCGGCGGGTGCGGGGGGATGTGGGAGGGAAGCGCCCGCCGGACCGGCAAGGAACCCGACCCGGCGAGTGGGGGGTGGGTGAAGGAGAGGGAACCTCGCCGGATCGGAGCTTTTTCCGGAGGGGTCAGCCGGTTTCCGAAGTGGACACCGGGGGCACGGGCAATACACCCGAGAACCGGCCGGAACCTGCCGCCCGTCCGCTTCCGTCACGCCACGGCAGCTCGGCAGCGGTGTCGCGCGCCGGATCCTCGCGAGCGTCCCGGTCGAAATCCTCTGTGTGGTATGGGAAATTCATCACTGCTCCTGGGTCTTTCCGTGTTCCGGCAACGCTAGGGGCGCGGCGCCCGAGCGAGGCACCACATCGCGCCGCCGGCCCGGGCGGCCGAAGCGCAGCACCCGGGTGCCCACCCGACGGCGGCGGGCCGTGAACTCCGCCTGGCTCGGGGACATCCGCATCGAAACTCCTTTCCTCGCCCGGCCGAAATTCCACCGGCCGGGCCGCGACCGGCGCCACGGGTGCCGTGCGGGTGGTCGTGGCGCTGGGCGGGGCGGGGGCGGCCCGGGTCCCAATGGTGTCCGAGCGAGACACCACCCCGAGCCGCCCGCTCCCCGGGTCATTCGTTGCAGCGCTTGCCCGTGTTGATGCAGGTGACCACACGGTTCATCTGCGACTGCGTCATGACGTTGGCGAAGTCGTCGTGATCCGAGCGCGGGTTGTGCTTCTCCTCGGGGAACGCGTCCACTTTGTACTGGCCCTTGACCTGCACGTCGTGCGGGATGTTGTAGACCAGGGTGATCTTCAGCTGCGGCACCGCCTTGAAGCCGCGCTTGCAGTTGCCGTTCGCATCCGAGAAGACGATGTGGGTGCGGTGGTTGGCGCTGTCGATGTTCTTGCCGTCCCAGCAGTTCGGGAAGGCGTGGATGCGCTCGACCTTGCTGCCGTCGGGGCAGATGGGGTAATGGTCGGTCAGCCGGTCCTCGAAGCCGGAGCACGTCCAGCTCGCGCGGGCGTTGGCGGGACCATTGGCGCCTTCCTTCGCGTCACCGTAGAGCACCCGCAGGAACCGCGGCATCGCCACGACCCGGCGCGCGCCGCCGCTGCCGAAGGACAGCGTCGCGGACACCACGCGCTGGATCTCGCCGTCGTTGCCGGCGACCTCGTTCTCGTCGTTCACGCCCGGGAGCTCGGCGGCCGCACCGTTGTCCTGCTTCTGCTTCTGCTCCGTGGCGCTCTCGCCGGCGGCCGGGTCGCTGTTGGCGCCGCCGTTGTCGAGACCCGCGTCGTCCGGGTCCTGCACGGCGCAGCCCGCGAGCGCAGCCGGGTCTTCCGGCTTCACGCCCTGCGCGGTCATCGTGTCGGAGATCTTCTTCAGGGACGCGGACCGCTTGCCCTTCAACGAGCTCAGTACCTCATCGGCGTCCTGCCCGGTCTCCACCTGCTTGTCGGCCTGGTCGACCTGCGCGTCCATCGCGTCGAGCTCGGTGTTCACCGCGTCCATCGCCGCGTCGGGCACGTCGGGCAGCTCGCTCACCACGTCGGGGCACTCGACCTGCGGCGCGGCGGCGTCCTTGGCCGCGTCGGCGCGGTCGGCGGCCACGTCCTCGCCTTCCGTCGGGGCAGCGGCTTCGGACGAAGCCGGAGCTTCCTCCTCGTCGTCGGTGTCGATGCGGACCACCGGCCAGTAGTAGGTGGACTTGTCACCGTTCTTGCACGTCGTGCCGGCCTTGGCGAGGCTGCGGTTGGTCGAGTCGGCGTTGGTGGAGAGGTTGCCGACGTAGTCGTGCAGGTGCTGGGCGCCGTTGCGCACACCCGGCTGCGCGATGAAGTTGTCGGGGTTGAAGTGGCCGTTCTCGTTGCGTCCACAGTCGACGGTGAACGTGCCGCGCGCACCGCGGTTCTGCGTCCGGCTCAGGTTCGAGCCCTTCGGGACTTTGTTGATGTCCAGGAAGAAAGACTTGTCGGCCGGGTCGGCGCCGGCGCGGTCGGGCTCGCCGGACGTCGCGTTCACGGCCAGCGCGCCGACCGCGAGGGCCAGGCCGAGTGCACCGGTGACGATCGTGACGCGCTTCGACGACCGGTGCCGGGGATGGTTCCTGGTCATGGTGCTGTGCTCACCTCGTTCGATCCTCCGGGCGCGCCGAACTACGGCCGCGGCCCGGGTGTGAACTACTTGGAGTCAAGACGCTCGGCACCTCGGATGCGGGGGAATCCGGTGCCGGCACTGGGGAATACGGACGGGAAGGCGAAGTGGTTCAAAAAGAAATCGCCGCGTTATCCGCACGTGATCGGGATTTCCGCCCTTCAAATCCACAAAGGACGGAATATTTCCCCAGGGAGAAGGGTCAGCGGTCGACGACCACGAGCAGCGTGCCGTCGTCGGACCGGACCTCGAACCGCGTGATCTCGTCGGCGGGCAGCGACGTGCCGCCGGTCACGTGCAGCGGGTCGGGCGAACCCGGGATCCCGTAGCCCTTCGCGGGCACGGACCAGCCGGTGACCGTGCGGATGTCGCCGGCCGAGGAGATGGCGAGCAGCTGGCAGTTCATCGGTCCCGCGGCCCCGCTCAGGTCGAGGTCCACGGAGCTGCCCCACTCGCGCGGGGTCACGGTCACGCGCGCGGTCAAGGCCGAAGCGCCCTGACCCGACGACGTGCCACCGCCGGGCGCGGACAGCGAGGAAGCCGGCGACGGCGGGACCGACGTCGGCGCGGCCAGGCTCACGGCCGGACCGGCGGCGTCGGCCGGGCGCACCGCGAGCGTCACGAGCGGACCCGCCACCACGAGCGCGGCCGCGGCCGCCGCGGCGACGAGCCCGGCGCGCCGGCGCCGCTTGCGCTTCACCGTCGCCTCGGCCATCAACGCCCGCAGCACGCGCGGGCCGGGCGCCAGCGTGCGGCCCGGCGTGACCGGTACCGGCGGCTCCGGCCAGTTCTTCTTCACCAAGTCGAGCACGTCGGGCAGCTGATGGAGCTCGACGAGGTCGAGCTGGCAGTGCGGACAGTCGAGCAGGTGTTCCTCGAACCGCGTGTTGTCGGCTTCACTGAGCACGCCGAGCACGTACGCGGCGAGGTCGGTGTGCGGGGACTCGGCCACCGTCACCTCACCCCCGCTCGCGCATCGCCTTCCGCAAGGCGCGGACGGCGTGGTGGATTCGCGATTTGACGGTGCCGGGCGGCACCCCCAGGGTGGCGGCGACCTCGTTCACGGTCCGGTCGGCCAGGTACGTCTGCTGCACGGCCTCCCGGTGCTCGGGCGAAAGCCCTTGCAGCGCCTCGTAAAGGATCATGGCCGCCACGGTCTTGTCCGACTCGTCGGACACGAACACGGCGTCGGACTCGATCTCCTCGAGCTCCTGCGGACGGACACTGCGGCTGCGCCAGCCGTCGATGACGATGCGCCGAGCGACGGTGAACAGCCACGCGCGCAGCATCGCCGGCCTCCGGTCGAGCTTGTCGGCGTTGCGCCACGCCTTGATCAAGGTCTCCTGCACCACGTCCTCCGCCCACTGCCGGTCGTGACCGGTCAGGCGCAGCGCGAAGCCCATCAAGGCTCCGCCGAACTCTTGGTACAACGCTTTGGCCAGGTCGTCATGAACTCCGGGGGTTTCGGTTTCATGATCGTCCGTCGGGCTCAGCGTTCGATTGTGCCGTCCCACGCCGCACATCTTTGTGGCAACGGCACCATTTCGTCCAGTACCAAATTCACGGGCACTGGTCACGAAAGTTTTTTGAACCGTGTCGAACCCGTGTCCGTATCCCCCGTCGAAGACCCCGACAAAGCGTCGTTCCCCCGCGACGCGCCGCATTCACCCTGGGCTTACTGTCCACAGTGGATCAACTGCGCCCTTTTCCCGTCGTTCCCCCGCGACGGTGCGCAGTTCCGCCCCCTGGAGGAAGCCGTGAACCGCTTGTTCCGCACAGCGGGACCGCCCGCTGTGTGCCTGGCCGCATTCACAGTATTGACCGCTTGTCAGTCCGGAACCGCTCCCGGTGGCTATTCTTCGAGCGCAGCAGGCTCGATGACCATGCCGATGGAGATGCCGGCCGACCAGACCGACCCGGCGAAAGCCGCCCTGCGGGCCGCGCGCGCGTTCGACCTCGGCCCGGTGGTCGTGGACGGAAGCGGTTTCGCCATCTACCGCTACGACCGCGACAGCGCCAAGCCGTCTCGTTCCCGCTGCACCGACGAGTGCGCGCAGAAGTGGCTACCCGTCCGCGCGAGTGGTGACGTGACGCTCACCGGCATCGACCGCGACCTTGTGGGAAGCGTCACGCGCCCCGACGGCACGGACCAGGTCACCCTCGCCGGCTGGCCGCTCTACCGCTTCACCGGCGACGAAATGCCGGGCCAGACCGCCGGACAGGGCGCCGACCGCGCCTGGTTCCCGCTGTCGCCCGACGGCCGCAAGATCGAAACCACGACCGATACCTGGCGGACCGATGCGTTCCGGATCTGAGCTCGCCCGAAGGTTCCTCCGCGTTGTTTTCGTCGTGCTCGCCGCTGTCGTGGTGCTGCAGCCGGCCCCCGCGTCCGCCCAGACCGGCGTCGACGCCGGCGACCAGCTGCTGCTCGTGAAGGTGCGCCAGGCCGGTCTGTGGGAGATGCCCGCCGGGACGTGGGCCGAAACCCGCGGCGCGAGCCCGAAGGTGCGGGAAGTCGGCGCCGCGATCATGGTCGACCACGGCCGGCTCGACGTGATGACGCGCCAGCTCGCCGCGAAGCTCAACGTCGCGCTGCCCGCCGAACCGTCGGCCGAGCAGATGGGCTGGCTCAACGAACTGCAGAACGCCCCCACCCCGCAGGACTTCGACCGCATCTTCGCCAACCGGCTGCGCGCGGCCCACGGCCAGGTGTTCTCCGTCATCGCGCAGGTCCGCGCCGGTACGCGCAACCCCGAGATCCGCGCGTACGCCACCGTCGCGAACCAAGCCGTGCTGCGGCACATGACGCTGCTGGAGAGCACCGGTTTCGTGGACTTCAGCGCGTTGCCGCAGGCCAACGTGGCCAGTTCCGCGGCGCCCGCGGGCGCCGCCCTCGACCTGCGGACCGGCGACGTGCTCACCGGCGCGCTGCTGATCCTGCTGGTCGGCGGCGCGACGCTGCTCGGAGTCCGTTACCTCAAGTCGGGCCGCCTGCGCGGCGGCCGCCTCCGCCCGAACTCAGGAGAAACCCATGGTTGACACCGTCCACGAGGCGGTGACCACCCTCGCTCAGCAGTCCACCGACCCGGCCGCACGCGGTATCGCGGCGCTGTCGGCGAGGCTGTCGTACGCGTTCATGTGCCTCACGCTGTGCTGGGGCGTGCTCACCGCCACGGGCTGGGTGCGCTCGGTCACCGGCCGCAAAGCCCTGCGCAGCGGCCACCTGACGCTGGCGACGCTCGCGCTCTCGTTCGGCTGCCTCCACGCGCTGGGGTTCCTCTACCTCACGGTGAACCCGTTCTCGCTGGCCTACATCACGGTCCCGTTCATGCCGGGCACGCTCGCGCGGCACACGTTCGGCATCGTCGGGCTGGAGCTGATGCTGGCCATCGCGCTCACCACGTGTGTGCAGCGCTGGACGTCGTACCGGCGCTGGCTGTGGCTGCACCGGCTGGCCTACCCGGCCGTCGCGCTGACCGCGTTGCACGCCTTCTTCGGCGCGATCGCCAACGGTCACCTCGCGACGCTGTGGCTCGCCGGCATCACGCTGCTCGTCCCCCCGGTCACGCTGGCGCTGCTGCGGTTCCTGCCGCCGCGGACGCTCGAGCGGATCGGGCTCGTCGAGGAGCAGGTGGCGTGAAACTCCCCGGCAGCGGGCCGCGCGTGAGCGTCGACAACGACCGGTGCGAGCTCTACGGAATCTGTGCGATGGAGGCCCCCGGCCTCTTCGACCTCGGCCGGGACGGGCGCCTGCGCTTCCGCAAGCGCCTGCTCGATCCCGAAGACATGACCCAGGCGATCGCCGCCGCCCGCGTGTGCCCGATGCAGGCGGTCGTACTCAGAGGGGAACTCGATGGCTGACGGCGACCGGATCGTCATCGTCGGCGCAGGTGTGGCCGGCCTGCGCGCGGCGGAACGACTGCGTGAGCTCGGCTTCGACGGCGAGATCGTGGTGGTGGGCGACGAGGCCCGCCGCCCGTACCACCGGCCGATGATCTCGAAGCAGCTCGTGATGGGAGCGGCACGACCGCCCGACACCACGCTGCGTGCCTACGGTGACCTCGACGTCCACTGGCGCCTCGGCACCCGCGCGACGCACCTTGACACCGCCGAACGCGTCGTGCACCTGCCCGGCGGCGAGTCACTTTGGTACGACGGGCTCGTGCTGGCCACCGGCGTCGTGCCGCGGCACCTGCCCGGTTCACCGCGCCACGACCCGCGCGTGCGCGTGCTGCGCACGATCGACGACGCGCTGGCTGTGCGGCATTGCCTGCACGCGAGCAACAAGCCCGCCGTGGTGATCGGCGGCGGCCTGATCGGCAACGAGTTCGCCGCGAGCATGCGCCACCTCGGACGCGACGTCACGCTCGTCGGCCACGCGAAGGCGCCGCTGCACCGCTTCGGCAGCCGGATCTCCGACGCGGTGGTGAAGCTGCACAAGGAACACCGCACGAAGCTGGCGATGGGTTCGGAGGTGCGGCACTGGATCAGCACCGACGACACAGTCGGGCTGCACCTGACGAACAACAAGCTGCTCGTGGCGAGCTGCGTGGTGCTCGCGATCGGCAGCGTCCCGGCGGTCGACTACCTGCGTGGCTCGGGTCTCGACGTCGAGGACGGTGTGCTGTGCGAGCCGACGCTGTTCGCCGAGGGCGCCGACGACGTGGTGGTGGCGGGTGACCTCGCGCGCTGGCCCAACCTGCGCTTCGACGAGGTGCCGCGCCGGGTCGAGCACTGGATCAACGCCGTGGAATCGGCGCGCGCGGCCGCCGAGAACCTGATCGCGGGCCGGTCGGCGGCAACACCGTTCGCGCCGCTGCCGCGGGCGTGGTCGACGCTCTACGACGTTCGGCTGCAGATGGCGGGCCTGCCGTCGCTGGGCGAGGACACCGTGTCGCTCGCCGACGGCATCACCGGTTTCATCCGCGCCGGGCAGCTCGTGGGCATCACGGCGTGGGACAAGCCGCGCGCGATGCTCGACTGGACGGCCGAGCTCGACCGTCGGCTGCCGGTGCCGGACTACACCCCGGTGGCACCTACGCCGGTCGAGACCTGGCCCGACGACGAACAGTTCGACACCGACGAGCGGTTCGACACGCAGGAGTTCTACGCGGAGTTCGCCGACGAGCTCGGCACGGTTCAGGACTACGCGCGGTGAGAGCCGGGGGTGGCCGCGCGCGGCGGCCGCCCCCTCCCGCCGGTCACCACGCCGTCCCTGCGGCTGGGCGGTGTGGTGACCGGCCCTTCGTTCACAGCCGTTCGACGATGGTGACGTTGGCGGTGCCGCCGCCTTCGCACATGGTCTGAGGCCGAACCGCGCGTCCCGGCGTTCCAGCTCGTGCAGGAGCGTCGCGAACAGCTTCGTGCCCGACGCGCCGATCGGGTGGCCGAGCGCGATGGCGCCGCCGTTCACGTTCACGCGGTCCGGGTCCGCGCCGGTCTCGTCGAGCCACGCGAGCACGACGCTGGCGAAGGCCTCGTTGACCTCGAACAGGTCGATCTCACCGATGGTGAGGCCGGTCTGGCGCAGCGCGTGCGCGGTCGCCGGGATCGGGCCGGTGAGCATCCAGACCGGATCCGCGGCCCGCACCGAAAGGTGGTGGATGCGTGCTCGGGGCTTGAATTTGTGCTCCCGCACGAACGCCGCCGAGGCCAGGAGCGTCGCGCTCGTGCCGTCGGAGAGCTGGCTGGAGACGGCGGCGGTGATGCGGGAGCCTTCGGAAAGCGGCTTCAACGCGGCCATCTTCGCGCGGCTGGTGTCGCGGCGGGGACCTTCGTCCACGCGGAAGTCACCGTAGGCCACGAGTTCGGCGTCGAAGCGCCCTTCGTCGATGGCGGCGGCCGCGCGTTCGTGGCTGCGCAGCGCGAACTCCTCCAGCTGCGCGCGCGAGAGGTCCCAGTGGTGCGCGATGAGGTCGGCGCTGCGGAAGTGCGAGATCTCCTCGGCGCCGTAGCGCTCCTGCCAGCCCTTCGAGCCCGAGAACGGGTCGGGGAACCCCAGCTCGCGCCCGGCGAGCATCGCCGAACCGATCGGCACAGCCGACATGTTCTGCACGCCGCCCGCGAGCACCAGGTCAGCCGTGTCGCTGAGCACCGCCTGCGCGGCGAAGTGCACGGCCTGCTGGCTCGATCCGCACTGGCGATCGACCGTCACGCCCGGCACGTGGTCCGGGAACCCGGCGGCGAGCCACGCGGTGCGCGCGAGGTTGCCGGCCTGCGGTCCGAGGGGGTCGACGCAGCCGAGGATCACGTCGTCGACGAGCGCCGGGTCGATGCGGGTGCGTTCGACGACCGCCCGGATCACGTGCGCGCCGAGGTCGGCCGGGTGCACCGCGGCGAGCGCGCCGCCGCGCCGGCCGACGGGCGTGCGCACGGCGTCGAGCACGTAGGCCTCAGCCACGGCGCCTCCTGCGGGTCGCGATGCCGTCGAGCAGGATGCCGAGGTACTGGTCGGCGACGTCGTGGGCGCTCAGCGCGCCTTCGGGGTTGTACCAGCGCACCGCGACCCAGACCGTGTCGCGGATGAAGCGGTAGACCAGCTCGACGTCGAGATCGGGGCGGAAGACGCCGGCCTCGACGCCGTCGGTGAGGATGCCGTTCCAGAGCTTGCGGAACTCGGCGTTGCGGTCGTTGAGGTAGGCGAAGCGCGGCAGCTGCATGAGGTGCTGGGCTTCGTTCTGGTAGATCGCGACCTCGGCGGGGCGGCGGTGGATCGAGTCGAACGACGCGACAACCACGGCCTCCAGCGTCTCGCGCGGGCCCTTGCCCTGCGCGACGATCTCGGCGTAGGCCCCGAAAAGCTCGTCGAGGAAACCGGACAGGATCTCGTCGGCCATCGACTCCTTCGAGTCGAAGTGGTGGTAGAGGCTGCCGGACAGGATGCCCGCGGCGTCGGCGATGTCGCGGACCGTGGTGGACACGTACCCGCGCTCGGCGAACAGCTTCACGGCGAGCGCGAGCAGCTCGGCTCGCCGTGATCCGGGGACGTTCTTCACTCGTTCCACCTCACGCGTGCTGGGCACTGACCGACACCACCTCGCCGGTGAGGTACGAGGCGTACTCACTGGCCAGGAACTCCATCACATTCGCCACCTCCCACGGCTGCGCCGCCCTGCCCGAGACCTCGCGCGCGGTGAGTTCGGCGAGCAGCTCGTCGCTGGTCACCTTCGCGAGGATGGCGTGCATCGCGAGGCTGGGCGCGACGGCGTTCACGCGCACGTCGTACGGCGCGGCGTCCACGGCGGCGCAGCGCGTCAGGGGCAGCACGCCGGCCTTCGCGGCGGCGTAGTGGCCTGGCCCTCCTGCGCGCGCCAGCCGAGCACGGAGGCGTTGTTCACGATGGCGCCGCCGGTTTTCTGGACCGTGAACCGGCGCAGGGCGGCGCGCGTGGCCCGGAAGGTGCCGGTGAGCGTCACGTCGAGCACACGCGACCACTCGTCGTCGGACATGTCCAGCCGGGAGCAGGTGCCGCCGAGGCCGGCGTTGTTGACGAGCACGCGCGCTCCGCCGCCTACGCCGCGCCGGAGTCGCCCCGGCTCGCCGCGGTGGCGAAGGTGCACTGCAGCGAGGTGTTCGCCGAAGTCGCCGCCGAGATGATCCAGCTGCACGGGGGCATGGCCATCACCTGGAATCATCCCGCGCACCGGTACTTCAAACGAGCACACTCGACCTCGCAGCTTTTCGGCGCACCCCATCACCACCTTTCGCGCGTCCACCCCTAGCGGGGTGGGGCCACCCCCCGTACGGGTTCTGGGGCCTGCCGGGTTCTGCTCGGCCGGCTTCCCCGAAAAACTCGACGAGGTGACCACAGACAATCTCGTCCTCCCGGCCGCGGCCGGCCCGGGCAGCGATTTCGCCCGCCTTTCCCGTCGCATCACGGACGCGGGGCTGCTCGCGCGGCGCCCCGGCTACTACACGGCCAGGGTCGCCGTGGTGACCACGCTGTTCGCCGGCGGCTGGGTCGCCTTCGCGCTCCTCGGGGACTCGTGGTGGCAGCTCACCGTCGCCGCGTTCCAGGCCTTCATGTTCGGTCAGATCGCCCTGCTCTCCCACGACCTGGCCCACCGCCAGGTGCTCCGCACGCGACGCCCGACCGAAACCGCCGGGCTCCTCGCGGGCAACCTGGGCGTGGGCATGAGCTACGGCTGGTGGATGGACAAGCACACCCGCCACCACGCGAACCCCAACCACGAGGAGCTGGATCCCGACGTCGACCCCGACATCCTCGTGTGGTCGCAGGACCAGGCCCGCGCCAGCCGCGGCGTGCCCCGGTTCATCGGGCGGCACCAGGCGTTCCTCTTCTTCCCGCTGCTCACGCTCGAAGGCCTGAACCTGCATTGGTCCGGTATCCGCGCGGTCGCCCGGCCCGGTCTGCGCCGCCGTGGCCTCGAGGCCACGCTCCTGGCGCTGCACTTCGCGACCTACCTCACCGCGTTGTTCGTGGTCCTCCCGCCGGGCCTGGCCCTGCTCTTCTTCGCCGTCCACCAGGGACTGTGGGGTGTCTACATGGGATCGATCTTCGCGCCGAACCACAAGGGCATGCCGACGCTGACCGGCCGCCCCCAGCTCGACTTCCTCCGCAAGCAGGTGCTCACCTCGCGCAACGTCCGCGGTAGTGCGATCGTGGATGTCGCCCTCGGCGGCCTCAACTACCAGATCGAGCACCACCTCTTCCCGAGCATGCCGTCGGTGCACCTGCGGCGCGCGCAGCCGATTGTGCAGAGCTACTGCGCCGAGCTCGGCATTCCTTACCTGCAGACCAGCCTCGTGGAGTCCTACCGGCAGGCGTTGGCCCACCTCCACGAAGCTGGGGCTCCTCTCAGGAAGCGTTCGTAGACTCGGGGGCATGCTCAGGAAAACTGTCTCGGCACTCGGTGATCTCCCGGTGGCCTTCGGCGCGAAGGCCACCGGCGCGCGTGCCGAGCGGATGCGGCGCTCGCCGCAGTACGCCGATGGCGTCTTCCACAATGCCTCACCCACGCGCTCGTCCCCTTCGCCCTCGGCGGCCGGCGGCATCCTGCGCGAGCTGCTCTTCGGCGACGACCGAGACCGCCGCAAGCCCACCGGGGAGATCCCGCTCGTGGCCGACACCACCACAGACTCCGCCGAAGGTCTGTTCCTCACCTGGTACGGCCACGCTTCGACGCTCGTGGAGATCGACGGCGCCCGCGTACTGTGCGATCCGGTGTGGAGCGACCGGGTGTCTCCCGCCGCTTTCCTGGGCCCGCGCCGCCTGCACGCCGCGCCGGTGCCGCTGGACGCGGTCGGCCGAGTCGACGCGATCGTGATCTCGCACGACCACTACGACCACCTCGACCTCGCCACCGTGCGCGCCCTGCTCGAGGCGCACGACGCACCGTTCCTCGTGCCGCTGGGGGTCGGCGCGCACCTGGAGCGGTGGCACGTGCCGGCTTCGCGAATCGTGGAGCTCGACTGGCACGACGAAGCCGAGGTCGCCGGCATCCGGTTCGTGGCGACACCGGCCCAGCACTTCTCCGGCCGCGGCATCGGCAACGACAGCACCCTGTGGACGTCGTGGGTCATCGCCGGGCCGCAGCACAAAGTGTTCTACAGCGGGGACACCGGCTACTTCGACGGCTTCGCCAGGATCGGCGAGGAGTACGGCCCGTTCGACGCCACGCTCATCCAGGTCGGCGCGTACGCCCCCCATTGGCCGGACATCCACATGACGCCCGAAGAAGGCATCGCCGCGCACATCGACGTTCGAGGCGGACTGCTCGTGCCCGTGCACTGGGCCACGTTCTCCCTCGCGATGCACCCCTGGGGCGAGCCCGCGGACCGCGTGTGGCGCGAGGCCAAGGCGAACGACCTCGCCCTCGCCGTGCCGACGCCCGGTCAGCGGATCGACGTGACGAACCCGCCCGCCGTGGACGGTTGGTGGCAGACGCTGGGGTGACGCCCTGGGTCTTCGCTCACCGTCCATGGGACGGCGCTCCGGTCTCCGGTGCGGACGAGCTTGTTTGCGCGCCGCCGAATTGACTCCTGCTGGGTACATCGCTGATCCGTTCTCGCGTGAATGTGTCGACGTGCTGCTCGAGGATGTGCTGCTCGAGTGCAGAAAAGGGTGCTGCTGAAGGATTCCCGCGCCGAGGAGGACGGGCGGAGTCGCACCACGTCCGGCTGCTTTGATGAATCCGACGTTAGCGCGCCTCAAGCGGCAAACGCCGCCCTTCACCCGAGCGACCACCCGATCGTGCGAACATGTGTTCGAATCGATGACATCGGCCGATCACCAGGGCACGATGGAACGGTGCTGCTCCAGTGATCCTTACTCGTCATCCATGCCTGGGCGCCCACCTGCTGTAGGTCCCGCGTCGGCAAGCCGCTCCTGCAGCCTCGCGTGCCGAAACTGGTACACCTCGCCGACCTGCCGCAACACCCCGCGCCGGTGTGCGTCGGCGAGGAAAGCCATGAATTCCCAGGGAATCCGGCCCCGCGAGGCCAGCCAGAGCCGGGTGAACGCGAAGGCGCCCCACGCCCGGGCCAAACACACACTCACGCCGACCGAAAGGCCGAACAGGCCGCCACCCACCACCGCCTGCACTGCGCTGGTCGCGGGCAGGAACACCTGACCACCGATGACCGCACCGGCGATCCCGTAGGCGACACCACCCAGGTTCGCGACGAGGGACCGGCCCAGCAGCCCGGCGGCCACTCCGCCCGCCAGGCCGAGCACCACGTCGTAGTGCCCGTTCAGTATTTCGAAGGTGGACTCTGCGGGGGTGAGCGCCAGAGCCAAACCGTAAAGAGACCGAGGGAGACCATGAATGACAACGTGAACGAGAGGGCCGCGGCGCGATCGTGGCGCAGCACGGTCTCCGGGCTGGACACCCGGTTCGCATCCAGCGGCGTGCCCAGCCAGACGTGCACGCCGACGGCCAGACCGAACACGAGCGCGAGCAGGCTGATCACCCAGGTCGGGAGCGACCAGCCGAGGCCGAGGCAGACTCCGGCCGCTTCGCCCACCGCGAACCGGCGGGCGAAGCGGCCGGCGGTACCCGCGAACCTCGGTTCCACTCGCAGCGGACCCGGGCGGCGCCCGACGCTGTGCGTGACGCAGCCCGCGATCGCGAAGGAGCCGCCGTAGATCGCGCCGATCACCGGGCCGGCGGCCAGCCAGCCGGTGAGGGCGAACAACCCCGCCGGCGGCAGCCCGAGGTACAGGCCGACGACGAGCCTCGGCACGGCGCGGTCCAGCTGCCACCAGGCGAGGTCGCGGGTGCGTTCGCGTTCGAGCCGGCGCGCGAGGAAGGTGAGCCAGCGCTCGGCCTGCGCGGGGTCGTAGTCGCGCGGCGGGTGTGGGCGGGCGAGCTGAGCGGGAGGTGTGGGTTTGCGGGTGTAGACGGCGGGGAGGTACGAGTCGAGGAGGTGTCGTTCGACGGATGCGCGGTCCGGGAATCGCGTGGGGTCGCAGAGTTCGCCGGGGTCGGTGGCGGGGTTCGCGTAGGCGGTCCTGGCCAGGTCGACCATCAGGGGCGTGCGCAAGGCTTGGGCGAGCGGCCCGGTCGGTTCGCGGCGCAGCCGGCGGACGAGCGGGTCCCAGCGGGTCTCGCCGGAGCGTCGGCGTGCGGTGAGGAAGTCGATCGTGTCCTCGATCTCGACCGGCTCGATCTCCACCACGGCGGCCCGGGTCAGGAAGGCGCCCGTTTGGCGGACCGCGAGCTCGTACTCGGCGCTGCGGCAGGTCACCACCAGCGGGCGGCCGGCGCCGACGGCTTGGTCGAGGGCATCGATCGCGGCGGTGTGGAGGCCTGGCGGGGTTTCGTCGAGGCCGTCGAGGACCGGGATGATCCGGCCCTCGAGGACCAGGCGCAGGCTGGCGTCCTCGCCGTAGGCGGCGGTGTTCGCGAGGCCCGGGTACTCCTCGACCAGCTTGCGCGCCAGCCAGGTGTGCAGGTGCTCGCGGTGCGGGTTCCAGGAGGCGAGCGGCAACAGCACCGGCACCGGCTCGCCCGGTCGCGGGTCCGCCAGCAGACCGAGAGTGAGGAGGATCGCCAGTACGGACTTGCCGGCGCCGGGCTCGCCGAGCACCACGAGCTGCCGAGCCGGGACCTGCCGGAACTTCGCGACGACGTCGGTCAGGTCGCCGCTCAGCACCAGGCGGTCCGGGCCTTCGCCGGGGCGCGCGCCGAGCACTGTCGACGCAGCGGCGGCGACCTCGCGCTCGGTGCACGACCAGTTCAACGGCACCGGCTCCGGACGCTTGAGCGAGCGCATCTCGGCTTCGGCGGTCCACTGCCGGGTGATCGCCGCGGCGAGCTCCTTCGCCGCGCGGTCGAGCTCGTCCGGGGGCGCGGAAGTGTCGGGTGTGGCGGTGTCGGGCGCGGCGGTGTCGGGCGCGGCGGTGTCGGGCGCGGCGCCCGACGGGCGATTCTCGCCGCGGAGGATGCGTTCGTGCAGGTCGCGGACGTCGGGGCCGGGGTCGATGCCCAGATCCTCGGCGAGGTCGGTGCGCAGGCGCTGGAACACCTTGAGCGCGTCTGCTTGCCGGCCGGAGCGGTCGAGCGCGAGCATCAGCTGGGCATGCGGCCGTTCGCGGAGCGGGTGCTCGGCGACGACCTCGGCGAGTTCGTCGACGACCTCGCGGTGCTGGCCGAGCGCGATCTGCCAGTCGACGCACGACTCGAACGCGTCGAGGCGCTGCTCGTCCAGCCGGGCGGCGCGGCTGACCAGCGCGGGGGTATCGAGCCCGTCGAGTGCGGGGCCACGCCAAAGCTTGAGCGCGGTCCGGATCTCGCGCACGCCGTCGCGCAGCGCACCCTGCTCGGCGAAGCGCTTCGCGTCGGCGAGGCCCTTGGTGAAGCGGAGCAGGTCGAGCTGGTCGTCGGCGACGGTGATCCGGTAGCCGGGGCCGTCGGTGACGATGAGGCGCTGCTCGGGGTCACCGAGCCGTTCGCGCAGGGCCGACACGCAGTTCTGCACCTGCTTGGTGGCCGTGGCGGGCGGCTCGCCCTCCCACGTGGCCTCGATGAGCCTCGCCATCGGGACGACGGCGTTGGGGGTGAGCAACAACGTCGCCAACACGCGCTGGTGCCGGGTTCCGGGGAGGGACAGCCGTCCCCCGGCCGTCCAGATCTCCAACGGCCCCAGCACACAGAAGTCCATCCACGTCCCTTCCCGGACCATGATCATACCTGCGCTGACCTGCGTGAGGATGGCGTGATGACGACACGAGGACGGACCTCGACACGGTTGAGCCATCCGGTCGCCCACTCCGGGGGTGGCCGCTCAAGGGGAGAGAACCGCCATGTCGAAGATCCGTTCCGCCGCCGCGATCGCGGCCGCCATCGCCGGTGTCGCCGCCGGCACCGTGGTCGCCGCAGCGCCGGCCTCCGCCGCGACCGCGCCCTGCCCGGCGAACTATTACTGCTTCTACCAGAACGCGAGCTACACGGGCTGGCACCTGAACTACAGCTCCACCCCGTCGGGAAGCTTCAACAACCCGCCGGCGTCCAGCGGGGACAAGCGCAGCCAGCTGTCGTCGATCATCAACAACGGCAATCGCACCATCTGCCTCTACAACCACCGCGGCGTCCTGGGCGACAAGCTGATCCTCAAGGTCGGTCCGTTCAAGGACTACAAGAACCTGGCCGACATCCCGGGCACCAACGACAAGGCCGACTCCTGGAAGATCAACGCCTGCTGATCCCCCCTCTTCGGGCCGAGCCGCCGGCGCCGTGAGGGGTGCGCCGGGGGCTCGGTCCGGCCGTCTCGGCGGGTGCGCGTGGCACGCTGGACGGCATGAAGCTCAAACTCGACCTGCACGACATCTACAACCGCAGCGGCGATATCGACCGGGCGCTGCGGGCGGTGATCGACGAGGCCGTGGCGAAGAAGGCGCCGCTCGTGGAGATCATCCCGGGCAAGGGGTCCGGCCAGCTGAAGAAGCACGTGCTGCGGTTTCTGGAGCAGGAACAGATCAAGGCGCTCTACCACCGTGTGGAGAAGGACAAGGACAACTTCGGGCGGGTGTTCGTGCACTTCAGGTGGAAGTAGGCGCGCTACAGCCAGTCGTCCGGGCGGGGCCAGGACAGGAGCGCGGCGAGCGGGTCGAGGACGGGTTCCGTGACGGTGTACTGACCGCGGTGAAAGAGGAGCGGCCGGGCGTCGGAGGTGTCGCCGCGTGCGGTCACGCGGCCGATGACGACGTGGTGGTGGTCGCCGGCGGGATGCACGGTCTCGAGAGCGCAGTCGATCCACGTGAGGGCGCCGTGGATCAGCGGGGCGCCGGACGGGGCGGGGTGCCAGGCGACGGTGGCGAACTTGTCGTCAACGCGGGCACCGAAGGTGGCACTGAGGTCGCGCTGGTGCTCGGCGAGGACGTTGACGGTGAAGCGACCGGTGGCGGCGAGGATCGGCCAGGTGCGCGACGTGCGGGCCGCGCAGAACAACGCCAGCGGCGGATCCAGGGACAACGCCGCGAAGGACTGACACGCGAACCCGACCGGGGCGGCGCCGTCATGGCTGGTGACGATGGTGACTCCGGTGCAGAAGTGTCCGAGCACGGCCCGGAATCGCGACGGGCCGAGTACAGCGGTCATCCGGGCCTCACCGAAGTTTCGGTTGGACGCCAGGTCTCCGGCTGACCCGCGGCAAAGGCGCGCGGAGGGGGCTGAGAGACCGCGAACCATCGCGGCCATCGAGAGCCAACGCTGAAATCGTGGCCCAAAGGGACACCCCGGCACCGGCGCGCGCCGAGAAACCGCGAAACAACGCGCCCATCGCGAACGGGCGCCGACACCGTGGCGCCAACGGGACACCGCGAGGCCAGCGCGGGCCGAGAACCCCGCGGAACAACGGGGCATCGGGAACCGACGCCGAAGGCGTGGCCCCAAAGGGACACTGCGATGCCGGCGCACGAGGAGAAACCTGCGAACCAACGCGGCCATCGGAAACTCACGCCGAAGTCGTGACCCCACAAGGACACCGCGATGCCAGCGCGGGCCCATAGACCCGCGAACCAACGCAGCCATCGGCAACTGTCGCCGAAGTCGTGGCCCCAAACGGACACCGCGATGCCAGCCCGGGCACAGAAACCCGCGAAGCAACGCAGCCATCGGCAACCCGCATCGACAATCCGTTGCTGTCTGAGGAAGACGGGCCGGTCTACCAGCTGCGCCGCTGGTACGAGCAGTTCTACGTCGACGCCGACGACGTCACCGAGGACATGACGCGCCGCTTCGAGTTCGAGGTCGACACGAGCAAGGCCAACGAGGCGTGGGCCGCGGAAGTGGCGGAGAACCTGGCGCGGCAGCGTGCGGAGGCGGAAGAGGCAGGCGTGTGACGACCGAGGTCACCGAGTTCCACACCGCCGGGCTGCGGCCGCACGAGTGCCGCAGCTGCGGGACGTGTGTGCCGGTGAAGAAGAACAGCCTCGCGCACACGAGCATCCAGTGGACCACCGACGCTCCTCGCAGCTGCCCGTTTTCGCGGCGCACGTGGCCGCCGGGAGGCATCCCGCGTTGCTCGACACGTGCGAGAAGCTGGCCGACAGCATCACCGACGCCGTGCACGACGGGAGCCTCGACGTGGCCGACCGGGTGGTGCGTGATGGCTGACGTCGTGACGCTGACCGTGGCCGAGGTGATCGTCGAGACCGCCGACGCGCGCTCGATCGTGTTCGCCATCCCGGAAGAACACCAGGCGGCCTTCGCCTACGCACCCGGCCAGTTCCTCACGCTGCGGATCCCCAGCGACCGCGCGGGATCCGTCGCGCGGTGCTACTCGCTCTCGAGCGCGCCGCACGAGGGCCGGGTGCAGGTCACGGTGAAACGCACGGGGTTCGGTTCCGGCTGGGTGTGCGAAGAGCTGTGTGAAGGCGCGGAGATCGAGGTGCTGCCGCCGGCCGAGGTGTTCGTGCCGGCGTCGCTGGACGGTGACTTCCTGTTGTTCGCGGCGGGCAGCGGCATCACGCCGCTGATGTCGATCCTCAAGTCGGCGCTGCGGCACGGCACCGGACAGGTCGTGCTCGTCTACGCCAACCGCGACGAAGCGTCCGTGATCTTCGCCCGGCAGCTCGCCGAGCTCACCAGCCGGCACCCGGATCGGCTGACCGTGCTGCACTGGCTCGAAAGCCTGCAGGGTCTGCCGTCCGCGCGCACGCTCGAAACCCTCGCCGCGCCCTACCGCCGGCACGACGCGTACCTCTGCGGCCCGGAGCCGTTCATGGCCGCCGCCAGGACCGCGCTGACCGAGCTCGGCGTGCCGCGCGAGCGCGTCCACGTCGAGAAGTTCCATTCCCTCACCGGGAACCCGTTCGACCGGACACGCGAACCCGAGTCCCCGGAAGCAGGCGAGACGGCCCGGCTCACCGTCGACCTCGACGGTGAAACCCGCACCACCGCCTGGCCGCGGCAGCGGAAACTGCTCGACCACCTGCTCGCCGAGGGCCTCGACGCGCCGTACTCCTGCCGCGCAGGCCAGTGCAACGCTTGCGCGTGCCGCCTGGTGTCCGGTGAGGTGAAGATGCTCGACAACGAGGTGCTCGACACCGAAGACCTCGCCGACGGGATCGTGCTGGCCTGCCAGTCGCTGCCCGTCACGGACGAGGTGTCGGTCAGCTACGAATAGCCCGAAAGCCAAGGAGAGCCCGTGCCCATCGACCCCGCGCTCGCGATCGGTGCCGACCTCGGCGAGGTGCGGTTCGCCTGGACGCCGTCCGCCGTGCTGCTCTACCACCTCGCGCTGGGCGCCGGCGCCGATCCGGTCGACGAGCGCGAACTGCACTACACCTACGAGCAGGACCTGCGGGTGATCCCGACGTTCGCCACGGTCGCGGTGAACCTGCGCACGTTCACCCCGCCCGCGCTCAAGTTCCCGGGCGTGGACATCGACCTCGCCAAGGTGCTGCACGGCACGCAGGAGATCGAGCTGCACCGGCCCATCCCCGTCGACGGCGAAGCCGTGGCGCGCACGCGCATCACGGACGTGTTCGACAAGGGCAAGGCCGCCGTCCTCGTGCAGGAAACCACGGTCGCCGACTCGCAGGGCGATCCACTGTGGACCGCCCGCTCCGGTATCTTCGCCCGCGGCGAGGGCGGCTTCGGCGGCGAGCGCGGGCCGTCGCAGAGGCTCGGGTGGCCCGAGCGCGAGCCCGACGCCGTGCTCGACACCCCGACGCTGCCCCAGCAGGCGCTTTTGTACCGCCTCTGCGGCGACCGCAACCCGCTGCACGCCGACCCCGCGTTCGCGAAAGCCGCCGGGTTCGACCGCCCGATCCTGCACGGGCTGTGCACCTACGGAGTGGTCGCGAAGGCGCTCACCGACGCCTTCCTCGACGGCGACCCCACCCGGATCCGCTCGTTTGGGACGAAGTTCGCCGGCGTGGTCTTTCCGGGCGAACCACTGCGCACGCGCGTGTGGCGCGAGAGCGACCGGCTGCTGGTGACCACCACCGCTCCGGAGCGTGACGACGCTCCTGTGCTGTCCGACACAGTGCTCGTGCCGCGCTGAGCCGACCGCCAGTATTACGGTGTCGGAAAGGACACCGGAACAGGGACGGGACGGCGGATGGCGGACGAGCACGCTCTCGGTCAGCACAGCGGCACCTTCTTCGTGGTCCGCGGACCGGTGGAGCCGGGTGACAAGCGCGGCCGCGAGCTGGGCTTCCCCACGGCGAACATCGCGCTGCGCAACCAGAGCGGGCAGGTCGGCGACGGCGTCTGGGCCGGCTGGGCCGAGCGCGCGGACGGCACCCACGTGGCCGCCGCGGTGTCCGTCGGGCGCCGCCCCACGTACTACGGCGCCGACGGCTACCGGCTCGTCGAGGCGCACCTGCTCGACTTCAAGGGCGACCTCTACGGCGAGACGCTCACCGTCTGGCTCGGCGCGCACCTGCGTGAGCAGCAGAAGTACAACTCCGGCGAGGAGCTGATCGAGGCCCTCGACCGCGACGTCGCCGCCACGCGCAAGTGGATCGAGGAGAATCCGGCGAGCCAGCTGCCGGACCTCGGCACGCCGCCGCCCGACGGTGAGGTCCGCCGGCTCGGCTGAAGCGGCGACGCCCGGCAACAGCGAGTCACACAGCGGCAAGCAGCAGGTACCCCATACCCGCACCCATCACAGCGCGGCACACCGTGCGCGAGGTCAGCCCGGGTGCGGCGTCGCCGCGCGTGCGCACCGCGACCACACCCGACCGGGCGGCGTCGGCCACGAAGTACACCGCGCCCAGCACGGCGAGCAGCGGCACCGCGAGCCGGGTGTCCATAGAGGACATCGTGAGCCACGGGCCGTGGACCATGCCGCCGTGGGGCATCGCGCTCACCATGTACAGCATCGCGGCCGCGGACAACGCGTGGTGGCCGCAGCCCGAAGTGTGGGCCTGACCGCGCCCGCGCCACCAGGCGAACCCGAACCACGCCGCCGTGAGCACGAACACCGCCTGCCAGCCGGCGGCGGGGATGGGGCCGCCGACGGGCGAGATCATCGCCACCATGGCCACCACGAGCAGCAGCTCGGCGAGGTCGGCGTTGCGCACGCCGGAGCCGAGGCGCGCGTAGTCGAGCCGTACGAGCCGCAGCACGCACGGCAGCGCGAGCACCGCGAAGACCGCGGTGAGCAGCCATGCCACCAGCACCGGTGCGCTCATGGCGAGCCCGCGAGGACGGTGGATCCGGACATCGTCGTGCCTGCTTTCACGCTGCGTCGCTGATCTCCGCTCCACGGTGGCATTCCACGGCAGGTGAGCACCAGCCAGCAAAGAGGTGAAAGTCGTTGCCCCACAAGAGTTACCGACCTCGCAGAGCTACCGTACGGGGCCAGGGTATGAGTCGCGCTCAGTGACGAGTCAAGACCAGTCCACTGGTCGGGACGCCGGACCCGGCGGTCACGAGCACGGTCTCGGCTTCGCGCACCTGATTCACGGCCGTGCCGCGGATCTGGCGCACGGCTTCGGCGATGCCGTTCATGCCGTGGAGGTAGGCCTCGCCGAGCTGCCCACCGTGCGGGTTGAGCGGCAGCGCGCCGTGCAGCGTCAGGGTGTCGCCGGCGATGAAGTCGTTCGCCTCGCCGCGGCCGCAGAAGCCCAGTTCCTCCAGCTGCATCAGCACGTACGGGGTGAAGTGGTCGTAGAGCACCGCGACGTCCACATCGGACGGTCCGAGCCCCGACTGCGCCCACAGCTGCCGGGCGACCACCCCCATCTCGGGCAGCGCGGCAAGGTCGTCACGGTAGTAGCTGGTCATCACGTACTGGTCCGGCCCGCTCCCCTGCGCCGCCGCGGCGACCACAGCCGGCGCGTGCCGCAGGTCGAGCGCGCGCTCGACGCGCGTGACGACCAGCGCCACCCCGCCGTCGCTCTCCTGGCAGCAGTCGAGCGGGTGCAGTGGCTCCGCGACCCAGTGCGACGCCTGGTGCTCGGCCAGCGTGATCGGCCGGCCGTGGAACCACGCCGCCGGGTTGGTCGCGGCGTGCGCATGGTCCACCACGGCCACGCGGCCGAAGCCCTCCATCGGGTCGTGGAACGCATTGTCCACACCGGACGAATTGATCTGCCTCGCCGCGGCGGCCGACACGCGGCCGAAGCGCTGTTCGGAGCGTTCGTTGAAGGCGCGGTACGCCACCACCACCTCGGCGACACCCGTGGCCACGGCCATCGCGGCCTGCTGCACCGTCGCGGCCGCGGCACCACCACCGTAGTGGATGCGACTGAAGAACTCGAGCTCCGGAATACCCAGTTCACTGGCCAGCGCGATCTCCGCGGTGCCGTCCATCGTGAACGACACCAGTCCGTCCACTTCGGACGCCTAGAGGCCGGCATCGGCCAGCGCGTGCGTCACGCATTCGGCCGCCAGCCGCAGAACGCTCCGGCCGGAGTCCTTGGAGAACTCCGTGGCCCCGATCCCGGCGATCGCCGCCACGCCCGCCAACGTCACGACGCACCACCAGCCAATGTCAGGGAAACGGTGCCGGTCAGGTGCTCGCCCAGGCTGCCCGTCGCGGAAACGGCGAGCTCGACGTCGGCGCCGTCGCGCGAGACGACCGGCCGGTGAACGTGAGCGTGTCCCCCCGCGTAACACGGCACGCCGAGGCGGATCTTGATCGACCGGATCAACGCCTCAAGCCCGGCCCACTCGCTCACGAACCTTTGCACGAGACCGGTATCGGTGAGGATGGTGAGGAAGATGTCCTTTGAACCCCGAGCGACGGCGGCGTCGCGGTCGTGGTGCACGTCCTGGAAGTCACGGGTCGCGAGGGCGGTGCTGACCACGAACGTCGTGGTCGCCTCGATCCGCAACGACGGCAGCTCGACCGTCATCGCGCCACCCGCCACGCCGGCAAGGTCAGCTCGTCGTCCACCCGCACGAACGCGGCGACCACCGGCAGCCCGACCCGCACCTCGTCCGGCTCCGCGTCGAGCAGCTCGGCCAGCACGCGCACGCCCTCTCCAGCTCCACCGGCGCGACCACGAACGGCAGCCGCTTGCCCGGCACCGGCGGGTGGTGGTGCACGACGTAGCTGTAGACCGTGCCGCGTCCGCTCGCCACGACGTAGTCCGGTGTCACTTCAAGGGAACCGCCAGGCGGTATCGGACCCGGCGGGTGCCGCAGCGTGTCGCCCCACCACTGGATGCGCAGCTCGCTCTTCCGCAGGCCGGCCCAGAAGAAACTCCGTGTCCCGGCTGATCAGCGGGCGCAGCACGGGCGCGGGCGGCTCGGCCGAAAGCGGCCGGAACTTCAGCACCCGGAACACCATGTCCGCCACGGGTTCGCCGACGCGCTCGTGGTTGAGCTGAGTGGTGATCAGGCGCCAGCCCTCGTTCTCCTGCCCCACCAGCAGGTCCGCCGGCACGCGGACGTTCTCGTAGTAGGTGGCGTTCACGTGGTGGGCGCCGTCGCACGTGATGATCGGCGTCCACGAGTAGCCGGGGTCGCGGGTGTCGACAACGAGGATCGAGATCCCCTGGTGCTTGGGTGCGTCCGGCGAGGTCCGCACGGCAAGCCAGATGTAGTCCGCGTCGTGGCCGCCGGTGGTGAAGATCTTCTGGCCGTTGACCAAGTACTCGTCGCCTTCGCGCACCGCGCGGGTCCGCAGCGAAGCCAGGTCTGTGCCCGTCTCGGGTTCGGTGTAGCCGATGGCGAAGCAGCGTCGGGCCAACGGTCTGCAGTGTCTCCGACGGCAGCTGCACGTCGGCGCGCGCGGCCTGGTCCACGAACAGGTGCTGCTCGATCTCACCGAAGCCCTGGCCGCCGTAGCGCTTCGGCCAGCCGACGCCGAGCTTGCCGTCGCGGCCCAGGCGCCGCACGACCTCGCGGTACACCGGCCCGTGGCGCTCCCGCAGCAGCGCCCGGCGTTCCTCGGGCGTCAGCAGGCCCGCGAAGTACTCCCGCGGCTCGGTGCGCAGCGCCTGCTGGGCGGCCGTCAGCCGATGTGCGTGCTCACCCGGCCACCCGCTCCCCCAGCCGGTCCAGCGGGTGCGCGGCGCCGCCGAGCGCCCGGCCAAGATCCTTCACCGCCGACGAATACCGGTGCAGCGGGTACTCGCGGTCGACGCCGAGGCCGCCGTGCAGGTGGTGGCACGTCGCCAGCGCCGCGGGCGCCTGGTCGGTGAGCCAGTAGGCGGCGATGTCGAGCTCTGTGTCGGCGTCGAGGCCCGCGGCCAGCCGCCACCCGGCCGACGTCGCGGCCAGGTGCACGGTCCGGGGGGCCACGTAGACGGCCGCGATCTGCTGGGCCACCTGGAACGCCGCCAGCGGACGGCCGAACTGCGTGCGCTGAGCGACATGCTGCGAAGTCAGGGCCAGCGCGCCGGCCAGCAGCCCTTCGCCCAGTGCCAGCGCGCCCGCAAGCGCGAACCGGTGCAGCGTGGCGACGGCGTGGCCGGGTGAGCGGTCGCGCAGGAACTCCGTGTCGGCCAGCCGCACCCCGGCCAGCCGCACGGTGTACTCGGGCGCGCCGCCGGAGCTGGGCGTGCGGACGAGCTCGACGCCGTCGGCGCACGGGTCGACCAGGCGCCACCGCGGTACCGCCCGGCAGTGCGACCGGGGTGAGGATCCGCGTGGCGTCCGCGGCGCCCGGCACCCCCGTCTTGACGCCGGTGAGCTGCCACACACCGTCGCCGGCCGCGCCGACGGTGCCAGGCACGGTCGTGAACGGCGCGGACGGCTCGTGCAGCGCCGCCGTGAGCACCTCATCGCCGGCCGCGACGGGCGGCAGCAACTGCGCACGCTGGCGCGGCGTGCCGAGCGTCTCGACGGGCAGCGCACCCAGCGCCAGCACGGCGTACACAGGCACGGCCGCGGCCGCGCGGCCGACTTCGGTCAGCACCGCGGCGACCCTCCGCGACTCCGAGCCCGTCGCCCCCGAGGTCCTCGGGCAGGGCGAGCGCGAGCAGCCCGGCGCCGGCCAGCGCGCGCCACTGCTCGCCCGCGTCGGCGGATTTGCCGAGCACCCCTCGCGGTCAGCGCGGCGATCCCGGCCTGCGTATCGTCGGGGGTGAAGTCCACGCCGGTCCCTCCCTCCGAATGGCCGCCACAAGTGGAACACGTTCTAGCTTTAACCGGAAGGGATGGGATCGGCAACCTCCGGTGGCTTCGGCAACCGGGTACTCCAGAAGCGGAACAGGCCGTCGAGCGAAGAGGGGTGCCGAGTCGACGTGGGTGCGGAACAGGTTCTCATCGGCGCGCTGAGCGACGTCGGCTGGCAGGCGACCCGGAAGCTGGCGACGATCCCGTCCACGGCCGGGGTGCCGGACCCGGAGCCACTTTCACTGCCGGGCCGCGGCCAGACCGTGGTGGTCGACGTGGGCCCGCGCCAAGCGCCCGCGATCATCCTGCTGCACTCCGTGGCCTGCACCGGCCTGCTGACCTGGTACCCGCTGCTGGAGCGGCTTTCCGCGCACTACCGCGTGGTCGTGTTCGACCAGCGCTGGCACGGGCAGGGCATCCGCTCCCACGAGTTCACGCTGCAAGACTGCGCCGACGACGTGGTGGCGGTGGCCGACGCGCTCGACATCAAGCGGTTCATGATCGCCGGCTACTCGATGGGCGGCATGGTCGGCCAGATGGTCGCCTACCAGCGGCGCGAGCGCGTGAGCGGCCTCGTCCTGTGCTCCACGGCGAGCTATTTCCGCCGCGGCGTGCGCCAGCGCGTGGCGCTCGACCTGTTCGGGCGCACGCTGCAGCTCATGCGCGACCAGGCCAAGATCGGCCTCGTGCCCGGCGAACCGCGCCGCGAACGGCTCGCGCGACTGGAGGACCACCGGTGGGCGCTCGCCGAGTTCCGGTCCACGAGCCCTTGGGCCATCGCCGTCGCGCTCGACGAGATCGGCCGGTTCGACTCGGCGCCGTGGCTGCACACGTTGCGCGTGCCGACCTCGGTGGTCGTGACCAGTCGCGACGGTTTCATCGCGCCGGCGCACCAGCGGTCACTGGCGCGGCGCATCCCGGGCGCGGCGACGTACGAGATCCCCGCCGGGCACACGGCGTGCGTGCTCGCGGCGAACCAGTTCGTACCCGCGCTGATGGCGGCGTGCACGTCGGTGCACGCGGCGATCGCCGACGAGGAAACGGACCGGGTGCGCGAGGAAGAACCCGACTCGGCGTGAAGCTCAGTAGCTGGAAACCAGGTCCGCGGGGCTGAGGTCGAGGCGGTAGGGCACCTCGAGGTGCACGGTCTCGCCGCCGGTGGCCTCGGCGTCGAGCACGTATTCGGTCCCCTCCAGGCGAAAACAGCTGAGGGTGGGCTCGTTGGGCTCGATGACCCAGTAGAACGGGCAGCCGGCCGCGGCGAGGCGGGCGGGCTTGAGGTGGCGGTCGATGTAGCGGCTGGACGGGGAAACGACTTCGACGGCGAGCACGGGCACGCCCACGAGTGCGCGCTCGGTGAAGGTCTCGCGCCGGCCGACCACCACGTCGGGGATCATCACGGTGAACTCGTCGAGCACGACGTCGACCGGTGCGGGGAGCACCTCGCAATCCTCAGGGCACACCGGGGTGAGCGCCGCGAGCAAGCGCGCGACCACCCTCTGGTGCAGCGGACGCGGGGACGGGCTCACCAGAAGCGTCCCGTCCACCAGTTCGTATCGATGGCGTTCATCCGTGATCGCCTCCAGGTCCCGACGGGTGAGACGGTCGCCGTGTGCGAACGACGGGACTGTCATCATGCTGCCCCCAGGACGGGCCGACCGGAAAACGACTACGCCAGGGTAGACGGGTACACGCGGCAGCGCGAACCGTCCTCCGGCGTGTTGGAAACCCGGGCGGCCTATCCGTCCGCGCGCCGTCCGGCGTCCGCCGTCACACAGGGTCACGAAAATGCGGCGAAACAGACCCGGACAGCCCAGGAGAACCCCGCACGACAGGGCCGTTCGAGTTATGTGAGCGAATTCTCGGAATGGCCATTCCGGGTAGGGTAATACGACACCAATGGATTACCCGCTGGACTTCTGAGCTGGTCCGAAACCGATCTTTCGTGACGCCGTAAACGTGTTCCCCTCGGCTCTACATCACGTTATCATTGCGCGATCGAAGCGAGCAGGAAACCCCAAGTAAGGTGAACTTCACCATTCCGCATCACGTTCGCTCTCCGTGATTAACCGGGTGGACAAGAAAATCACGCATTCTGATTCGACGTTCGCACGCGTCAGCACACTTCGGTGGTGGTCATGCCTGCCCCGTCCGCACCCAGCCGGCCCGTCTCCCTCTTCCGCCTCGACGGCACCGGCGCCGAGCCCGACCTGCTGGTGTCGCTCAAGCCCGAGCAGGTCACCACCGACACGACGGTGGACCTCTCCGGTACCCGCGCGCGGCTGGTCGCCGGCGCGTTCCACACCGAGATCCCGTTGTGGCTTCCGCACGCGGCCGCGTTGACCGGAAGCGAACTCGACCTCTCTTCCACGCTGCCGTTCGCCGTGCTGCTCGTGCCGCGTCCACCTTGGACATACGCGGTGTCCTGGGGCGCCGGGCACCTGGTGCTCAACGACGAGTACGTGGAGCAGGGTTTCGGGCTGCTGTTCGGGATCCGCCGCCTCGACCCGTTCGACCTCGGGCTGGTGTCGAGCGCCGCGCTCGACGTGTCGGCACGCGCCACGCAGATCTCGATCCCGGGCGGCGGCGAGCTTTCCGCGTTCCGGCTGGAGCCCTACGGCGACCTCGTGAACCGGCTGGCCGGCTCCGCGGACCTGACCGACCTCACCTACGGGCGGGTGACCGGCAAGCGCTACCGGATCCGCGTCGGCAACTCGCTCTACGTACCGCTTGCGAAGGAACCACAGGCTTTTCTCGCGGATCTCGACGCGGTGGGTGCCGTCGTGGACGAGCCCGACGCGTCTTCGGCGCTGCGATTCGTGGCGCAGACGCGGCCGCTCGACCGCCACCACCGGCTCGTGCCGACGCTGGAGGCGCAGCTGGCCGAAGCGCTCGGCGGCGACACCGGCGCGTCGCTCGGCCTGGCGTGGCCCGCGACCGCGGTGAACGACGCCGAGAACGCCGGCTCGTTCCGCATCACCGGCCTCGGCTCCGGCGGGCCGCTGCACGTGGAGTCGCGGCTGGAGCTGGAACACCTCACGGGCCGGCTTGCGCAGCTGCCCGAGGACAAGCGGGTGAAGGCCCTGCGCGCCGGGCGCGTGGCCACCTGCGCCGACGAGGCGGGCGAAGAGGAGACCGGGTCGCCCGTGCAGGTCGCGAAGTGGCTCGTGTTCGAGACGACGATCGGGCACACCCGCTATGTGTTCCACCAGGGCCGCTGGTACCGCATCGGCGAGACGTACGTGGAGCAGATGCGCGAGCAGGTCTCGCAGCTGCTGGCGCGCAAATACGAGTGGCCGGACCTCACGTGGAAACCCACCGGCGAGCCCGACGACGAGAACCGCTACTGCCGCCAGGTCGCCACGCTCGACGGCTACGTCTGCCTCGATCGCGACACCGCGACCACACCACTGCACCCGCGGTTCGAGCTGTGCGACCTGCTGGGCCCGGGCAACGAGCTGATCCACGTGAAGTGGCTGGGCCGCGCGACGGCCGCCAGCCACCTCTACACCCAAGCGCTCGTGTCGGCCGAGGCGCTGCACGACGAGCCGGAAGCGTTGGCGCAGCTGGCCGAAAAGGTGTCCACTTTGGACGACGGACGGGTGCTGACCGAGGCGCCGGACACCGTCGTGCTCGCCGCCGCGGGCCGCGCGTGGAACGTCGGCGAGCTGTTCACCCTGTCGCAGGTCGCGTTGCTGCGGCTCGACCGGGCGGTGCGCAGCCTGCAGGCGACGTTGAAATTCGCCGACATTCCGTACCAGGCCAAGAAGAAGACCACCGCTCAGCCGGCCAAACGCCGCCGCAAGGCCTGAGCGGCAGGCGGTTCGGCTCACGCGCGGCTAGGCTGGCGCGCAGTTGCCCGGCGAGACGGTGAGGACGTGATGACGGTGCCCCCTGATCCCCCGATCTGCGCCCGGATCGAAGAGCACTGGCGCGCCTCCGAGGCCGGGGACATCGACACCGAGCACGCGATCTACGCCGCGGACGCGATCCTCGACTACCCGCAGTCCGGCGAACGCTTCCGCGGCCGCGACCGGATTCGCGCGCAACGCGGCGGGCACCCGGCCGAGCGCCACTTCACGATCAGCCGGATCACCGGCGGCGGCGACCTCTGGGTGAGCGAGTGCGTGATCACCTACGACGGCTCGCCCACCCATTCGGTGAGCGTCATGGAGTTCACCGACGGCTTCGTCACCCACGAGACCCAGTACTTCGCGGATCCCTTCCCCGCGCCCGAGTCGCGGGCGGCCGTGGCCGAGCGGATCCCGGGCTGACGTCAGGCCGGCATGGCCTTGAGCAGCTCCGTCATCGCCTCGGGCAGGGCCTCGGCCAGCGGCCACAGGTCCTTCACCAGTTCCTTGGCGCCGAGCAGGCCGACGCCGACCTTGCCCTCGTATGAGAAGACAGTGATGTTGAGGCCGGCGCCGTGGAAGACCGGGCCCAGCGGGTACAAGGCGGTGACGCGGGCTCCGAGCAGGTAGAGCGGCATCGGCGGGCCGGGCACGTTGGAGATGATCAGGTTGTGCACCACCGGGTGGCGCTCGGCGAGCCGCAGCGAAGAGTAGGCGCGCACACCGAGGCCGAACGCCGTGGCCGGGGAGAACTGGGCCCAGTCGGCGAGCATGTCGGCGTCGATGTCGTAGTGGTGGTCCTTCGACAGGCGGTTGGCCTCGGCGAGGAAAAACACGCGCGCGGCCGGGTCACCCAGGTGGGTGGGCAGCGAGGCGAAGAACGCGGAGACCTTGTTGCTGCCGTGATCGCGTTCGGTGCGCTCGTGCACCGACACCGGCACGGTCGCCACCAGCGGGTCCTCCGGCAGCTCGCCGCGGCCGAGCAGGAACTGCCGCAGCGCGCCGGAAACGAGCGCCAGCACCACGTCGTTGACGGTGACGCCGAAGGCGTTCTTCACGCGCTTCACGTCGTCGAGGTCCACGTGGGCGTAGGCGACGCTGCGGTGGCCGGTGATCGTGCCGTTGAGCGACGTGCGGGGCGCGGTGAACGGGACCGGCATCCCTTTGCCGCGCAACGTCTTGCCGAGCCAGCGCGGCACGAGCTCCACCAGCTCGGGCAGCAGCTTCGCCATCTCGAACGGGCGGTGCGCGAGCCCTTCCAGGCTTTCGCGCAGGATCTCGACGCGCGTGGGCAGGCCGCTGTTGTGCTGCTTCTCCCGCGGGATCTCCGGCAGCGGCGCCTCGGGCTCGAGGCCCGCGAGGTAGGTGATCAGGCTGGCGCCGCCGACGCCGTCGATGCTCGCGTGGTGCATCTTGATGAGCACCGCGATGCCACCGTCGGACAGGCCCTCGATCACGTAGAACTGCCACAGCGGGTGCGCCCGGTCGAGCTGCTGGCCGGCGATGTGGGCGCACAGCTCGGACAGCTCGCGGTCGTCGCCGGGCGCCGGCACGCCGATGCGGTGCAGGTGGTTGTCGAGGTCGAAGTCCTCGTCCTCGACCCACACCGGATGGCTGAGGTTCCAGAGTGGATTGTGCAGTTTGCGGCGAAATTCCGGAATCAGCGCGACGCGCTCGGCGAGCCGGCGCTGCAGCTCGGCGAACGAGTAGCCGCCGGGGATGGTGGAACCGTCGAGCGTGAGCAGCCCGCAGACGTGCAGGACCTGCGCAGGGGTCTCCAGGTAGAGGAAACTCGCATCCAGGCCGCTCAGTCTCTGCATGTCGTCAGGCTACCAATCCGGCCAGAAGCAGGCGGGTACCCAAACCGCGCGTTATCGCATGTGGCAGCCGTTCCCGCCGTTACTGTGGTCGGGTTGGTAGCGGGCAGCACAGTAAGGCAGAACGGCGGATGGGGCGGTTTGCGGCGGTAGCATCGCGAAGGTGAAACCGGCCTTCCTGACCCGCCGGGCCGCGCAGCTCGGCCTCACCGCCGTCGCCCTGCGCCCGCCGCGCAACCGGGTCACGTCGATCCCCGTGTTCTTCAGCGCGTGGCTGACCGACGAGCTGGCTCCGCAGCTGCTGGCGCTCACCGCGTTGGACACCGCGCAGCACGTCGCGCGGCACGGGCGGCGGTCGTCGAGGGCCGGGGTTGCGTTGGCCGCGCTGTCGGCCGCCGGGCTGGGCACGCTCGTGGCGACGGCGCAGAAGGCCCGCGGGGAGGTCGAGTCGGCGCTCACCGAGGCACTCGGGCCGGACTACTCCACGCGGCTGGAGCACCCGCCGAGCTCCCGCGACCTGGCCACGCCGTGGGGTCAGCTGGCGCTGCCGTTCCGCGGCCGCGATCCCGAGGTCGTGCGCGAGCGGAACATCCCGTACGCGCCGGGCGGCAAGCGGTTCCTGCTCGACGTCTTCCGGCCCGCGAAGCCGGTGACCGGCGCGCCCGTGCTGTTGCAGATCCACGGCGGCGCCTGGACGATCGGCAACAAGGACGAGCAGGGCCAGCCCCTGATGCGCCACCTCGCGCGCCGCGGCTGGGTGTGCGTGGCGATCAACTACCCGCTCGCGCCCGCCCACCGCTGGCCCGCGCACGTGGAGGCCGCGAAGCGCGCACTGGTGTGGATTCGGTCGAACATCGCTTCGTACGGCGGGGATCCCGGTTTCGTCGCCGTCACGGGTGGCTCGGCGGGCGGGCACCTGGCCGCGCTGCTCGCGCTGAGCCAGAACGACCCGGCCCTGCAACCGGACTTCCCCGACGCCGACACGAGCGTGCAGGCCTGCGTGCCGCACTACGGCGTCTACGACATCGCGGCCACCAGCGGCGCGACCGAGAGCCAGTACCGCCTGGAGAGCCTGCTGGCCCGCCGCATCTTCTCCCCCGACCGCGACCCGGTGACCTACCT
The DNA here is from genome assembly GCF_030285625.1 of Amycolatopsis sp. 2-15. NCBI lineage: Bacteria > Bacillati > Actinomycetota > Actinomycetes > Pseudonocardiales > Pseudonocardiaceae > Amycolatopsis > Amycolatopsis carbonis. The sequence goes on from NZ_CP127294.1 coordinate 9,023,820, forward strand.
CGACGACTACGTGGCCGCCTCCCCGCTCGACCGCGTCTCCGACTCGGCGCCGCCGTTTTTCGTGATCCACGGCCGCAACGACTCGCTCGTGCCCGTCGAGGAGGCCCGCGAGTTCGTGACCCGGCTCCGCGCGGCATCCCACCAGCCCGTCGCCTACGCCGAACTCGCGGGCGCGCAGCACGCGTTCGACATCTTCCCCTCGATCCGCAGCGCCCACGTCGTCCGGGGCGTGGAACGGTTCCTCGACCACACCTACCGGGCGTGGGCCGCGGCGGACCGGTAGCTCAGGGTTCGAGCGGCGCGTTCGGGTCCGCCAGCCGGTCGGCGTCCACCGGGCCTTCGGCGCGGATGAGGGCCTTGAGCTGGTCGCCGACGTCCCAGACGTTGACGTTCATGCCGGCCAGCACGTGGCCGTCGCGGAGCCAGAAGGCGATGAACTCGCGCGCCTCGACGTCGCCGCGGAAGACGACGCGGTCGTAGGCGCCTGGGTCGACGTGGCCGTGGTACTCCATGCCCAGGTCGTACTGGTCGGTGTAGAAGTACGGGAGCTCGTCGTAGGTGGCTTCCTGGCCGGCCATCGCGGCGGCGGCGACGGCGGGCTGGTTGAGGGCGTTGGCCCAGTGCTCCACGCGCACGTGCTTGCCGAACAGTGGGTGCTGGGCGGAGGCGATGTCGCCGGCCGCGAAGATGTCCGGGTCGGTGGTGCGCAGGGACGAGTCGACCACCACGCCGTTGTCCACGGCCAGGCCCGCGGCCTGCGCGAGCTCGACGTTGGGCGCGGCGCCGACCGCGACGAGCACGGCGTCGGCGGCGACCTCGGTGCCGTCGTCGAGACGGACGCCCGTGGCCTTGCCCTCGTCGGTGGTGATGGCTTTGACGTGCACGCCGAGGCGCAGGTCGACGCCGCGGGCGCGGTGCAGGTCGGCGAAGACCGTGGCGACCTCGCGGCCCAGCACGGCCAGCAACGGCAGCTCGGCGACCTCCAGCACGGTCACCTCGGCCCCGGCCTCCCGCGCGGCGGCCGCGACCTCCAGGCCGATCCAGCCCGCGCCGATCACGGCCAGGCGGGTGCCCGCGGTCAGCGTCGCCTTGAGCTTCGCGGAGTCGCCCAGGCGGCGCAGGTAGTGCACGCCCTCGGCGTCGGCGCCCGGGATCGGCGGGTGCCGCGGGCTCGAGCCCGTGGCCAGCAGGAGCTTGTCGTAGCCCACGGTCTCGCCGCCATCGAGGCGGACGACGTGGTTGTCGCGGTCGATGGCGGTGGCCGTGGCGCCCAGGCGCAGGTCCACGTCGTGCTCGGAGTACCAGCCCTCCTCGTGCACGAACACGCTGTCGCGCTCGGCCTTGCCGGCGAGGAAGTCCTTCGACAGCGGCGGGCGCTCGTAGGGCCGGTCGGGTTCGTCGCCGATGAGCGTCACCCGTCCGGTGAACCCCTGGGCCCGCAAAGCCTCAGCGGCTTTGGCGCCGGCCAGGCCCGCGCCGACGATGACAAAACCCTGCTCTGCCACAGGAAACAACTCCTCTATGCGTTGACACCGGTGAGTGCGAAGAACTCCTGGCGGGAGCGGGCATCCTCCCGCAAAGTGCCCAGCAGTGTCGAGGTGACGGTGCTGGAACCCGTGGCCTGCACGCCGCGCAGCGTCATGCACGTGTGCTCGGCCTCGATGACCACGCCGACTCCCTTCGGGGACAGCTGCTCGCCCAGCCAGCCCGCGACCTGCTTGGTGAGCCGCTCCTGCACCTGCGGCCGGCACGCGAAGTGCTCGACGACGCGCGCCAGCTTCGACAGGCCGAGGATGCGGTCGCCCGGCAGGTAGCCGACGTGCGCGACACCCGTGAACGGCAGCAGGTGGTGCTCGCACACCGACCGTACGGGGATGCCGCGGGCCAGCACCAGCTCGTCGTAACCCTCGTCGTTGGGGAACGTGGTGAGGTCGAACGAGCGCGGCGTGAACAGCTCCGCGTACGCACGCGCCATGCGCTCGGGCGTGCCCTGCAGGCTCTCCGTCTCCAGGCTGACGCCGAGCGCCCGTAGGAAGTCGCCCGCGGCGCGCGCGGCGGCGGCGAGATCGATGCCGGGGTCGGGTTCGTGGACGACGTGCAGAGCAGAGCCGGAGCGCATGGGGACCCCTCGGGGGTTCGGCGGGTTTTCGTCCATGAATATTGGTCTTATTGTCAGCTTCGGTCAAGGTGACCAGTTCAACAGGGTGAACTGACACTTGCGGACACGGCCATGGGCGTTATCGTGGGAGCCGTGACGACTGAGCCCGCCGCTCCCGCGATCAAGGCCGTGGCCGCGCTGGAGGAGGACCTGCGCCGCGGGATGTACACGTTCATCCGCGGCGCGGTGCGGCCCGTCACGCGCGACGAGGCCGCCGCGTCGGTCGGGATCTCGCGCAAGCTCGCGGCGTTCCACCTCGACAAGCTCGTGGACGCCGGCCTGCTGCGCTCGCGCTACGAGGCCGTGGGCGGCATCCGCAAGGTCGGCCGCACCCCGAAGGTCTACGAACCCGCCGACACCGACTTCGCCGTCACCATCCCGCCGCGCCGCCACGGCGTCCTCGCCGACATCCTTCTCGACGCCGTCGTCACCGAAACCGAGGGCGAAACCGCCCGCGAAACGGCCCTGCGCGTGGCGGCCGAGCGCGGCGAATCCCTCGGCGCGGCCGAGCGCGCCTCCCTGCGCCCCGGCCGCCTCGGCGCCGAACGCGGCTTGACGGTCACCGAAACCGTTCTCGCCCGGCAGGGGTTCGAGCCGCGCCGCGAGACACCGACGTGTGTGCGGCTGCGCAACTGCCCGTTCCATCCGCTGGCGAGCAAGGCGCCGGATCTGGTGTGCGGGATCAACCAGGCGTTCCTGGGTGGCATCGTCGCGGGGCTGGAGGTGCCCGGCGTCGACGCGGTGCTGATCGATCCCGCGCCCGGCGGGTGCTGCGTGGAGCTGCGAGCGGATCAGCCCGGCGGATAGGCGACATCGAGGGCACGCGTGGACGGTGGGCCGTCCAACTGCCAAGCCGAGCCGGTGCGGAGGAAGCGGTACCAGCGGTGGTCGCGGCCGTAGCGGAGTTGCAGGGGGCCTTGGGTCACGCGGTTGCGCCAGGTTGTGGTGGGGTCGGGGAGGCCGGAGTCCGAGAGGCAGGCGCGGGCGTCCGCGAGGGGGCCGGGGCCCGGGGACCACGTTTCGCGTAAGGCGGCCAAGCCGTCGCGGCCCGCTTCGCGCCAGGCGTGGGCCCAGGTGGTGAGTTCGGGCAGTGCGACGCCGGCCGCGTGGGCCAGGGCGGGGAGTTCCGCCGACGTGCGGGCGGCGGCGCGGCGGGCCAGGTCTTCTTCGAACGACAGCTCGGCCGTGGCGCCGCCGGAGAGCAGGAGGTCGCGGGCGAGGGAGGCGGCGTCGGCGGCGAGGGTGCCGAGGGTGGCCGACGTCCAGCCCGTGTTCGGGGGCGGGTCGAGGTCGAGGACGGCTGGTGGGCCGGCCACGTCGGGCACGGGCGGCAATCGCGGCACGGCGGTGACGCGGCGGGCGTAGGCCCGTTTCGGGGTGAGGCCGGGGTCGTGGACCTTCTTGCGTTGCGGGCGGTCCGGGGTGCGCAGCGTGCGCAGCCGGGCGAGGACTTCGTCGCGGGGGCGGCCGCGGAGCTTGAAGAGCACGAACGGGTCGGTGTCGACCTCGTCGGCCACGACGTAGTACACGGCGGCGACGTGCTTGCACGGATTCGCCGAGTCCGGGCACGAGCAGCGCGGCTTCAGATCGCCCGGGCCCGGGAGCAGATCGGCTCCCGCCTCGCGGGCCTGCGCGGCCAGCTTCTCGGGCAGCTCGCCGTCGAGCAACGCGGCGGCGTGGCCGAGGCGGCGGCCGACGACGTCGAGCAGCGAATCCCACTGCTCAGGCGAGAACTCGCGCATCCGGATCGTCACGTGGTACGGCTCGGGCCGGCTCCCGCGCACACGCGCGGTGACCTCGCCGGCGCCGACGTGCAGCTCGCTCACGGTGTCCTTGCGCGCGTACGTGCGCCCGCGCGGCAGGCGGTTCGGGTCGACGCTCGCGCGCTGCTCCAGCGCCTCCACCCAAGCGCGGCCCCACCAGGTGTTGCCGAACGTCCTGCGCCGGGTCCCGGGAATCGTGCGGGGCATCACCCACCGCCGAGCCGCACGAGGTCGGCGAGCTGGTCGTCGGACAGCTCGGTGATCCAGTCCTCCCCCGCACCGACCACGGCCTCGGCCAGCCCGCGCTTCGCCTCGAGCACCGTGGCGATGCGCTCCTCCAGCGTGCCCTCGGCGATCAGCCGGTGGACCTGCACGGGCCGGTCCTGCCCGATCCGGTACGCGCGGTCGGTCGCCTGGTCCTCCACGGCCGGGTTCCACCAGCGGTCGTAGTGGATCACGTGCGTCGCGCGCGTCAGGTTGAGCCCGACACCGCCCGCCTTGAGCGACAACAGGAACACCGGCACCTCGCCGGACTGGAACGACGCCACCAGCCCGTCGCGCCGCTTCGGCCCGATTTCGCCCGACAGCAGCGCCACGGGCAGCCCGCGGTCGGCGAGGCGGCGCTCCAGCAGGCGGCACAGCTGCACGTATTGGCTGAACACGAGCACGCTGTCGCCCTCGTCGAGGATCACGTCGAGCAGCTCCTCGAACGCGGCGAGCTTCCCGGAGCGTCCGGTGAGGACTCCGCCGCTCTCCTTGAGGAACTGCGCGGGGTGGTTGCAGATCTGCTTGAGCTCGGTGAGCAGCTTGAGCACCTGCCCGCGCCGCTGCACGCCCTGCGACTCGCGGATCTCGGCCAGGTTCTCCCGCACCACGGCCTCGTACAGCGTGGTCTGCTCGGCCGTGAGCGGCACGAACCGGTCGGTCTCGGTTTTCCGCGGCAGCTCCGGCGCGATGTCGGGGTCGGTTTTCTTGCGCCGCAACAGAAAGGGGCGCACGGTCGTGGCCAGTCGCTCCGTGGCCCACTGGTCGCGGTCGCGCTCGATGGGCCGCGCGACGGTGCGGCGGAAGCGGTCGAGCGGGCCGAGCAGGCCCGGTGTCGTCCAGTCCATCAAGGACCACAGCTCGGTGAGCCGGTTCTCCACGGGCGTGCCGGTGAGCGCCACGCGCGCGGCGGCCGGGACCTTCCGCAGCCCCTTTGCCGTGGCGGACAACGGGTTCTTCACGTGCTGGGCCTCGTCCGCGGCGACGAGACCCCAGTCCACTTCGGACAGTGTCGCGCGGTCGCGGCGCACCACGCCGTAGGTGGCGAGCACCACCTCGTCGGGCAGCAGGTCGTCGAGGTGGCGGCCACCGCCGTGGAAGCGGCGCACCCGCACGTCGGGCGCGAACTTCGCGAACTCGCGTTCCCAGTTGCCGAGCAGCGACGTCGGGCAGACCACGAGCGTGGGCCCGGCTTTCAGCGCCCGGCGGTGCAGGTGCAGCGCGATGAGCTGGATGGTCTTGCCCAGGCCCATGTCGTCGGCCAGGCACGCGCCGAGGCCGAGGCCGGTCATCGTGGCGAGCCAGCCGACGCCGGCGAGCTGGTACGGGCGCAGCGTCGCCGTGAGTCCGTCGGGCGGGCCGACCGGCTCGGGGCTGCGCTCTTTGAGCCGTTCGACGAGGCCGGCGAGCGCGGGCTGCGCGGCGAACTCGACGGTTTCGCCGTCCAGCTCCAGCTCGCCCGTGAGCGCCGCCGCCAGGGCCTCGGCGCCGGTGAGCTTGCGGTTGCGCTTGGCGCGCATCCGGGCGATCAGGCGCGGGTCGAGCTTCACCCACTGGCCGCGCAGGCGGACGAGCGGCCGCTTGGCTTCGGCGAGCGTCGCGACTTCCTCGTCGGTCAGCTCGGCGCCGCCGAGGGACAGGCGCCAGCGGAACTCCAGCAGGCCGTTCAACGGGAACGCGGGGCCCGCCTCGCTGGCCGGCGCTTGCGTCGCGCTCGCCTTCGCGCGGACTTCGCCGGCGAAGAGATCCTTGGGCCACAGCACTTCGATGCCGGCGCTGCCCAGGTCGCGGCCGCCTGAGCCGAGCAGGTCCACGACGTCGTCGTCGGACAGCGCGAGCTCCGTCGGCGCGGCTTCGGCGAGCACGCGTCCCAGCGGCGGCCACGCTCGCGCGCCGCGGCGCAGGCCGAGCAGCAGCTGGGTTTCCACCTGGTCACCGAGGCGATGCAGCACGGCATCGGGGGCGTCCCAGAGCGTCGCGGCTTCGACGACCAGGCTCGGCTCCAGCGCGGACCGCACGGCCAGCACGCCCGCGAACTGCTCGTCTTCCCGTGCTTCGACCCGCAGGATCAGCTGCGCGCCGTGGGGCCCGCGGGCGTCCAGCTCGGTGAGCCATGCCGCCCCGGCCGGCCCGACCAGCGTCGGCTCGGGCTCCGCGAACGCCGGCCCACCCGCCCCGACGGACGCGGAAGGGCTGCGCACGAGCACGTCGGCCGCCGCGTCCCACAACGCCCGGACCAGCGACTCCGGCGAGTGCAGCCGGATCCGCTTCACTCCGGACAACGGCAACGCGTGCGCCTCCGGCGGCAACGCCGACGCGAGGCCCCGCACCAGCTCTTCGTCGGCGGCGTCCAGCGGCCCCACCCGCCACGACCCCACACCCCCGGGCGTGAGCGCCGGCCGCAACCTGCCGCGCGCCACCAGGTTCACCCCCGCGTTCACGACGGCCGACCACGCGGCGATCGCCGGGCTCACGTCGTCGGGCACCACCAGCAGCCGCGGGATCGCCCGCGCCAGCGGGACGAGGCGCGCGTCCACCTTGGTGCGCGCGAACTTCTTGTCGTTGGGCAGCACGAGCTCGATCGCGGTGTCCCCCGCGACCTCGTCGCCCCACAACGCCAGCACACCCTCCCGCGGCGGGTCCGAGGGAAGGTAGGTGGCCTGGGTCAGTGCGCCGAACTCCACGCCCAGCACCGTAGGGCAGGGGTACGACAAACGGCTCAGCGGCAGGCCGGGTGGCTCGGCCCAGCGCCCCCAATGCGGCGTTCGGTGCGCCCAACGCACCCAACGCCGCATTGGGGCGCGGGCCGGGTGGCTCAGCGAGGTAGGCCCAGCACCCGCTCGGCCACCGCCGAGAGCAGGACCTGCGTCGTGCCGCCGGCGATCGAGAGGCAGCGGATGAGGAGGAACTAGCAGCAGTCCGGCCAACGCCGTGCTCAGCACCGGCCCGGGGACCAGCTCCGATGCCGCCGCGGCCAGCCCCGCCGCCAGATCCGCGACCGAGCCTCCCGCGCCACCCACCGACGGCGGCAACGCGACCCCGAACAACCCCAGGCCGGCGAACCGCGCGGGCACCGGGGCGCCGGACCCCTCGGCCGCGCGCACGGCCGCCACCGGTCGTGGGCCCGCGCCCAGTCGTGGATCGCGGCGGCCAGCGCCGCCTGTTCGCCGGTGAGCGCGACCGCCATCGAGGCCTCCTCGCGGTACGGGACTACTCGCGCGTGTAGAACGTGTTACAGTTTTTCGGCCAACGGGTCGGTAGTTGAACGTTTCGCCAGGGAAGGTACGCTGAACGCAGAACTGGAACGAGTTCCGCAAGACAGGAGAAGGCCGATGCCGGGCAAGGCGAAGGCTCCGGCGGCGAAGACGCGCACCGGACTGGGCACGATCGGCGACGAGCTCGGCTCCGCGGCACAGCGCGATCGCCGCCGCCGCATCATCGACGCCACGCTCGCGCTGGCCTCCAAGGGCGGCTATGACGCCGTGCAGATGCGGGCCGTCGCCGAGAAGGCCGACGTTGCGCTGGGCACGCTCTACCGCTACTTCCCGTCGAAGATCCACCTGCTGGTATCCGGCCTCGCGCGGCAGTTCGAGCGGGCGCAGGAGAAGCTGGAACGCGCCGCGATCCCGGGTGAGACCCCCGCGGAGCGACTGATGTTCGTGCTGGGCCGCAACACGCGGCTCATGCAGCGCGACCCGCACCTGACCGAGGCGATGGTGCGCGCGTTCATGTTCGCCGACACGTCCGCCGCGGCCGAGGTCGAGCTCGTCGGCCGGCTCATGGAGGACATGTTCGCGCAAGCCATGGGCATCGCCGAGCCCACGGACTCCGATCGCGACATCTTCCACGTCGTCGCCGACGTGTGGATGGCCAACCTCGTGGCGTGGGTGACGCGCCGGGCTTCGGCCGCCGACGTCGCCCACCGCCTCGAGCTGTCGGTGCACCTGCTGCTGGACAAGTAGGGCCCGCGAGCCCTACTTGTCCGCGGCGGCTCAGGCAGTCAGCTTCGGCAGGACTTCCTTGCCGAACACGTCCAGGAACTGGTCCTGGTTGCGGCCCACGTTGTGGATGTAGATGCGGTTGAACCCGGCGTCGATGTACTTCTGCAGCGCCGCCCGGTGCTCGTCCGGGTCCGACGAGACGACCATGCGGCCCTCGAAGTCCTCCCGGCGCACGAGCTTGGCCATCTGCGCGAAGTCGAACGGTGAACGCACGTCGGCCTTCGGGAACTTCATGCCGCCGTTGGGCCACTGGTCCATCGCGTTGGCCCACGCGGTCTCGTCGTCCTCGGCCCAGGACAGGTGCACCTGCAGCAGCTTCGGCATCTCGTCGCCGTTCTTCCCGGCCTTCTTCGCCCCGGCGTTGAAGTTGTCCAGGATCCCGCCCAGCTTCTCGATCGAGGCGCCCGGCGTGATCAGCCCGTCGGCCAGCTCCCCGGTCTTGCGCGAGGTGTACGGCCCGGCCGACGCGATGTAGACCGGCGGCGGCGTCTCGGGCAGGGTCCACAGGCGCGTGGTGTGCAGCTTGAAGAACTCGCCGTTGTGCTTGACGTCCTTGCCGGTGAACAGCTTCCGGATCACTTCGAGCGCCTCGAACATCCGCCGCACGCGTTCGGGCGCCTCGGGCCAGTAACCGCCGATGATGTGCTCGTTGAGCGCCTCACCCGACCCGATCCCCAGCCACGTGCGGCCCGGATAGGTCGCCTCCAGCGTCGCCGCGGCCTGCGCCACCATCGCCGGGTGCAACCGGAACGACGGGCACGTCACCCCGGGACCCAGGTCACCGGTGGTGTTCTCCGCCAGCGACGCCAGCATGCTCCACACGAACGACGACTCACCCTGCTGCGGAACCCACGGCTGGAAGTGGTCCGCCGCCATCTGCCCCGAGAAGCCCCGCTCCTCGCCCGCCTTCGCCAACCGAATCGACTCCCGCGGCGAAAACTGCTCCAACGCAGCCGCAAGACCGATCTGCACGTCACTCACGCGTTTCCGCTCCTTCACCGGTACTTTTCGACGACCTCGACGAGGGCGTCGAGCCTGCTCAGGGTCTCCGCTTCGGGCCGCGTGCCGAGCAGGAGCGTGATGCGCTCCACCCCGGCTTCGGCGTAGGCCTCCAGCAGAGCCTCGTTCTTGCTGCCCACCGCGAACACCGACACCGGGGTGCCGGGGGCGAACTCGTCGCGCAGGGCCATGAGTTTCCCGACCCGCTCGGGCACGACCACGGAGTTCGGCATCCACACGCCGCCGTGCCGGGCCGCCCGCCGCGCCGCGTGCCGGCTGTTGCCGCCGACGTAGATCGGCGGATGCGGCTTCCGCGCGGGCTTCGGGTACGCCACGGCGCGGTCGAAATGCGTGAACTCGCCGTGGAAGGTGGCTTCCTCGGCCGTCCACAGCTGCTTCATCGCGTCCAGCCGTTCGTCGAGCAGCCGGCCGCGTGTGTCGGGATCAGTGCCGTGATCGCGCATCTCCTCGAGGTTCCACCCCGCGCCCACGCCGAACACCACGCGCCCGCCCGACAGGTGGTCGAGCGAGGCGACCTCCTTGGCCGTCTGGATCGGGTCGCGCTGCGCCAGCAGGGCGACGCCGGTGCCCAGCAGCAGCGTCGAGGTCACCGAAGCGGCCGCCGTGAGCGCCACGAACGGGTCGTACATCCGGTAGTACATCCGCGGCAGCTCACCGCCCGCCGGGTACGGCGACTGCCGGTCGGCGGGGATGTGCGAGTGCTCCCCGACGAACAGGGAATCGAACCCGCGTTCCTCGACCCCGCGCGCGAGCGCGTCGGGCCGGATGCCCTCGTCCGTGACGAAGCTGAAGATCCCGAACCTCATGCGTTCATCGAACCACGGGTCACCGGTGGTCCGCCGCGAGCCGCGCGAGGTCGTCGAGGGCGGCCAGCGTCTCGGCTTCGGGCAGCGTCGGCAGCATGAACGTGTAGCGCTCCACGCCGGCCTCGGCGAACCGCTTCACCGCGTCGGTGTCGGGACCGCCCCCGAAAACGGTGAACGGCACGTCGGTGCGGCCCTGCTCGGCGAGCCATTCGCGCACGCGCTTGATCTCGTCGGACGGCGTCTGCTGGCGCGGCAGCCAAGCGTCGCCGTGGCGGGCGAGCCGGCGCAGCGCGGCCGGGCTCTCGCCGCCGACGTAGATCAGCGGGTGCGGCGTCTGCACGGGCTTGGGCCAGGCGAAGATCGGGTCGAAGTCCACGTGCTTGCCGTGGTACTCCGCCTGCTCCTGGGTCCAGATCGCCTTGAGCGCCTCGATCTGCTCGTCGATCAGCGCGCCACGAGTGGTCGGATCCGTGCCGTGGTCGGCCATCTCCTCGCGGTTCCAGCCCACGCCGACGCCGAACGCCACCCGGCCGCGCGACACCAGGTCGAGTGACGCGACCTCCTTGGCCGTGTGGATCACGTCGCGCTGGATCAGCAGCGCGATGCCCGTGCCCAGCACGAGGTTCGACGTGTTCACGGCCGCCGCGGTCAGCGCGACGAACGGGTCCAGCGTGCGCTTGTACTTCTCGGGCAGGTCGCCGCCGCCGGGGTAAGGGCTCTCCCGGCTCACCGGGATGTGCGAGTGCTCGGCGAGGAACAGCGAGTCGAAGCCCCGCTCCTCCAGCGCCTCGCCCAGCACGTCGGGGCGGATGCCTTCATCGGTCACGAACGTGGAGATCCCGAAGTCCATGCCTCGTTCTACCCGATCCGCCGAGCCCCTATTCCCGGTCCGGCTGACAGCTCACCGGATCGGTCGCACTCCATAAATCATCGACCGTTGAATACGCGAGGGTTCGCATCACGACGGAAGAGGTCGACTTCGAACAGGTGCGCCGGGGCATGACAACGCCGGTGAGCGCTGCGGGGGCGTGTCCGGCGTGAGGTGAGGGAATTTCTTCAACCCCACCTGAGCCAACCCCGATCGGTCCCGAACCACGAAGAACGTCACGGACTTCACTGCGTCGCCGCAGTTGTCCGGGCCACGAAGCCCGGCGCGCGGCTGCACATGTTCGCCTTCTCCGAGGACCTGCCGGAGTCCTTCCCCGCGCCGTACCGGATCAGTGAGCAGAACCTGCGCGAAACGGGCGGAAACGGCTGGCGCATCACGAGTCTGGTGCAGACGCTCTACACCACGTCCGTCACGCGCGACGCCGTGCGCGAGGTCGTGGAGAACTTCAGGCCGGGCCAGACCGTCGACGACGCGACGGCGGCCGGCCTCGAGGTGGACGAGCAGGGCCGGGTCCGCGCGCAGGTCTGGCAGCTGACCGCCCAACGCGCGTGACCCGGCCCTTTCACCTATCGAGGCGCGTCAGACGTTGCGCCGGTACTGACCGCCGACCTCGAAGAACGCGTCGGTGATCTGCCCGAGCGAGCAGACCCGCGCGGCGTCCATCAGCACCCCGAACAGGTTGCCGCCGCGGGTTGCGGCCTCGCGGAGGGCCTTGAGTGCTTGCTGGGCGTCTTCGACGTGGCGGTGCTGGAAGTCGGCGAGGCGGTCGAGCTGGGACTTCTTCTCGTCCTCGGTGGCGCGGGCCAGCTCGACCTCCACGTCTTCCTCACCCGCGTGCGGGTTGCGGAATGTGTTGACGCCGATGATCGGCAGCGAGCCGTCGTGCTTCTTGCGCTCGTACAGGATCGACTCGTCCTGGATCTTGCCGCGCTGGTAACCGGTCTCCATCGCGCCGAGCACGCCGCCGCGCTCGGAGATCCGGTCGAACTCGACCAGCACGGCTTCCTCGACCAGGTCGGTCAGCTCGTCGATGATGAACGAGCCCTGCAGCGGGTTCTCGTTCTTCGACAGGCCCCACTCCTTGTTGATGATCATCTGGATCGCCATCGCGCGGCGCACCGACGACTCGCTCGGCGTGGTGATGGCCTCGTCGAACGCGTTGGTGTGCAAGGAGTTCGCGTTGTCGTAGAGCGCGCACAGGGCCTGCAGCGTGGTGCGGATGTCGTTGAAGCTCATCTCCTGCGCGTGCAGCGAGCGGCCCGAGGTCTGCACGTGGTACTTGAGCTTCTGCGAACGCTCATCGGCGCCGTAGCGCTCGCGCATGGCCACGGCCCAGATCCGCCGCGCCACGCGGCCGAGCACCGAGTACTCGGCGTCCATGCCGTTGGAGAAGAAGAACGACAGGTTGGGGGCGAAGTCGTTGATGTCCATGCCGCGCGCGAGATACGACTCGACGTAGGTGAACCCGTTGGACAGCGTGAACGCCAGCTGCGAGATCGGGTTCGCCCCGGCTTCGGCGATGTGGTAGCCGGAGATCGAGACGGAGTAGAAGTTGCGCACCGCGTGCTGGATGAACCACTCCTGGATGTCGGCCATCATGCGCAGGCTGAACTCCGTGGAGAAGATGCAGGTGTTCTGCCCCTGGTCCTCCTTGAGGATGTCGGCCTGCACGGTGCCGCGCACGTTCTTCAACGCCCACGCGCGCAGCTCGGCGGCCTCGTCGGCCGACGGCTCGCGGCCGTGCTCGGCACGGAAGGCGTCGAGCTTCTGGTCGATCGCGGTGTTGAGGAAAAACGCGAGGATCGTCGGCGCCGGACCGTTGATCGTCATCGACACCGAGGTGTTCGGCGCGGTGAGGTCGAAGCCGTCGTAGAGCACCTTCATGTCCTCGATCGTCGCGATCGAGACGCCCGAGGTGCCGACCTTGCCGTAGATGTCCGGGCGGGTGTCGGGGTCGTGGCCGTAGAGGGTCACGGAGTCGAAGGCCGTGGACAGGCGCTTGGCCTCGGAGTCGGCCGAGAGCAGCTTGAACCGGCGGTTTGTGCGGAAGGCGTCGCCCTCTCCGGCGAACATGCGCGCCGGGTCCTCGCCGTCACGCTTGAACGGGAACACGCCCGCCGTGTAGGGGAAATATCCGGGCAGGTGTTCCCGGCGCAGGAACGAAAGCAGCTCACCGGATTCGGTGTACCGAGGCAGGGCGACGCGCGGGATCCGGTTGCCCGACAACGTGTCGCGCCACAGCTGCGTGCGCAGCTCCTTGTCGCGGACCTTCACCACGAGCTCGTCCTCGCGGTACTCCTCCGACAGCGCCTGGAACCGCTCCAGCAGCTTGGTGGTCTCGCCGTCCACATCGGACTCGGCGGCGGCGAGCAGCCCGTCGAGCGCGTCGGTGGAGGCGTCCACTGTGTCCAACTCGGACAGAGCGGCCTTCGCCACGGCCAGGTGCTCGCGTTTGCGCACGGCGGCGACCTGCTTCTCGGTCTGCTCGTGGTAGCCACGCACGGTCTCGGAGATCTCCGAGAGGTAGCGCGCCCGGTTGCCCGGGATGACCGTGCTGGCGTCGGTGGACACCTTGCCCTCGACGGCGGGCAGCACGCCGGCCGACACCGCCAGCCCGCGCTCGGCGAGCTGGTCGCGCAGCTTCTGGTACAGCGCGGTCACGCCGTCGTCGTTGAACTTCGCGGCGCTCGTGCCGAACACCGGCATGTCCTCGGGGGCCTTGTCGAAGGCCTCGCGGTTGCGCACCAGCTGGCGCGCGACGTCGCGGCGGGCGTCCTCGGCGCCGCGGCGCTCGAACTTGTTGATGGCCACCACGTCGGCGAAGTCGAGCATGTCGATCTTCTCCAGCTGCGACGCGGCGCCGAACTCCGGCGTCATCACGTACAGCGACTCGTCCACGTAGTCGACGATGCCCGCGTCGCCCTGGCCGATGCCCGGCGTTTCCACGATCACGAGGTCGTAGCCCGCGGCCTTGCACGCGAGGATCGACTCGCGCAGCCCGGCGGGAATCTCGCCGCTGGTCGTGCGCGTCGCGATGGAGCGGAAGTACACGGGCGAGCCGTCGAGGCAGTTCATCCGGATGCGGTCGCCGAGCAGCGCGCCGCCGCCCTTGCGCCGCGACGGGTCCACGGCCAGCACCGCGATCCGCAGCTTGTCCTCCTGGTCGAGCCGGAAGCGGCGGATGAGCTCGTCGGTCAGCGACGACTTGCCGGAACCGCCGGTGCCGGTGATGCCGAGCACGGGTACGTGGCGCTTCTCGGCGGCCTCGGTGATGGCGGCGAGCCATTCTTCGGGCAGTTTTTCACGCTGCAGCTGGGTGATCACCCGCGCGAGCGCCGGCACGTCGCCGGAGAGCAGCTTGTCGACGGACACCGGGGGCTGGGCCGAGAGGTCCACGTCGCAGGCCTTGATCATCGAGTTGATCATGCCCGGCAGGCCCATCTCGTAGCCGTCCTCGGGCGAGAAGATCCGCGCCACGCCGCGCGAGTGCAGCAGGTCGATCTCCTCGCGGACGATCACGCCGCCCCCGCCGCCGAACACCTTGATGTGGCCCGCGCCGCGTTCGCGCAGCAGCTCCACCAGGTAGGAGAAGTACTCGACGTGGCCGCCCTGGTAGGCGGAGATGGCGATGCCCTGCACGTCTTCGGTGATGGCGGCGGTGGCCACCTCGTCGACCGAGCGGTTGTGCCCGAGGTGCACGACCTCGGCGCCCTGCGACTGCAGGATCCGCCGCATGATGTTGATCGAGGCGTCGTGGCCGTCGAACAGGCTCGACGCGGTGACGAACCGGACCGGGTTCTCGGGGCGGTAGAGGTCGCTGCTCATCCTTCCAAAATACTTGGACTTCCTACTATTGGAAACCCGAGCGGCGGTGACGCAGGTCTCAAGCCGGTTCCCGGAGCGGTTGACAGGAGCCAGCTGGGAGCTATATTCAACCTACAAGTTAATCAACCGAGCGATTGAGTACCGATGGCCACTGATCAGCTCAGCACCACCTTCGCCGCGCTGGCGGACCCCACGCGGCGGGCCATCCTCGCCAGGCTCGCCCAGGGCGAAGCGACGGTGAACGAGCTGGCCGAGCCGTTTGAGGTGAGCCTGCAGGCGGTGTCAAAACACCTGAAGGTGCTGGAAGCGGCCGGGCTCATCACCCGCGGCCGGATGCGCCAGTGGCGCCCGTGCCGGCTCGAGACGAAGCCGCTCGTGGTCGTGGCCGACTGGGTGAACGAGTACCGGCAGTTCTGGGAGGCGGGGTTCGACCGCTTGGACGAGCACCTGCGGCTCCTGCGCGAGCCCCGGAAGGAGACCGAGTGATTACGCAACGGGACCTGACCATCACGCGCGTGTTCGACGCCCCGCGAGAGCTGGTGTTCCGCGCGTGGACCGAGCCGGAGCGCCTCGCGAGCTGGCTCGGCCCGGACAAGTTCGCCGCCTCGGGAGTCACGATCGACCTGCGGCCCGGCGGCGCGTGGCGCGCGCGGATCCACAGCGCGGAGTACGACGTCGAGCGCTGGATGCAGGGCGCCTACCGCGAGATCAGCCCGCCCGGGCGGCTCGTGTTCACGTTCTCGTGGGACCAGCCCGACGACGTGGTCGGCGAGACGGTCGTGACGATCACCTTCACCGAGGTCGGCGACAAGACCGAGATGACGTTCCACCAGGCGCCGTTCCCCACCGAGGACGAGCGCGCCGGCCACCAGGACGGCTGGAGCTCCACGTTCGAAAAGCTCGCCCACCACCTCGAGGAGGCCCGATGACCACCGCACTCCCCCGTGTCGTGTCCGCCCAGGACTGGCAGGCCGCGCGCGATGCCTTGCTGGTCAAGGAAAAGGAACTGATGAAGGCGGCCGACCACCTCACGGCCGAGCGGCGCCGGCTGCCGATGGTGCGCTTCGACAAGGCGTACGAGTTCACCTCGGCCGAGGGCAAGAAGAGCCTGCTGGACCTGTTCGACGGCCGGCCCCAGCTGATCGTCTACCACTTCATGCTGCACCCCGGCGACGAAACGGGCTGCCCCGGCTGCTCGATGGTCGTGGACAACGTGCCGCACCTGTCGCACCTCCACGCCCGTGACGTCACGTTCGTCGTCACCGCGCCCGCGACGCTGCCCGAGATCGAGCGGTACAAGGCCCGCATGGGCTGGGACGTGCCGTGGGTCTCGGCGAACGGCAGCGACTTCACGGAGGACTGCGGCGTCGGCCGGTTCTTCGGGACCAGCGTGTTCCTGCGCGACGGCGACGACGTCTACCGCACGTACTTCACCACCGGCCGCGGCGCCGAGACGTTCTCCGCGGTCCACCGCTACCTCGACATCACGCCGTTCGGCCGGCAGGAGGCGTGGGAGGAGGAGTCGCGCGGCTCCGACGAGCCTGGCGGCTGGTGGCGAGTGCACGACGAGTACTGAGGAGCGCTGAGCTCCACGGCCGAAACGGGCCGGTTCCAGGGGGACCGGCCCGTTTCGACGATCCGGGTCAGATTTTTCGCCACCGATGTCCGGCCGGCCCCGCCTGCTCCGACCGTAGGCTGAACGGTGTCCGGCAGGGACGCCACTCGGCGAAGGAGCCTGGTCATGGGTGATCTGGTGTACTACGTGCACGTTTCGGTCGACGGTTGCGTCGAGGGCCCGAACGGCGAGTTCGACTGGCCGCGGATGGGGCCCGAGCTGTCGGCCCACTCGCACGAGCTCTCCGACCGCGCCGCCGTGTTCGCCTACGGGCGGCGGGTCTGGGACATGATGGCGGGCTTCTGGCCGCGTGCGGAGTCCATCTCGGACGATCCGCACGACATCGCCTTCGCACCGGTGTGGCGGAAGACCCCGAAGGTCGTCTTCTCGCACACGCTCACCGACCCCGGGTGGGACACCGAGGTGCTCGGCGGCGACCTGACCGAGGAGGTCACGGCGCTCAAAGCGCGGCACACCAAGGACATTCTGCTCATGGGCGGCGCCGACGTGCCCGCGCAGCTGAGCCGGCTCGGGCTGATCGACGAGTACAACGTGCTCGTGCACCCGGTGGTGCTGGGCGGCGACAAGCGGCCGTTCGCCGTCGACGCCGAGCGGCTCGGCCTGCGGCTCGTCGAGTCCCGCGTGATCGACGGCGCCGTGGTGCTGTTGCGGTATCGCCGGGCCACCGAAGAGAGGTGACCCGGCCGCCGCAACGCTGAAGGGGCCCGGGTCAGCGGGCTTTGGCTGCCCGCAAGGCGATCCACTGCCGCATCGCGTACTCGACGAGCGTGATCAGCGTCTGCTTCGTCGACTCGCGGTCCCGCGCGTCACAGCGGACGATGGGGATGCTCGGGTCGATCGACAGCGCTTCGCGCACGTCGTTGATGTCGTGTTCCAGCACCCCGTCGAACGTGTTGACGCCGACGATGTAGGGCAGGCCGCGGTCTTCGAAGAAGTCGATCGGCGCGAACGAGTCCGCCAGGCGGCGGGTGTCGGCCAGCACGATCGCGCCGATCGCGCCCCGCACCAGGTCGTCCCACATGAACCAGAAGCGCTGCTGGCCCGGGGTGCCGAACAGGTACAGGATCAGGTCGGCGTCGAGCGACACGCGGCCGAAGTCCATGGCGACCGTGGTGGTCGTCTTGTTCGGGGTCTGGTCGAGGTTGTCGATGCCGCGGCTCGCGTCGGTCATCATCGCCTCGGTGGTGAGCGGAACGATTTCCGACACCGAACCCACAAAGGTCGTCTTGCCCGCCCCGAAGCCGCCCGCCACCACGATCTTCGCCGATGTCATGGTCGGGGGCGCGGTTTCCCGCGGTGCCTTAAAGCCGACGGAGTCCACTCAAAACCCTTTCCATCAACATCAAGTGTGCTTCGGCGCCGTCATTGCCCGAAATCGTCCGGTGCACGGTGACGAGGCCCGCGTCGGCCGCGTCACTGATCAGCACCCTGGCGACACCCAGTGGCACTCGCAGGATCGCCGCGATCTCGGCGACCGAGCGCGGGGTCCGGCACTCTTCCATGATCGAGATGCTCTCGATCTGTTCGGCCGCCGCCTCGGGGAAGCCCCCCGCGACGACGTGGTCATTGGTGGAGATCAGCGTCTCGAGCTCGAGCGCGTAGTTCGCCCGGGTCCGGCCGCCGGTGAGAGCGTACGGCCGCACGATCGACGTCTCCTCGGCCGGGTCCACCCGATCGGGGCGGTCCGGCCGGGTGAACGCGGCGGGCATCACGAACTCGCCACTGGGCGGTCCGGGGTCGAAGAGCCCGCCTGGTCTAGGCCCATCCGCATCGGTACTGCCCGGTGGAGAGACTAGAGAGGTCACTCGATCTCCTAACTCTGCCGGCGGCTCTGGCGCCGCCGGCGGTTCCTCCGCCGCGTGCGCTCCCGCGGGCGGGGGTTCGGGGGACTGGGGCTCCTTACCGGTCTTCTTCCGCTTTTTGCGCGAGCGGCCCGAATCGAGGCTGAAGCCGTTGAGGAGGTCGGCGAAGGTGCCGTCGTCCTCACCGCGGGCAGCACCGGGAGTCCCCGCGCGCGGGGGTTCCTCGCTGTCTCCGGGCTCTCCGCCGAATAATCCGGACCCCGTGCTCATCGCGTAATCATCCCACCGGTTCACCGATCAGCGACCCGCCCGCGCCCTGCAGCTGCGCGCGGAGTTCGGGGGTCAGGATCTGCCCGACGCGGTCCACGAGCATCGTCATCTCGTAGGCCACCTGGCCGATGTCGCAGTTCGGCGCCGCGAGGATCGCGAGGCACGAACCGTCGCTGATGGACATCAGCACCATGATGCCGAGCTCCATCTCGACCACGGTCTCGTTCACCGCGCCCGCCTCGAAGCACCGGGCCGCGCCCTGGGTGAGGCTCACGAGTCCGGAGGCGACCGCGGCGAGCTGGTCGGCGCGGTCGAGCGGCAGGCGGTTGGAGGCCGTGAGGAGGAGCCCGTCGGCCGACACCACCACGGCGTGCGCCACACCCGGGACCCTCTCGGCGAAGTCGTTGACCAGCCAGCCGAACTGGTTCTGCTGCGGCTGAGCCGTACTCGGCGAGGTCATTCACCCTCCAGTGTTTCGTGGTTGGTCTCAGTGGCCTGCCCAGTGCGGTGCCGGCCGCGCTGGATGCCCTGCTGGAAACTGCTCAGGCGGCCACGCACGTCGTGCGCGTCGCGGGTCGGACGGGGGCTCGCCGCTCCGGCGGGCGGCGGAGCGCTCCCGGGGAGCAACTGCTCCCCGCGGCGACGCCGGGGCAATCCTGCCGAAGTGAACGAAGAGGGCGTCGACTGGGACACCGATTGGACTGTCCGCCAGCCCTCGTCGGACCCGAAAGCCCACTCCGCGGCGGGTGTCCCGGCCGCGGCGGCCTCCAGGTTCGCCACCGCGGCGGGCACCTGGTTCGGGTCGACGGCGGGCGGTCCCGGCGGCAGATTGCTGGCGGCGGGGCGCCGGGTGGGCAGGGACTCGGGCGCCGCGGGGCGGCCGGGCACCTCGCCTTCGGGGCGACGCACCGGGCGCGGGGTGGGCGACGGGCGGGTCGCCGTGCCGTTGCTGCCGTTGCCGTTGGTCTCGGTCGGGGTGGTCCACCCGCCGTGCGGGTCGAACGCCGGCGGCACCGGCTGGTCCGTCGCGGGCTCCGGCTGAGCGGTGTGGGCCGCGCCGAACGCACTCGCGACGCCGCGCCGGTCCGGCTGGGCCTCGCCGTCCTGCTCGGCCGCGGGCGTTTCCGCCTGGGCCGCACCGAAAGCGTCCGCGACGGCCGGCCGGTCGCTCGCGGCCTCAGCGGGCTCCTCGGCCTGCCCGGCCCGCTCCGCGGCGTCCGCAGCGGCCACCGCCGCGTCGAGGGCACCGACGAAACCGGGGTACTCGGCCGTGGTCTCGTTGTCTCCCACCGGACCCTGCTGGTCCGGACCACCGAGGCCGAACGCGGGCGCGACGCCCGGGCGGTCCACCGGGGCCTGGCCGGCCTGCTCGGCGGCCGGGGCGAAACCGGGAGCCGCGAACCCGGTGCCGGGCTCGCCCTCCAGGCGGTTGAGCGCCGCGGCGCCCAGCCCCTGCTGGTCGGCAGCCGGCTCGACACCTCCGTCGCGGACCTGCTGCCGGCCACGGTTCACCCCGCGCTGGAAGCTGGTGAGACGACCGCGGACGTCGGAGGGGTCGCGCACCGGCAGGCCCGGCTTGGCCGATTCGGCGGCGGGCAGCTCGTCCGGCGTCGCGCTGCCGGGCATGAGCTGCTCGCCACGACGGCGGCGAGGCAGGCCCGCCTTCGTGAACGCCGTGGGCTCGACCTGCGTGACGGCCTGGACGGTGCGCCAGTTCTCGTCGCTCGCGAAGTCCCAGTTGCGCTCGTCCTGCTCCGGCGTGGTCACCGGGGCGATGCCGGGCTCCGGCTTCGCCACGTCGGCCGGCGGCTGCTCCCCCGGCTTCGGCTCCGTCTTCGCGCCGGCCTTGCCGGTGTCCTCACCGGACTCGCCCGGCTTGGCGGTCTTCTCGGCCGCGGGCTGGTCTGCACCGGTCTTGGTCGCCGTCTCGTCCGCGGGCGGCGCGGGCGAGCGGAACCAAACCGAGAGCATCTCGTCGAAGATCGGCGTGTTCTCGATCGTCGTCTCGGCGGCCGTGGGCGGCGGCACCTCCGGCACCTTCTGCGCCGCTTCGTTCCACCACTCGCTCAGGGTGGTTCCGTTGGCGGAGAACAGATCCTTGCCCGAGGGCAGCTCGCGGGCACGCTCGTCGACGGGCTCCGGGCCTGCTTCGGGTTCCGGCTCCGGCCGCGGCGGCGGCACGTCGACGATCTGCGGCAGCTGCGGCACCGGCGGCTTCGGCGGCGGTGCGTCGTCGCGCGGGATCGGGCTGAACAGCGCGGTCCCGGAGATCTCGAGGTCCGTTGGCGGGCGCACGCCCGGGTCGACGGTGTGGCCGTTGGCGAACCCGGCGAGGTCACTCGCCGAGGGCCACAGCTGCTGCTCGTCGGCGCCGGAGATCGGCTGCTGCGGCACGAGCGCGCGGTCCGCGGCCGAGCGCGCCGAGCCGTTGACCGGGCGCTGGCGGCGCGGCAGGCCACCGGGGCTCGCGGGCGGCGCGGCGACGCTGCCGAACGGTCCGGCCTGCTGCGGCGGGTTCTCCAGCGCGGCACCGGTCATGACCAGCTCCGGCGGGACCACCACGGTGGCCCGCACGCCGACGATGTCCTTGCCACCGTGGAGCGAGACGCCGATGCGGTGGCGCCCGGCGAGGCGGCCGACCACGAACAGGCCCATGCGGCGCGAGGTAGCGAGGTCGACCGAGCCGGCCTCGGTGAGGCGGCCGTTGGCCTCGACCACCTCGTACTCGTTCATGCCGATGCCCTTGTCGAGGATGTCGACGTTGAGCGAGCCGTCGTCGGCCAGGCGCGTCGCCACGGTCACCTGCGTCTCCGGCGCGGAGAACGCGGTGGCATTGTCGAGCAGCTCCGCGATGAGGCGCTGGACGTCGCTCGCGGCGAACCCGACGATCTTCACCGCCGGCGGCTGCTGCACCGAGACCCGTTGGTACTGCTCGATCTCCGACACGGCGGCGCGCAGCACGTCGTGCGCGGCCACGGGCTGGCCCGAGCGGCGGCCCGGCTCGGCGCCGGAGAGGACCATCAGGTTCTCGTTGTTGCGCCGCATCCGGGTGGCGAGGTGGTCGAGCTGGAAGAGCGTGGCGAGCTGGTCGGCGTCCTCCTCGTCGCGCTCCAGCCGCTCGATGAGCTGCAGCTGGCGCTGCACGAGGCTCTGGCTGCGGCGCGAGAGGTTGACGAACACACTGCTGTAGCCGGCGCGCATCGCGGCCTGCTCGGTCGCGAGCCGCAGGGCCTGGCTGTGCACCTTCTCGAACGCGCGCGCGACCTCGCCGATCTCGTCGGACACCCGCACGGGCACCGGCTCGACCTCGACGCTCTGCGCGCGGCCCTCCTGGATGTTGCGGACGGCGGCAGGCAGGTCCTTCTCCGCGACGTCCAGCGCGCTGCGGCGCAGTGTCTTCAGCGATCGCAGGATCTGGCGCGTGATGAGGAAGACGACGGCCGCGGCGGCGACCATCGCGGCGAACAGCAGCACGGCGAGCAGACCGGCGCTGCTGCTGGCGTCCTCGACCAGCGCGGCGGACGCGGAGGTGGCATCGGCGCTCATGCGGTTGCCGACCTCGGAGAGCTGGCCGACCACCGCGTTGGACGCGTTGTTCCACTCCTGCGACTGGACCTGCGACAGTCCCTGGTCACTCGTGGGGCCCTGTTCGCCGAGCACGATGCCGACCATGCGCTTGCGGTCGTAGGCGGTGTCGGGCTTGAGGGTGCTCTCGAGGTCCTGGCGCTGCGGCGCGGTGGAGGCCGCGTTGAAGTCGTCGATACGGTCGTCGTACCGCAGTTCGGCGTCGCGGACGTCGCTGAGCTGCTGCGGTTCCAGCGTGCCCTTGGAGATGCCGTACGACACCAGCGCCTGGCTGACCGAGACCTGCTCCTTGGCGGCCTCGAGGTCGTGCAGGGCGTTCGCCGTGCCGCCCAGCGCGTCGGCGCTGGCGCCGGCGGCCACCGCGGTGTCGGCGCCGATGAGGGCACCGGTCACGGCGTTGTAGTCGCCCACCGCCTCGGCGGCGTCGAGCAGACCGGCGCCGACCTGCTGGCGGATCACGGCGATCTCGTTGACCTGCGCGGTCGCCGAGTTCACGGCACCGGACACACTGGACTCGGACCCACCGACGCGGTTCGCCGCCGTGATGAATGGTTCGACCGCGGCGTCGGTGGCCGCGCGAGCGGCCCTCAGCTCGGGCGTGATGCCGGCGGTGCCCCCGGACAGCTGCGCCGCGGTGAGCGTGCGCTCCTTCTGCAGACCGTCGGTGAGGTTGCGCAGCTGGGTGCTCAGGCCGACCAGCTTGTCGATCCGCTCGTAGTCACCGGACCGGCTGACCTGTCCCACGATCGCGGTAATGCCGAGCACCAGCGCGAGGACGATGGGGACCAGCGTCACCGCCGAGAGCTTGACGGGAATGCTCCAGTCCCGCCAGCGCAGCGCCGCTCGCCAGCCCGAGGACCGGCTCGGTCGCCGGGGCGGGCGGCCGAGCAGCTTCTCAACAGGCACCTGGCCATCTCCTGCAACGGTCACGAAAGTGACTCCCTGTCCCGCGTCGTGGCTGCCCGTGGGCGGCTTCCGGTGCTCCCGGAACGGTCCACGGCATTCCGCCGACCCGCGCGATCGACCCCGTGAGGACACGACCGTGCAGACCTTGCACCGTGATCACCGGCGTGCTGCTTCCCGGGACTTTGCACGTGCACGGCGCAAGTTGCGTACTGCACGGCGGTGGTCGAGGTCAACTTGTCTGTGCCTATCGATCGCTGCGGTCAGCTGGGCCAAAGAATCGTACACCAATCCCGCCCGACGATATTGTCTTCCGCTTCGCACGGCTGACCTGGGAAAAGT